>JANYHJ010000161.1 GCA_025359135.1 Gemmatimonadota bacterium | reverse complement strand
CCGACACCGACGAGGGCAGCACCTTGAGCGCCACGAGCCGGTCGAGCCCGAGTTCGCGCGCGAGGTAGACGGTCCCCATGCCGCCGCGCCCGAGCTCGCGTTCAATCCGGTAGCGGTCGCGCAGCTGCGTGCGCAGGGTGTCGATGTCGGTGGCGGCCATGCCCGAAAGGAACGAGGGCGCGCACGTGCTGTCCAGCGCGCGTTATGCGCCCTGTGCGCGGATCTCCTGCGCCTTCGCGCGGCTCACCGGCAATCGCGTGCCGTCGTGCAGTTCGGCCACGAGACGACCATCCACGCGCCGGAAGGTGCGCACCGACGCGAGGTTCACGAGGTGCGCGCGGTGAATACGCTGGAAGCGCGACGGGTCGAGTCGCCCCTCGAGTCGGTTGAGCGAGACGTGCAGGAGGTGGCGTGCGGCGCCGGCATGCGCGATCACATAGTCACCGTCGGCCTCGAACCAGTCCACCCGTTCAACTGGCACCGGGGTGAGCGCGTTGCCCACGCGCACGAAGAGGCGCGTCATCGGTCGCTGGCTGAGCGCCTCGCCCAGCCGGTCGAGGGCAGGCGTCGCTGCCGGTTCGCCGAGCGCGGCGCGCACACGCGTCATCGCGGTCGCGAGCCGTGCGGCGCCGAACGGCTTGAGCAGGTAGTCGAGCGCACCAAGTTCGAAGGCCGTGACCGCATGTTCGGCGTAGGCCGTCGTGAACACCACGTGCGGTTGATGCGTCGCGCGCCCCAGCACCTCGGTGCCGAGCAGGCCCGGCATCTGGATGTCGAGGAAGACGAGGTCCGGCTGGTGCGCGTTGATCGCTTCCACGGCGGCGGGCCCATGCGCGGCCTCGCCCACGACCGTCACCCATTCGTGCGCCGCGAGCAGGTCACGCAGTCCCTGCCGGGCGAGCGGCTCGTCGTCGGCGATCAGCACGCGCACGCTCATGCGTCCGCGTCGCTGGCGTAGCGCGGCGGTAGCGCGAGCATCGCACTCACGCCGCCGCTGGTTCCCGGCGTCACGTCGAGCGTCGCCACGGCGCCGTACATGACCGCGATGCGCTCGCGCAGCCGGGCGAGTCCCGTGCCGGCGTCGCGCACACGCTCGCCTGACGCCCGCTCACCGCGGAGCGCGTCGGCCGTGGCGCCCGCGCCGTCGTCGCGCACGCGCAGCACGAGCCGGCCGCGCTCCATCGCGGCGTCTACGTGCAGCGTCGTGGGTTCGATGCGCGGCTGCGCGCCGTGTCGCACGGCGTTCTCCACCAGCGTCTGCAACGCGAACGACGGCACGAGCAGCGACTGCACCGAGGGCTGGATGTCGGTCACGACGCGCAGCCGGTCGCCAAAGCGCATGCGCTCGAGGTCGAGGTAGCGCGACACGAAGTTCCACTCCTCCTCGAGCGTGACTTCATCGCGCATCTCACCGACCGCCGTGCGCAGCAGCGCGGCCACTTGCTCCGCCGCCTCGGCGGCCCGCGCCGGATCGCGCGGGATGAGTTGCACCACCGTGTGCAGCGTGTTGAAGAGGAAGTGCGGGTGCAGCTGTGAGCGGAGGGCGCCGAGCTGCGCGCGTGCCGCCGCCGCTTCGGAACGGGCCGCGCGCTCCGTGGCATCGATGGCATACGAGATGCCCGCGATCATGACGTAGAGCCAGACGCCCACGACGAGAAACGGAATCACCGGCGCCGCGCTCAACTCGTGTGGCGCACCGGCCAGATGCCGCAGCGCGATGTTGACGACGATGGCCGACGCATACCACGTGATTGAATAGATCGCGGCCGCCCCCAGGTGCAGGAGGGCGAACCAGGCCTGGAACGGGATCGGCCAGGGCACCCTCTGCGTCACGCGGCGCACGAGGAGACCGAGCAGTGCCGCGGGCACGATGGCCGTCACGGCCGCGAACGCTGCGGCATGCACCCCCGTGGGCGGGTGCGCGGCCAGGATCATCGCCGCGTACAGCACGCACACCGGCAGCCAGCCGAGCAGCAGTTGCAGCCAGATCCAGGTGCGACGCATGGGCGAAGCTTCCCGCCGGGAGCTGGCTCCGGCAAGGGCGCGGGTCATCGACGCGTGGCTAACGTGCCGCGACTGCCGAACTGCGCTTCGCCTCGATCGTGAGCACCCCTTCGGTCCACGTCTTGCCCAGGTCGTACGAGCGATCCGCACGCCAGCTGAACCTGTTCGGCGTGATGTCGCGGAACACGACACGCGAGTGGTACGCCTTCCCGTCGCCGTCCGTGCCCTGCCCGCTCACGAGCATCACCGCGCCATCCCACGCGGCGGTGCTCTGCGACACGGCGCCGTTGTACGCGTCGACCGCGACGTTCTTCCAGTGCTTCGACTCCGGATCGAACACGCGCAGCACGTGCGAGAGCGCCTTCGGGTTGCCCGACGCGTCGACGATGCGCAGCTCGTCCTCGATGCCCCACCCGTCCATCGCCCGCCAGGCCTTCCAGAGCCCGGTCATCTTCGGCACGCCGTGGATCTTCGCCGCGAGCGAGTTGACCTTCGGCGTCACCTTCAGCTCCCACTGGCCGATCAGGAAGTCGAACTGACGTGCTTCCTGCGGCGCGCGCACGCCGGCGTCGGCGGATGGGCTGGCGTGCTGCGCGTGGACGGCGAGCGGCGCGCACGCGACGAGGGCGGCGAGCATCAGCGAGCGGGACATCATGCGATGGACTCCGGGAGAGTGTGGTGGTGCTCAGGCGACGTGAGGCAACCTGTCGCGCAACGCGCGCGCGAACCACGCGCCATTCGCCGAATGGTCGATCGGCGCCGGTGAACGGCGCGCGGGGCGGTATCGCCGAACGCATGCCGCTCCTACCCTTCGCCTTGTCGCTTCTCGCCTGTCGCCAGACGCCCGTCGCTTGTCGCTTGTGCTTGTCGCTTGTGCTTGTCGCTCGAGGCGCCGGCCTTCCGCCGCTCGCCCAGTCCACACGAGTCCGCCGTCACCATGACTGCCGCTGCCCCTCAACCGCTCATCACGCTCCGCGATGCCGTGCGCACCTTTCCGACGGCCGCCGGCACCTTCACCGCGCTCGACGGCGTCTCGCTCTCGATCGCGCGCGGCGCCTTCGCGGTCGTCATCGGGCAGAGCGGCAGCGGCAAGTCGACGCTGCTCTCACTCCTCTCCGGCGTCGATCGCCCCACGCGCGGCGACGTCGTCGTCGGCGACACGGCGGTCCATGCGCTCCCCGAACGCGCCATCACCGCTTGGCGCGGTCGCAACGTCGGCATCGTCTTCCAGTTCTTCCAGCTGCTCCCGACACTCACGGCCGCCGAGAACGTCATGCTGCCCATGGACTTCTGTGACCGCTGGCCTGGCGCGGAACGGCGCGCACGCGCCATGGTGCTGCTCGACCGGCTTGGCGTCGCCGACCAGGCCGACAAGCTCCCCGCCACGCTCTCCGGTGGACAACAGCAGCGCGTCGCCATCGCGCGCGCACTGGCCAACGATCCCGCGGTGCTGCTCGCCGACGAGCCGACCGGCAACCTCGACTCGAAGACCGCCGTACAAATTCTCGACCTTTTCGCGGCGCTCGCACGCGAGGGACAGACGGTCGTGATGGTCACCCACGACATGGCCGCGCGCAATCGCGCCACGCACACCATCGCCCTCGCCGACGGCAAGGTGGCCGACGACGACCACGGCCGCTCGCATGCGTAACCTCCGCGTGCTCAAGGTCTGGCGCGACGTGCGCCTCCACGGTGCGCGTACGGCGCTCGTGATCGTCGCCATCGCCATCGGCATCGCGGGAGCGGGCAGCGTGCTCGACACGTGGGCACTCCTCCGTCGCGTGACGGTCGAGGGATTCCTCGGCACCAACCCGCCGTCCGCCACGCTGCGCATGGACGCCGTCACTGCGCCGGTGCTCGCTGCCGTGCGCGCGATGCCCGAGCTCAGGGCAGCCGAGTCGCGGCGCACGGTCATGGGCACCGTCACAAGTGACAGCACCGCGCGCACCGCCATGCTCTTCGTCTCCGCCGATATCGCGACGCACACCATCGGCCGCGTAGCCGGAGACTCGGGGACCTGGCCACCTCCCGACCGCGCGTTTGTGATCGAACACTCGTCCGCCAACTTCGCCAACGTGCATCCGGGCGGAACGGTCTCGCTGCGACTTGGCGAGGGCGCACCACTCATGTTGCCGGTCACCGGCATGGCGCGGGACGGCACGCTCCCCCCCGGCTGGATGGAGCACGTCGTCTACGGCTTCGTGACTCCCGCCACGATCGTGGCGCTTGGCGGCGACTCGACGCCCAACGAACTGCGCATCGTGGTACGCGAACACGCGGACGATCGCGATGCCATTCGACGCGTGGCCGCGCGCGTGCGCGTCGTGGCCGAGGGCGCCGGCGCTCGCGTGCGCGATGTCGTCGTGCCCGTGCCCGGGCGACACGAGCACCAGGCGCAGATGGACTCGCTGCTCTACACGCAGGGCGCGTTCGGACTGCTGCTGTTGCTCCTGAGCGGCTTTCTCGTCGTCAACCTCGTGACCGGCATGCTCGCCGGCCAGCAGCGTGAGATCGGCATCATGAAGACGCTGGGCGCGTCACCGGAACAGCTCACGGTCATGTATCTCGGGCTGTCGTTGGGACTCGGGCTGGTCGCGTGCATCGTGGCCATTCCGCTGGCCGCCGTGATCGGGCGCGCGTATGCGCAGTTCTCGGCGTCGATGCTCAACTTCGAGGTTGGCGCCACGCCGATTCCGCGGTGGTCGTTTGCGGTGCAGCTGGTGGCAGGCGCGCTCTTGCCGGTGTTGGCGGCGCTCGTGCCGGTGCGGCGTGGCTGCGCGGTGAGCGTCTCCGAGTCGCTCCGCGATACTGGACTCGGCAGTGCGCCCGCGACGGCCGCCGGCCGGCTCTTCGGCGCCAGCGGGCTCGCGCGCCCGCTCCTGCTCTCGCTCCGCAATGCATTCCGCAAGCGCGAGCGCATGGTGCTCACCCTGCTCACGCTCGCGACGGGCGGCGCGGTCTTCCTCGGCGCGCTCAACCTGCGCGCTTCGATCCGCGACTCGGTGAGCACGCTCTACGAGGACGAACTGCGCTACCAACTCTCGGTGCGGTTCGAGCAGCGCCACGAGGGCGCTGCACTCGTGGCACTCGCGATGAGCGAACCCGGCGTCGAGCACGCGGAAGCGTGGAGTGGCGCACGTGCGGCCGTGGTCGGTGATGACTCGTTGCCACGCTCGGCGTTTGTCGTCACCGCGCTGCCCGCTGACACGAGGCTCGTGTCCTTTCCGGCGTCGGCGGGACGGTGGCTGGCCGCGTCCGACAGCGAAGGCATGGTCGTCACGCCGCGGTTGCTCGAGGACGAACCGGCGCTCCAGCTCGGTGCGCGCGTGCAGTTGCTCATCGCAGGCAAGGCGCGCACGTGGCGAGTCGTCGGCATCGTGGGCGCGGGCCCGTCCGCGGGCGCCTACGTCACGCGCGGTGCGCTCGCGCGCGCGACCGGCGACAGCTCGGCAGGCGCGGTCGCGCTGCGACTCACGCCGATGAGCGCGGCGGCGCAAGCCGACTTCATCCAGCGCATCCGCGCGCGCTACGAGGCCGCGAATCTGCTCGTGTCGTCAACCAACCTCGTGCAGGCGGGACGCGGGGCGCTCGAGGATCACCTGCTGATGGTGGCCTCGTTCCTCGGACTCATGTCGCAGCTGATGATCATCGTGGGCGGGCTCGGGCTGGCGAGCACGATGAGCCTGGGCGTGCTCGAGCGCACGCGCGAGATCGGCGTGTTGCGCGCCATCGGTGCGCGCCACGGCGCGATCCTCACGATGATCCAGGTCGAGGGACTCGTCGTCACGCTGCTCGGCTGGGCGCTGGCCATTCCGCTCTCGCTGCCGATGAGCGTGATCCTCGAACGCGCCTTCGCGCGCATCATGTTCGAGGTCCCGGTGACGCTCGTACCCGACGCGTTCGGCGTCGTCGCGTGGCTGGGCGTCGTGCTGGTGGTATCGTTCGTCGCCTGCCTCTGGCCGGCGCTGCGGGCCATGCGGATCACGACGGCGGCGGCGCTGGCGTACGAGTAGCGCGCGCCGCGCCAGCTACCGCTTGAGCGGCGGCCGTGCCGGCGTCTTCTCGCCCGGCTTCGCACCGCCCGGCGGCGTGTTGGCACTCCCCATCCCCTCTTCGCTCTCGATGAAGCTGGTGTCGTGCCCGTTCTGCCTGAGCTGGTTGAGGAAGCCGACCTTCTCCACCGCCTTCATGTACGCTTCCTTCGGCTCCACCACCTTGTCGTTCACGTACTCGATGAGCGCGTCGTTGAGCGTCAACATCCCGAGTCGCTTGGACGTCTGGATCACGCCGGGCAACTGGAACGTCTTGCCTTCGCGGATCAGGTTCGAGATCGCCGGCATGCCGAGCATGATCTCGCGCGCCGCCACGCGGCCGCCGCCGATCTTCTTGCAGAGCGTCTGCGAAATCACGCCCTTGAGCGACTCCGACAACATCGTGCGCACCTGGTCCTGACGGTCCGCGGGGAACTGGTCGATGATGCGGTCCACCGTGCTCGGCGCCGTCGTCGTGTGCAGCGTGCCGAAGACGAGGTGGCCCGTTTCCGCGGTCTCGATCGCGATCGCCGTCGTCTCGAGGTCGCGCAATTCGCCCACGAGGATGATGTCCGGATCTTCGCGCAGCGCCGCGCGCAGCGCGCTCTTGAACGAATTCGTGTGCACGCCCACTTGCCGCTGCGTCACGATGCAGTTCTTGTTCGGGTGCACGAACTCGATCGGGTCTTCGATCGTGATGATGTGGTCCGTGCGCGAACGGTTCACGAGGTCGACAAGCGCGCAGAGCGTCGTCGACTTGCCCGACCCGGTCGGGCCCGTCACCAGCACCAGCCCCTTGGTCAGGTAGCAGAGGTTCTGCACCTCCTGCGTGACCTTCATCTGTTCGACGGTCACCACGGTCGCGGGAATGACGCGGAACACCGCCGCCATGCCCTTCCGCTCCATCATCGCGTTGGCGCGGTAGCGCGCCACGCCCTCGATCTCGTACGCGTAGTCCGAGTCGTTGGTCTCCGCGAACTCCATCTTGTTCTTCTCGGGCATGATCGCGAACAGCATCGCCCGCAGCATCTCGTCCTCGATCGGCCGCTTGCCCTCGATGCGCATCATCTCGCCGTGCAGGCGGATGACCGGCGGCTCCCCGACGCGCAGGTGCAGGTCCGAGCCGCCCTTCTGCACGAGCAACGTCAGCAGCGCGTCGATCTCCACCTTCGCCTCTTCCGTGGGCACCGTGCTCTGCATGCGGATGATGCGCGACTGGCGAAGGCCGGGGGTCGCGCTCGCTGCAGCGAACCCGGCCGGCGCCGCGGGCGCGGCGAGCGGCGGTGGCGCCACCGGCGCTCCATTGCTCGGCGTAGCCGGCGCCGCCCCCACGTCGCCCATCGAGCGGAACGACCCCGTCATCCGCTGGAAGTCGCCGTGCGCGTCCACCGCGAGGCTCACCATCCAGCCCGTGTCGCTCTTCCGCACGCGCACCCCGAACGTCCCGTCCTCGTTGTCGTACCGGAAGGTCGTACCCTGTCCCGAGCTCAGCTTGGCGCGGTCTTCCGTCGGCGCGATCTCCGAGAGCAGCGCCAGCACCTGCGGACCGGTCAACGGCGCCTTGGTCATCGGGCGCGGTTCACCGACGGCCATCAACATCTTCGCGACGTCCCCCTCCACGATCTGGATGGAGTCCGCCTTGTTGGTGACCATCACCGAGAGGAGGCGATCGAGCTGGGCCATCGGTCGTGGGGTGGGTGGCAGGACGGGCGGCGTGGGGACGGGTGGCTGACCCGCTCCCTCAATAAAACCGCATGGAGCTCAGGCGTGCAAATGCTGTTCCCGGTCTCGCAGGGGGTCGCGCTCCAGCTGGACCGTGACATGATGGATGCCGAACCGCGTCACCGTGTCGTGGGCGGCCACCAGCACCGCTTGGTGACGCTCGGCGTCGGGCACCACGGCATGGACGCTCATCGCCACGACTCCGGACGTCAGCGTCCACACGTGGAGGTCATGGATCTCCTCCACCCCCGGAATATCGGCCAGCGCCGTGCGGACCTGATCGCAGGAAATGTGCGACGGCGCACCCTCCATGAGGATGTCCACCGACTCGCGCACCAACGCCCACGAACTGCGGATGATGAGCAGCGTCGTGAAGATCGACACCAGCGGGTCGGCCACCGTCCACCCCGTCTCCCGGATGATCACGGCCGCCACCACGGTGCCCAGCAGGCCGAGCACGTCGCCCAGGATGTGCAGGTAGGCGCCGCGCATGTTGAGCGAGTCGCCGTCTCGCGGGCGCAGCATCCACGCCGCTCCGAGGTTGGCCACGAGCCCCGCCCCGGCGACCGCGAGCATCAGCCCGCCTTCGGTCGGCTCCGGCGTGCGGAGCCGCAGGATCGCTTCCCACGTGATGAACGCCGAAATCGCCAGCAGCGTCGCGCCGTTCACGAACGCCGCGAGGATCTCGAGGCGGATGTACCCGTACGTCTTGCGCGTGTTGGCCGGCTGCTTGGCGTACCATGCCACGAAGAGCGACAACGCGAGCGCGCCGGCGTCCGTGAACATGTGACCGGCATCCGCCAGCAGCGCCAGCGAGTTGGCCAGGATTCCGCCCACCACCTCGGCCACGAGAAAGACGAGCGTGATGGCGAGCGCCCACGTCAGTCGCCGCGCCGCATCCGGCCCCGAGCCCACATGGTGGTGGTGCGAATGACCGATCCCGTGGTGATGACCGTGCGCGTGACCGTGATCATGCCCCGGCTCGAGCCCGTCATCATGCGCATGATCGTGCGCATGATCGCGCGCATGATCAGGCGCGTGCGCGTGAGCCGGGGTCGTCGCCATGCTGCACGCTAACGTCCGGACCACGAGCGCGGAACGGCGCGACGCGAGCTTGAGCGCACCCTTCGCGCTCGAGCCACTCAGGCGCGCTGCAATGCCTCGGCGCGTCGCGTGAGCGCGAGCTTTGCGGCCAGGCGGATCGCCGCGATCAGGCTCGAGGCATCGGCCACGCCCTGCCCCGCAATGTCGAGCGCGGTGCCGTGGTCGGGCGACGTGCGCGGAAACGGCAAACCGAGCGTCACGTTCACCGCCGAGCCGAACGAGGCAACCTTGATCGCGGTCATGCCGACGTCGTGGTAAGGTGCAATCACCGCGTCGAACTCGCCACGCATTGCGCGCACGAACACGGTGTCGGCCGGGAATGGCCCGGCAAGGCCGTTCGCGATCGCCGCCGGTCGGAGCACGCGCTCGTCCTCGTCACCGAATCGTCCGCCGTCGCCCGCGTGCGGATTGAGCGCGCAGAGCGCGAGACGCGGCGCGGCAACGCCGAAGTCATGGATCAGGGCGTGGCGCGTCACGCGTGCGGCGCGCGCGATGGCGTCGGGTGTCACGGCCGCGACGACGTCACGGAGCGCGATGTGGGTCGTCGCCAGTACCACGCGCAGCCGGTCCGAGGCCAGCATCATCGCGACCTCGCGCCCCGTGAGGCGCGCCAGCATCTCGGTGTGGCCAGCTTCGTGGACGCCGCCGGCCAGGAGCGCCGCCTTGTCGATCGGGGCCGTCACGATTCCGTGCACCGCGCCCGATTGTGCCAGTTCCACGGCGCGCTCGATCGCGCGCGCCGCCATCCGCCCCGCGTGCGCCACGCCGGCGCCAGGATGCCAGTCGCCGGTGGCTTCCTGCACCTCGGCTTCCGTCCCGCGCGGGCCAACACACACGAGGTCGGCCTCGGCGCGCACCGCGGCGTCGGCCAGTGCCTTGCCGACGATCTCGGGACCGATGCCGCGCGGGTCTCCGAGCGTGATGGCGAGGCGGGGCCGCGTGCCGCTCGCGCGCATCGTGGCGCCTACTTCGCCAGTGGCGAGGGCAACGACGCGAGCTTCGCGGAGACGAACGTCTCCCTGCGGTAACCGTCGATCAGGCGGCGGATCGCCTTTTCGTCCGCGAGCTGCTCGCGGATGCGCTCCTTGAACTCCTCGCGCGTATAGTCGCCCGGCTCGGTCGTGCTGATGACCTGCGCGAGCACGAACTTGGGCAGGTTCGTGCGCACGTCCATGATGTCGAAGGGGCCAGCCACGTCCCCCTTCTTCATCCCGGTCAGCGCCTTCTGGTAGGCGGGTGGCAGCGAGTCGGTCACGAACGGTGTCGCGCTGCCGCGTTCCTCGCGCAGGTCGTGGAAGCGCAGCGAGAGCGAGTCATAGTCCGCTCCCTTCCGCCACACCACGGCCACCGAGTCGGCGAGCTTGCGGCCGCGCGTCACGTCGGTCGAGTCGATGACCGGGCGCAGCAGGATGTGGCGCGCCTTCACTTCGGCCGGCAGCACACGGTCGACGCGGATGATGTGGAAGCCGAACGGCGTCTCCACGATCGGCGAGAGCGTGTTGGGAGGCAACGAGAACATCATGCGGTCGAACGCCGGTACCATCTGTCCGCGGCGGTTCCAGCCGAGGTCGCCACCCTGCTCCTTCGAGCCGGGGTCCTGCGACACGCTCTTGGCCACCGACTCGAAGCGCGTCGGGTCCTTGAGCAGCTCGCGCCCGATCGAGTCGAGCTTCGCGTAGGTCACCCGCTTCGCGCTGTCGCTCGCGGAGGGCGCAACCACGATCTGGTGGAACGCGATCGTGGCGGGCCGCTTGGGCAGGGTGTTGCGGTTCTTCTCGAACGCTTCCGTGACTTCGCTCTCGCTCACGGAGCCGGTGAGCAGCTTGCCGTCGCGCTTGGCCTTGCTCAGGAGCTGCTGCTGGAGGAGCTGCCGCTTGCTGTCATCGGCGAGCTTCTTCTTGTAGTCCTCGAGCGTGCCGAGCCCTTCGCGGCGGAGGGCGTCGCGGAATTCTCCGTCCGACTTGAACTGCTCGCGGATGCGCTTGAGCGTCCCGTCGACCTGCGTGTTCGCCTCCGCCTCCGTGACCTTGATCGACGTGTCGCGGCGCGCGCGCTGCACGAGCACTTCCTCGTCCGCGATCTGCGTGAGCGCTTCCTGGGCCAGCTTGAGCTGCTCGGCGGGATCCGTCGGCACCGGCGCCCCACGCAGCTTGCCACCGATCGCGATCAGCACGTCGCTCCAGAGAATCGCGCGGTCACCGACGATGCCGACGATCTGATCGAGCACGTACGGCTCCTTCCACTTGGCAGCCGCAAGACTCGCGGCGGTGGCAGCGGAATCCTGCGCGCGCGCGACTGGCGCGGCGACGAGGAGCGAGAGGGCGGCGAACAACCAGAACGGGAAGCGGCGCATATCCGGAAGATAAACGCCGTCCGGTGGGAGGTTCCCCCTCGGACGGCGTGAAGTTTTGGCTCGGGGTCCGGCCAAGCCGGACCCCGACGGCTCTGCTACGGCGTCTTCTTGCCCGCAGCCGGGGCGGCGGGCGGCGCGCCAGCGGCCGGGGCACCACCCGGGATCGGCACCGCCGAACTGGGCTCGCTCTTGGCCTTGGCCGAATCGGCCGCCGCGCGGACCTTCTGCGCCTTCTCGACCGCGCGATCGATGCCCGCCCTGTCGATCGACGACTTGTACTTCTCGCGCAGCGCTGCCTCGAGTGGCGGCGGCACCTCGACGAAGTTCATCTCCTGCTTGATGAGGCGGTCCATGTAGGCCTCGACACGGTCACCTGCGAGCTTGGCCCGCTGCTCGGGGCTCAGCTTGCCGGCGCTGTCGAGCATCGACGGTGCGACGCCGAGCCCGTTCCACGCGCCCTTCACCATGTTGAAGAAGGTGCGGTGGACGTTGCCGAGCAGCGCGGTGTCCGACTTGATCCCCTTCTTGTCGGCCTCGCGCGTGAGCAGTTCGGTGCGGAGCACCGGCTTGAGGAACTGCGTGAGGATCACCGAGTCCGGCGCCGACTGCAGCTGCGACAGCAGCTGGTTCTTCTGCGGAATCGTGCGGAGCATTCTCGAGAGATTCGACGCCGTGTAGTTGCCGCCCTGCATGTTGGCGATGACCGTGTTGTCGTCGAAGTGCGCCTCGAGCTCGATCGCCACCGACTTGATCGTGATCGGGGCATCGGACTTGACCTCGATCTTGGCGGCGCCCTCGAGGCCGGTCAGGTACGTGCTCTCGGCAGCGGCCACCTGCTTGTCGGTCGCCGCCTTCAACACCTGCTCCTTCACGTCCGCGTACATGGAACGGCGGATGATGTGGAAGCCGTAGGCGGTGCGGATCGGGCCGGAAATCTCGCCCGGCTTGAGGCTCGTGATGCCGCGCTCGAACTCCGGCACCATGATCCCCTTGGGGAAGACGCCGAGATCGCCGCCCTTGGTGGCCGTGCCCGGGTCCTTCGAGAACTTGGCCGCCATCGCGCCGAAGTTGGCGGGGTTCAGGTCCTTGCGGACCGCCATCGCCTGCGCCTGGAAGCGCGCCACCGAGTCCGGCGGCGATCCCTGCGTGATGCTGATGAGGATGTGCTTGGCGGCGAGGAACTCACCGTTGTTGTAGCGCGCTTCGAGCCCGGATTCGTCCACCTTCGCGTCCTTCCACGCCTGCGAGATCTGGCCGTAGAGCGTCTCGATGCGCGCGCGCTGGATCACCGGCACCATCGTCTCGTCGACGAGCTTGAGGTCGCCGATCGTGTCGCCCTTCGCCGCGGCCTCACCGAGGAGCTGGTAGTCGACCCAGACCTCGGCGATCGAACGCGCGACGTCCTTGCGGACGGGCGCTGCCGAGAGGCCGATCAGGTTGCCGAGGCGGTCAACGGACAGCTCGTGCGAGCCGGCCTTGGCGACGACGCTCGCATGCGCGCCGAGCGAGTCGCACGCGCCCAGACCGAGAGTGAGCGCCGCCACGGAGAAGCGAAGAAAGGACATGCGATGCAACCAAGGAGAAAGACGGAACCAGGGACGCTCAGGCGCCGCGTCCATCGGGGACGAGACTCCGGAGGGCCTGCACGAGGCCATCGAGGATCTCCGCGCCGCCAAGCCGGATCAGCTTGAGCGAAAGCGGGTGCGCGCGCTTCACGTCGGCCTGGAACTGGACCCCGTGAAAGGCGGCCGCCAGCGCCTTGAGGCGTGGGGCCGCAGAATCGTGGAATGTAATGCGGGCTTCGTTCCCCCGCACCAGCACCCCCTCGATTCCGAGTACACCGCCGATCACGCGCAGTTGCGCCACCGCGAACACCGCCTTGGCCGGACCCGGCAGGGGGCCGAACCGATCACGCGCCTCTTCGCGCAGCGCCTCGAGTTCCGTGGCCTCCGTGGCCGCCGTGATCCGCCGGTAGAGGTCGAGCTTGGCCTCCGCGCTCGGCACGTAGTCGTCGGGAATGAAGTGCGGTGAGTCGAGCGACACGTCGGCCGGCACGATGCGCCGCGTCTCACCGCCCGCCGTGACGCGCTTGACCGCGGCCTCGAGCATCTTGAGGTAGAGGTCGAAGCCCACCGCCTGCACGAAGCCCGACTGCTCCGGGCCCAGCAGGTTGCCCGCGCCGCGCAGCTCCATGTCGCGCAGCGCCACCTGGTAGCCACTGCCGAGTTCGGTGTGGTGCTCGAGCACCTGCAACCGGCGCTCCGCGTCCAGGTCCACCTGGTCGGGTACCAGCAGGTAGCAGTAGGCGCGACGGTGCGAGCGTCCCACGCGCCCGCGCAGCTGGTAGAGCTGCGCGAGTCCGAAGTAGTCGGCGCGATTCACGAACATCGTGTTCGCGTTCGGCACGTCGAGGCCGCTCTCGACGATCATCGTGCTCACGAGCACGTCCACCTCGCCGCGCACGAAGCGCCGCATGACCTCCTCGAGGTCACGCTCCTTCATCTGGCCGTGCCCGACCGCGATGCGGGCCCGCGGCACGAGGCGCTGGATGTGGTCGGCGATGCCGAGGATCGTCTCGATCCGGTTGTGGACGAAGAAGACCTGGCCGCCACGGTCCAGCTCGCGCGCGATCCCCTCCTCGAGGAGCGCGTCGTCCCACGGCTCCACGAACGTCAGCACCGGCGAGCGGTCGCGCGGCGGCGTCTGGATGAGCGTCATGTCGCGGAGCCCCGCGAGCGACTGGTGCAACGTGCGCGGAATCGGCGTGGCCGTCAGCGTCAGCACGTCGGTGTCGAGCTTGAGCTGCTTGAGGCGCTCCTTGTGCTTGACGCCGAAGCGGTGCTCCTCGTCCACGATCACGAGCCCGAGCCGGTTGAAGCGGACGTCCTGCGACAGCAGCCGGTGCGTGCCGATGACGATGTCGATCGTCTTGTCGGCGAGCCCCGCCAGCACGGCCGCCTGCTCCTTGCCCGTCTGGAAGCGCGAGAGCACCGCCACCTTGACTGGAAAGTCCGCGAGCCGCTCACTGAACGTGCGGAAGTGCTGGTCCGCGAGGATCGTCGTCGGCACGAGCACCGCAACCTGCCGCTCGCTCTGCACCGCCTTGAAGGCAGCGCGCACGGCAATCTCCGTCTTGCCATACCCGACGTCGCCGACGAGCAGCCGGTCCATCGGGCGCACGCGCTCCATGTCGCCCTTCACGTCGACCGTCGCCTTGACCTGGTCGGGGGTGTCCTCGAAGAGGAAGCTCGACTCGAGCTGCCGCTGCCATGCGCCATCGGGGAAGTGCACGTCGCGCGTCGCCACGTGCCGCTTGGCATACAACTCGAGCAGCTCCTGCGTCATCTGCTCGATCGACTTGAGCGTCCTCTCGCGCTGCTGCGCCCAGCGCTTGCCGCCGAGCTTGTGGAGGCGCGGCGGTGGCGCGTCCTCGCTCACGTCCGACGCGGAGCGGTAGCGCTCGATCTGGTCGAGGCGATAGAGCGGCACGTTCAACCGGTCGCCGCCCTCGTACTCCAGCACCGCCACCTCGATCGTGCTCTCCTTCACGTAGATCGTCTGCATCCCGCGGTAGATGCCGACGCCGTGCTCGAGGTGCACCACGTAGTCGCCCGGCTTGAGCGCGGTGACCGTCTCCATCGCCACGCCGGCGCCGTAGCGACGCGAGCGCCGCAACCGCCGCTCGCGCCGGAACACCTCGTGGTCGGTGAGCACGCGGAAACCCGCGCGCCCCTGCCCTGGCGGCAGCACGAAGCCGCCGCCCAGCACGCCGATCACGAGCGCCGCCGCCGTCACGCCACCGTACTTGTCGCCCAGCAACTCCTCGAGGCGCTCGGCCTGGCCCGCGTTGTCGCAGAGGATCATCGTCGGCGTCCCGTCGGCGATGACGCGCTTGAGACGCGCGATGTCGCGGTCGATCGCGTCCGGTACACGGAGCGGGAAGCCGATCGCGCCCTCGACGCCGCCCGGCTCGATCGCCACGCGACTGGCGCGCGCGAGCGTGCGCACGAGCACGCTCGGCGCGAGGAACAGCTCTTCACGGTCGGGCGCATCTTCGCCGCGCCGCCTCGCCAGTTCGACATGGTGCTTGGCCTCGTTCCACGTGCGCTCCAGCTCCGGCTCGAGGTGCGCGCCCTCGGGAATCACGAGCACCGTGTCCGCCGGCCAGAGCTCGGCAATCGACACCCGCGACGTCTCGTCGACCGGACCCATCACGGCGCCATCGACCGGCAGCACCACCGCCACCTCGGCCATGCGCACCGAGCGCTGCGTCAACAGGTCGAAGTGGCGGATCTCCGTCAGCTCGTCGCCCCAGAACTCGAGGCGCACCGGCTCCGCCATGCCGAACGAATAGATGTCGAAGATGCCGCCGCGCATCGCGAACTGCGCCACGTCTTCCACCAGCTCGACGCGCTCGAAGCCCATGCCCTCGAGCCGGGTCGCGAGGTCTTCCGGGCGGAACTGCTCGCCACGACGCAGCTCGAGGCGCAGTTCCGCGAGCGCGCGTGGCATGCGTGTCCGTTCCAGCAGCGCGCGCGCCGTGGTGCAGAGCACGCGCACGTTGCCACGCACGAGGCGCTCCACCGTCTCGACGCGCTCGCCCGCAACTTCCGCGTGCGGTTCCACCTCGCCGAACCCTTCTCGTGGCGGATAGAGCGCAACGCCGTCACTCCCCGTGAGCGATTCGAGATCGGCCATCCACCGTTCGGCGTCGGCCACGGCGCCCGCGGCCACGACGAAAAAGCGCGTCGGGTGCGCGCGCGCAAGGGCGGCCACGAGCGCCGCGTCGGCTGAACCCGGAAGGCCGGTGACGCCCACCTGCGCGCCCGCGCCCGGCAGCCCCTGCGAGAGGCGCGTGAACGATGGCAGCGCGCTGAGCGCGTCGAGAATCGAGGGCAGCGACATGCGTCCGGTCTAACGTCGAAGCAAGTGAATCAGGCGGCGCGGCGTACGGGCGCAGGCTCGGCGCGGCGCACGAGCGCAGCGAGATCCCCGCGCGCCACGAGCAGTTCGGCCACGAGCAGCAGGAGCGCCAGTACGAGGAACGGCCCCATGAGGGGACGTTGGCCCGCGGTCCACGCCCGATGCTGCCATTGCGCGACGTCGGCGGTGACGGCCGCGCGACTGCCCAAGCGTGCCGCGAGCATCGCCGGCTCGAGCGCCGCGAGGTCCGACTCGTCGCTCTCCGGGTTCACCACGACGGCACCCACGCGCTTGTCGCCGCGGCGCCAGAAGCTCACCCCCGGCCGTGCCGGCGCGATCGAGCGCGCTCCAACCACCGGCAGGATGCGACCATCGGCGAGTTCGAGCCCCGTCGCTCCCACCGGCGCGCGCAACACCGCCGATGGTGCGACCTCGCTCACCGGCCCGGCGTCCGCGGCGAGTCGTTCGCCGAGCAGTGCGCCCAGCCACGGAGCGAACGCGGGGGCGAGCGGCAGTTCGGTGTCGGTGGTATCGAGCGCGGACGCCACGAGCACATAGCCGTCGCCGCCTACGACCCACGCCGCGCCACCGGCCGTCGCGAGCGTTTCGGCGGCGGCCAGCGGCGTGATCGCGTAGCGGCGTGTCACGCGCACTCCTTCGAGGCGCGGGTCGAGCGAGCGCACCGTGCTGCCGCTCCGCTCGGGCGCGCCAAGGCGCCACGGCACGCCCGCGCGCTCGAGGGCGCGATTGGCGAGTCCCAGTCGCGCTGGATCGCGCGGCGCGAAGATCAACGCGGGACGCTGCCTGAGCGCGTCGGCGGACGTGACCTGCACGCCGCCGCCACGTTCTGCGCGGCGCGCTTCGACGAGCGCCGCCACGGCGCCGGCCGCAAACGGACCGGCTTCGGCGTCCACCGTGAGGCGCGGCGCATCACCCACCCACGTGGCGAAGGCGCGCGCATCATCGCCGCGCAATTCGTCGGGATCGACCTTGATCCATCCCGCCGTCCAGCCGCGCTCGGGCGGCGCCACGGGGACGTCGATGGCCTCGCCTTCCTTCGCGGTGCCGCGCGCCACCGTGCGCGGCCCGAGTTCGACGCGCCAGTTGATCGCACCAGGGCCGCTCACGGTGCCCTCGACGCGGCCGCGCGGCGTGAGGTGCGCCGGCGACGGCGCGGCGCGACGCACGGCGTGATTGGCCACGTCGCCGATGACCGGTGCCCAGACGCTCACGGGCACGTCGCCCAGATCGCCCGCACTCATGCGCCAGCCGCTGGCCTGCGCGTCGGTGACGATCGCCACCTGGCGTGCCCCCAACCCTGCGCTGCGCACGAGATTGGCCGCGCGCGCCACGGCTGCCGGCAACTGCCCGGCGCCCGCGAGCGGTTCGACGCGCTTGAGTGCGGCCACGACGTCGGCGCGTGAACCGCCCGCCACCAGCGCGTCGGCCGTCACGAGCCAGACACGGTCACCCGAGCCCGCCTCGGCCAGCGCAGCGAGTGCGCCTTCGCGCAACTGGTCGAGCACCACGTGAGATGCGCTGACGCGCGCGGTGCTCATGGAGTTGTCGAGCACGAGCGCGAACGCCGTGGGCGGGTGGCCCGTGCCGAAGCCGGGGCCCAGCGGGCGCGCGGCCGCGAGGGCGAGGGCGATGACGGCGAGCACGCGCAGCGCCATGAGCAGCAGATTGCGCATGCGCATCTCGCGGCGGTGCTCCTTCTCCGCGCGGCGCAGGTAGCGAACGGCGGGAAAGCTGAGCGGCAGCCCGGTGCGCCTCCGCAGCAGGTGCAGCAGCAGCGGAACCGCAGCCGCCGTCGCGAGCGCGAGCAGCCATGGCGAGAGGAAGCTCATGCTGTCGTCCTGAGCGCAGCGAAGGACCTGCTTGTGCGGTTGCCCAAGCGCCAAGCGGATCCTTCGCTTCGCTCAGGATGACACGAGGGGCGCATCACGGCAGCCGTTGCCTCACGGCAAAGGCGCGCCGGAGCGCGGTACCGAACGGCGCGTCGGTGCTCACGACTTCATAGAACGCCCCGGCGCCGGCGAGCCGTTCGCGCCATTCACCGATCGCGACTTCGACGGTCGCGTGGTAGGCGTCGCGTACATCCGAGCCGCGTGCGGCGAGCGCGTCGCCACTTTCCGGGTCCGTGAACTTCGCGTCGCCGACTTCGGCCAGGTCGCGCTCACCCGGGTCCATCACGTGCAGCACCACGATGTCGTGTCCCACGGCGCGCAGGGTGCGAACCGCACTCGTGACCTCGTCGGGATCCATGAGCAGGTCCGAGAGGATCACGAACAGTCCGGGACGCGTGACCAGCCCGGCGGCGCGCTTGATGGCGGCGGCCAGCGCGGTGTCGGTGCCGACACCGGCCGAACCAAGTTCGGCGAGCACGCGACGCCACTGCGCCGTGCGCGCGCGCGGCGGCAGCACGGTGCGCACCGCGTCATCGAAGCGGATGAACCCGACGGCGTCGCGCTGCTTGAGCAGCAGCAGCGAAAGCGCCGCGACCGATGCTTCGGCCCATGCGAGCTTGGTGAGGCGCGCCTCGGAGCCGCTCCACGCCATGGAGGGGCTGACGTCGAGCAACAGCATGGCGCGGAGGTTGGTCTCTTCCTCGTACTGCTTGATCACCCAGCGATCCGACCGCGCGAGGATCTTCCAGTCGAGATAGCGCAGGTCGTCGCCGGGCTGGTACGGGCGGTGTTCGGCGAACTCGACCGAAAAGCCCTTGCGCGGCGACCGATGCAGGCCGGTGAGGAATCCATCCACCACCCAACGCGCCACGACCTCGAGGCGGCCAAGCGCGGCGAGGGAAGCGGGATCGAGGAGGTCGGGCCGGTTGGCGTCCATCGGACGCACAAAGGTACGCGCGCGTCGCCGCCACTGGCAGCCGCGCGGCTGCCATTTCGCGCAGCTACTTGATGATGGGCATCGAGGTCGAGTTGCGCAGTTCCCCGCGGTACCACCAGTCGAGCGCCCCGCGGATCGCACGCGGCGGGGCCAGCTCGAAGACAATGCCGTGCCGGGTCGCGAAGCGCAGCGCTTGCTCCATCTCGAGGTCCGTCGGGTCCGAACAGGCCACCGTCATGGTCCGGTCGTCGGACCTGAGCGGAATGAGTCCGAAGCGCCGCGCCACCTTTTCCTCCAGCAATTGCACCGCGGGCGCCTCGATCCGGTCGAGCCGCGCCACGGGCACGCGGAAGGTCGAGGCCACGTGCACGCAGAATTCGTCGGCAGTGATCTCGTTGGCGCGCGCAATGCCGTCCCACACCTGCTCGGTGGTGAACTTGTCCTCCATCGGGCGCGGATCGGCGGAGTTGAGGCCGAAGCGCTGCGCCACCAGCGACAGCCAGTGCCGCCCGAGCCGGTCCGCGCGCGCCTGCACCGCTGGCGAGTAGACCACTTCGGGTTGCGGCTCGTCTTCGCTCTCCTGCGTCACCTCGACCGGGCTGTCGCCGTCGAGGTTGAGCGTGACGCGGGCGCGCACGGCGCGATTCGACCCGGAGCGGCGTTCGGTCTGCGGGCCCGCGACTTCGAGCGTGTACTCCGCCCCGGACACGTTGATCGTCTCGCTGCGCGTTGCGGCCTCGGCGTCGGCGCCGACCAGGGGAGTGGCCAGCGGCGTGCGGCGACCCTGTTCGACGCCACCCAGCGGAATCGATGCGGTTGGCCGGCGCGCCGGCGCGGAGTCGCGCAGCTGGTCGGTGCGCGAACCCATCGCGGGTGTCATGCGAGGGTCGGCGCCGTCTTGCGTTACCGAGCCGATCGCCGGCGTCGCCATCGACGCCCGCCCACCGGGCGCCGTGTCGCGCAGCACGCGGACGGCCGCGTGGTTGAGCGCGATGTCGCCGACCAGCTGGTCGGTGTCGCTTCGATGCACGGACACGATCGGGATGAACTTCCCGACCGTGTGCAGGAAGTCGGAGAGTCGCTGCCGATCGGCGATGTGCAGCTGGCCTCGAATGCGCGCGTCGGTGGTGAGGATCACCTCGACGTGTCGCACCGCCACCTGTCCCGTCGTGCCGGCCACGGGCACGTCACCCTCGACCCCGTACGCGTAGAGGATGTGGTCGGCCTGCAGCACGGCGTGATTGACCTGTTCCTCGATCGGCAGGATCCACTGCGCCGCGACGAGGTTGACCCAGCCGCCCTTGCGAGTGCCCAGGTATGGCGCGAGCGCCTGGCCGTCGTTGAGGAAGATGCCCCCTTCGACTTCCGCGCCGTCGCGGAGCACGAGATGCACGCGGCGCGGCTTGCTCTGCAAGCTGCGCGGGGGCGGAGTCAGTGATGTGGGCGGCATGTGTTCCGGGGAAATTGCGACACGCGCGCTCCGGTGCAACCTCCGTGCCGACGCGCCCGTTCCCGGACGCGGGCGACTTGACCGGCGCAAGACTCCAAGTCTCGCCACCACAACGAGTTGAATGCGGCGCCGCACGCGATTACGTTGCAGGGCTGGCCGTGCCTCCCCTCTCACCACCGCTCCGTGCAGCTCGATCGCATTCGCAACTTCTGCATCGTGGCCCACATCGATCACGGCAAGTCGACGCTTGCCGACCGCCTGATCGAGGCCACGGGCATGCTCCAGAAGCGTGAGATGAAGGCCCAGGTGCTCGACACCCTGGACCTCGAGCGCGAACGCGGCATCACGATCAAGCTGAATGCGGTGCGCATGAGCTATGACGCGAAGGACGGCGTCACGTACGAGCTCAACCTCATCGACACGCCGGGCCACGTCGACTTCACGTACGAAGTCTCGCGCTCGCTCGCCGCCTGCGAGGGCGCCATCCTCGTCGTCGATGCGTCGCAGGGCATCCAGGCGCAGACGCTCTCGAATCTCTTCCTCGCCATGGACGCGGGACTCGAGATCATCCCGATCCTCAACAAGATCGACCTGCCCGGCGCGGAGCCCGAGCGGCGCCGCCAGGAAGTGGTGGATCTCATCGGCTGCAAGCCGGAGGACATCCTGCTGGTCAGCGCGAAGGAAGGGCTCGGCATCCCCGAGCTCCTCGAGGCGGTCGTGGCCAAGGTGCCGTCGCCATCGGGCAGCCCTGACGCGCCGCTCCGCGCCCTCGTCTACGATTCGTACTACGACAAGTATCGCGGCGCCATTCCGAGCATTCGCGTCGTCGACGGCACGATCACGAAGGGCACGCGCATCACGTTCGGCGCCAACGACGCCGTCTACGAAGTGGACGAGGTCGGCTACAACCAGCTGCGCCAGGTGCCGGTCGAACAACTCACCGCGGGCGAAGTCGGCTACGTCGTGGCCTCCGTGCGCTCCGTCAAGGAAACGCGTGCGGGCGACACCGTCTTCGACGCCGACCACCGCGCCAGCGAACCGCTGCCCGGCTACATGGCGGTCAAGTCCTTCGTCTTCGCCGGCATCTTCCCGACCGACACGCAGCAGTATGAGGACCTGCGCGACGCCCTCGAGAAGCTGCAGCTCAACGATGCGTCGCTGCAGTACCAGCCGGAAACCTCGACGGCGCTGGGCTTCGGCTTCCGCTGCGGCTTCCTCGGCCTGCTGCACATGGAGATCGTCAAGGAACGGCTCGAGCGCGAGTTCAACCTCGACCTCGTGACCACGGTGCCGAGCGTCGAGTACCACGTCACGAAGACCGACAACACGGAACTGCTCGTGGAGAACCCGGCGCTCATGCCGCCGGCGTCGGTCATCGACCGCATCGAGGAACCGTTCGTGAAGGCGCGCATCATGGTGCCGACCGACTACATCGGGCCCATCATGACGCTCGGCACCGAGCGCCGCGGCGTCTTCAAGGGAATGAGCTACCTCGACACGACGCGCGTCGAGATCGACTGGGAGTTCCCGCTGGCCGAGATCATCCTCGACTTCTTCGACCGGCTCAAGTCGATCTCGCGTGGCTACGCGTCGCTCGACTACGAGATGCTTGGCTACCGCACGAGCGACCTCGTGCGCCTCGACATGCTCATCAACGGCGACCCGATCGACGCTTTCTCGGTGATCATCCACACCGACAAGTCGTACGAGTGGGGCCGGAAGATCGCCGACAAGCTCAAGGACCTGATCCCGCGGCAGCTCTTCGAGGTCGCGATCCAGGCCGCCATCGGGCAGAAGGTCATTGCCCGCACGACGGTCAAGCCGCTCCGCAAGGACGTGCTCGCCAAGTGCTACGGCGGCGACGTCTCGCGCAAGCGCAAGCTTCTCGAGAAGCAGAAGGAAGGCAAGAAGCGCATGAAGCAGGTCGGCTCGGTGGAAATCCCGCAGGAGGCGTTCCTCGCCGTCCTGCAGGTCGAGTAGCAGCGGCGCACGTCGTTCGCACGGCGTAGTTTCACGCCCATGAGCGTGCCCGCCTCCGACCCGCGCCCCGCGTCGGTCGTGATCCAGACCTCGTTCCTCGGGGACGTCGTCCTCACGACGCCGCTCATTGCCGCGCTCGCCGAACGCGGGCCCGTGGACGTGGTCACGACGCCGGCCGGCGCCGCGCTCCTCAAGCACCATCCCGCCGTGAGGCGGCTCGTGCCGTACGACAAGCGCGGAACGGCGCGCGGCATCCGCGGCCTGCACCGCACCGCGCGCGAGATCGGCGACGGCGCCGGGCCGGACGCGATCGCGTACCTCGCCCAGGGCTCGCTCCGGAGCGGCACGCTCGCCTTGCTCGCCGGCATCAAGGCGCGTGTCGGGTTCGCCTCGTCCGCGGGCCGGCGTCTCTACACGCACCGCATTCCGTATCACGCCGAGTGGCATCACGCCGAGCGGCTCTGGTCGCTGAGTGCAACGGCCGATGCACGAGCGGACGCGGCACACCTGCGCCCGCATCTGTATCCGGGGGCGGAGGAGCACGCGCTCGTCGATGCACTGTTGGCAGGCACCGATGCCGCAGCGCGCCCCTTCATTGCCTTGGCGCCCGGTTCGGTGTGGGCCACGAAGCGCTGGCCGTACTATCCAGCGCTCGCGCGCGCGTTGGCGAGCGACTACGCGCTGGTCATCGTGGGCGGTGCGGAGGATGCCGACCTGGCCGCCTCCATCCAGGTTGAAGCGCCCGACGCCGTCTCGGCCGTGGGCACGTTGCCGCTGCTCGCTTCGGCGGCGCTGATTGCGCGCGCGCGTGCGCTCGTGACCAACGATTCGGCGCCCCAGCACCTCGCCTCCGCCGTCGGCACGCCGACCGTCGCCATCTTCGGCCCGACCGTGCCCGCGTTCGGGTTCGGTCCGCTGGCGCCGGTGAGCTTGATCGCCGAGCATTCCCGGATGCCGTGCCGGCCGTGTGACAAGCATGGTCCCGCGGTGTGCCCCCTCGCCCATTTCCGCTGCATGCGTGAGCTGAGCCCCGAATCGGTGGCCACCCTCGCGCGCAAAGCCGCCACGTCCGAGGTTTCTGCATGACCGCTTCCGTTGAGCGTTACATCCTGGGCGTGGACCTGGGCGGCACGAACATCGTCGTCGGTGCGGCCACCGCCGACGGATCGCGCCGCTTCGCGATCCACAGCGAACCGACGCGCTCGTCCGAGGGCGCTGACGCCGTCGTGGCGCGCATGGCGCGCATGATCGAGGCCGCGATCGCGCAGACGATGAAGGAGACGGGCTGCAAGCGCAGCGCCTTCGCCGGCGTGGGGATCGGGGCGCCAGGACCGCTCGACCGCGAGCGCGGACTCGTGATCGTGACGCCCAACCTGGGCTGGCGCGACTTCCCGCTGCGCGACCGGATCTCGAACGCCGTCGGGTTGCCCGCGACGCTCGACAACGACGCCAACTGCGCGACGGTCGGCGAGTGGTGGTTGGGCGCCGCGCAGGGCGGCAACGACGTCATCGGCGTGACGATCGGCACGGGCATCGGAGGCGGCCTGATCCTCAACGGGCAGCTCCACCACGGCGCGTCGGACGTGGCCGGCGAAATCGGCCACACTACCATCGACTCGACGGGACGGCTCTGCGGCTGCGGCAACTACGGCTGCCTCGAGGCGTACGCGTCGGGGCCGGCCATCGCGCAACGTGCGCGCGAGCTGCTCGCGGGCGACGAACCGAGCTCGCTCACGGCCAAGGTCGAGGGCAAGCTCGAGCATCTCACGGCGCGCATCGTCTACGACGCCGCGAAGGAAGGCGACTTCCTCGCCCGACTCGTCGTGCGCGACACCGCGCGCTTCCTCGGCGCGGGCGTGGCCAACCTGCTCAACATCTTCAACCCGGACGTGGTGGTGCTGGCGGGCGGCGTGGCCATGGCGGGCGACACGCTCTTCGAGCCGCTGCGTGCGGAAGTGCGGCGTCGCGCGTTTCGTCCGGCGGTGGAAGCGTGCCGCATCGTGCCCGGTACGCTCGGCGATTCGGCCGGCGTCCTTGGCGCGATCGCGACGTTCAAGGCGCAGACACCGGGGTTCGTGTGACCGCACGCCGGCTCGGCGTGATCGGCACCTTCGTCTGGGACAGGATCCACGGTCGTGACCCGGCCGCCCCGGTGGTGGAGGAGTGGGGCGGCATCACCTACGCGCTGGGCGGACTCGACGCGGCGCTCAGTGACGCGTGGGAGATCGTGCCACTCGTGAAGGTCGGCGAGGATCTCGCGCGCGAGGCGCGCACCTTCCTCGGCACGCTGCGTCATCTCGCCCCCGATGCGGCGCCGATCGTCGTGCCGTTCCCGAACAATCGCGTCTCGCTGCGCTACCTCGACAGCGCGCGCCGCACCGAGGTCCTCTCCGGTGGCATTCCCGGATGGAGCTGGCTCGGACTCAAGCCGCTCCTGGCCGGGCTCGATGCGCTCTACATCAACCTGATCAGCGGCTGGGAGCTGGACCTCGAGACGGCGCTGCTCATCCGCCAGCAGTTCAGCGGGCCGATCTACCTCGACCTGCACTCGCTGCTGCTCGCGCGCCAGGCCGATGGGCTGCGCACGCCACGACATCTCAGTGCGGAGGAAATCGTGGGCTGGTGTCGCACGGCCGACCTCCTGCAGGTGAACGAGGATGAGCTCGCCTTGCTCGCCGCCGACCCGCTCGCGCTCGCGGCCACGGCCATGGCGCACGGCGTGCGCGCGCTCACCGTCACGCTCGGTGCGCGCGGCGCGGTGTACGTGGCGGCGCCGGGCTTCGACGTGCTCGCGGACCGCGCGAACTCCAATGCGCAAGGGGGCGCCGTGCGCACCGCACTCGTGCCCGCCATACCAGTGCTTGACAACGGCGAACTGGATCCGACGGGATGCGGCGATGTCTTTGGAGCGACGTACTTCTCGCGACTGCTCGCGGGTGATAGAATCTCTGACGCGATGCAGGTTGCCCAATCGGCGGCCGCGCGAAACGTCCGGCACCGGGGCGCCACCGGGCTGGCGCACCACCTCCGCGGAGAACTCGGCCTGCAGTGAGCACCGTCATCAACGTTCCGTCGTCGCTGGATGATCAGGGGATCGAGAAGGTCCTCGAGCAGCTGGCTGCGGTTCCGGTCGATGCCCCGGTGCTCTTCGATGCACGCCACGCGCGCTGGGGCACGCCGTACGGCCTCACCGCCATGCTCACGATCGGGCAGACGCGCGGCGAGAAGGCCACCTTCTCCGGACCGGAAGCGGACGACGTCGCCTCGTATTGGGCGCGCACCGGCTTCTACAAGCACGCCGAGGGCATCTTCCAGCTCACGGGCCACGTGCCGCGCGGCCGCACCCCGGGCGAGTCCGAGGTGCTGCTCGAGGTCACGCCGATCGCCCACGCCGAGGACGTGCACAACGTCGTCGCGCGCATCCAGCACAAGGCGCAGCAGATCCTCCAGAGCCTCCACATCGACAGCAAGGCTTCGATGGGATTCGCGATGACCCTTTCGGAGGCCTGCCAGAACATCATCGAGCATGCCGGCACCGGCGGCTGGGTCGCGGTACAGGTCTACGAGTGGCGCAAGCGGCTCGGCCGTCGCGTGGTGGTCATTGCCGTGTGCGACGCCGGCCAGGGCTTTCGCCGCTCCCTCGAGACGACGCAGGGACGCCGGCTGGGCGACCGCTGGGACGATGGCGCCGCGCTCGAGGAGGCGGTGCTGCGCGGCGTGAGCCGCTTCACCGACAAGGGGCGCGGGCAGGGCCTCGCCGGTATCCGTCGCTATGTGGGCCGCTGGGACGGCAAGCTCACCGTGCGCAGCGGCACGGCCCGCCTTTCGATCATTCCGACTTGGGACGATGACGTCCCGCTCACCAAGCAGCTTCCTGCCTTTCCGGGCGCCCAGATGCAGATCGTGATTCCCGAGCGATTGACGCGATGATCCGCCACATCGATCTCGGGTCGGTGCTCCGCGGCACCGTCAGTGAGCAGTACACGAATCTCGTGACGCGTCCGACCGGCAACGCCGTGCGCGGTGCCATCGAGGCCATCCTCGGCAACGAAGCCGAGGATGCCGTGACCGTCATCGACTTCACCCACGTCGGCCTGCTCGACTATTCGTGCGCCGACGAGATCATCGCCAAGCTCCTGCAGCGCTACGACGCCCGTGAACCGGCCGACGCACGCGGTGCCGTCTACTTCGTCTTCCGCGGCCTCAACGACCTCCACATCGAGTCGATCGAGTGGGTGCTCAATCACCATGGCCTCGCGCTCGTCGCCGAGCCGGTGGACGGGGAGCCGCACCTGATCGGCGCGGTGGACGACGAAGCGCGCACGGTGTGGGCGGTGGTGGGGCGCATCGGCGCCTGCTCCGCGCTGGTGGTGGCCGAGCAGTCGGGCCTCGAGCCGACGCAGGCCGAGCGCGCCCTGGTGGACCTCTGGCGCCGCCGTCTCCTTCGCCGCGAGAACGACCAGTACCTCGCCGCGCGGGTGGTGTCGTAGGAGGCTGGCGATGCTCGCGATGAACCAGCCGCTGCAGGTGGTCGGCTACATTGCGTCGCGGAAAGGCGACGAGGAGCGCGGGGCCCAGATCCGCATGCGTCCCGACGACGCGGAGGCCCGCATGCTCGTCGATGGCGAGCTGGTGTGGGTCTATGGACCGCGCCGGCAGGAGATCGCGCCGCTCGTCCTCGATGACACGTTGCCACGTGGTGGTGTGGTCGTCCGCGATCTGGTGGGCGTTGCGGTCACGGAACTGGTGAAAGTCCGCAAGCCGGATTTCGATCGCGCCGAAAACCGCCGTCGCTACGTCTAGCCCGGGAGGGCAGGTCGGATGGTGAAAAAGGACCGGGGCAGCCTCGCCCTCTCGACGCTGGCCGTGCACGGAACCGCGCCGGTGCGCGAGACCGACGCGCCGATCGTCTCGCCCCTGCACCAGTCGGTGAACTACGTGCAGGAAGTCGGCACCGCCGACGGCATGCGCTATCCGCGCTACGGCAATGGTCCCAACGCGGAGATCGTGCAGAAGCGGCTCGCCGCCATCGAGGGAGCCGAAGGGGCGCTCGTGCTCTCGAGCGGGATGGGCGCGACCGCGTGTGCGCTGCTCGCCCTGCTCCGCCCCGGCGACCACCTGCTCGCGTCGAGCTGGCTCTACGGCGGCACGCGCACGCTGCTCACCGAGGAGTTCGCCACGCTCGGCATCGAGGTCTCGCTCGTCGACCCGATGGAATCGCGCGGATGGCGCAAGCGCATGCGCAAGCAGACGCGCGCGATCTTCCTCGAGTCGCCGGTCAATCCGTCGTGTCGCGTGGTGGACCTGCGCCCGATCTCGTACCTCACGCACGACTCGGGACTCGCGCTCGTGGTCGACTCGACCTTCGCGAGCCCGGTCAACCTGCGGCCCATCGAGCTCGGCGCCGATGTCGTCATCCACTCGGCCACCAAGTACCTCAACGGGCACCACGATGTCCTGAGCGGCGTCGTCTGCGGCACCGCGTCCTACATCGAGGAAGTGCGGCAGAAGATGATGATCTGGGGCCAGGCGCCGGATCCATTCGCGTGCTGGATGCTTGATCGCGGCCTCAAGACGCTCGACGTGCGCGTGCAGCGGCAGAATGCGAATGCGATGGCGATCGCGCGCTGGTGCGAGGCGCGCAAGGACGTGCGCCGCGTGCACTACCCCGGGCTCACCGACCATCCGGATCACGAGGTGGCGCGCACGATGCTCGACGGGTTCGGCGGCATGCTGGGCATCGAGATCTCCGCGGGCGCCAAGGGGACGGAGAAGTTCCTGCGCAAGCTCAAGCTCTGGCGTCACGCGCCGTCGCTCGGCGGCGTGGACTCGCTCGTCAGCGAACCGCGCTACTCGTCGCACGTGCATCTCACGCCTGATGAGCGCGCGCGCCTTGGCGTGCCCGATGGCTTCCTGCGCCTCTCGGTGGGCATCGAGGCGGCCGAGGATCTGATCGCGGACCTGGAGCAGGCGCTCAAGTGAGCGAAGCGAAGGCCCCCGGCATCATCCGCTTCTCGGGCGTCACCAAGGAATATCCCCGCACCGGCACCGCGCTCGCGGGGGTGAGCCTCGAGATCGCGAAAGGCGAGTTCGTCTTCCTCACGGGACCGTCGGGGTCGGGCAAGAGCACGCTGCTCAAGATGATCTACCTCGAGGAGCGTCCCTCGCACGGCGACGTGAAGGTGAGCGGCGTGTTGGCGAGCTCGGCGCGCGGTGGCGACGTGGCGACGCTGCGACGCAAGCTCGGCATCGTCTTCCAGGACTTTCGCTTGCTCGAGGATCGCACGGCCGAGCAGAACGTGAGCTTCGCGCTCGAGGTCATCGGCACGCCGCGGACCGCGATCGGTCCCAAGGTGGCGCGCGCGCTCGCGCAGGTGGGGCTGGCGTCGAAGGCGGCGTCGCTGCCGCGCGAACTCTCCGGTGGCGAGCAGCAGCGCGTCGCGATCGCACGCGCGCTCGTGAACGATCCGTTCGTGCTGATTGCCGACGAGCCGACCGGCAATCTCGACGAGCGCGCCACGCGCGGCATCTTCCAGCTGCTGCGCGAGATCAACGGCGCGGGCACGGCCGTGGTCATGGCCACGCACGACCTTGAACTGATCCGACGCTCCGGGCTCCGCACGATCGAGCTCAATCGCGGCCAGATGGTGTTTGATTCGGCGGCCGAAGCGCGCCCGGCGGAGGACAACGCATGAGGCTCGCCTTCCGCGAGGCGATGATGGGATTCCAGCGCGCTCCGCTCCTCTCCGCGCTCAGCATCATCACGATCGGCTTCTCGCTGTTCGCGTTCGGCCTCTTCGGGCTGGTCGCGCTCAACATCCGCAACGCGGTGCAGCAGGTGGAGGAGCGGGTGGAGATCCGCGCCTTCCTCACCGACGGCACGCCGGTCGAAGCCGCCGCAGCGGCCGTCGGCGACGTCAGCGGTTTTCCCGAAGTGCTCAAGGCCGAATTCGTGAGCAAGGAGCAGGCGCTCGTGCTGGCCAAGCGCGAGCTCAAGGAATTCCGCGAGGAGTTCGACGCGAGCGTGCTGCCCGCCTCGATCGACGTCCGGCTCAAGGACGGCTATCGCGATCCGCGCACGGTGGCCGCGGTCGCGGCGCGGCTCCGCGCCTATCCGTTCGTCGACGAGGTGCGCTACGGCGACGACTGGGTCGAGAAGGTCTACCGCTTGCGCAACATCGCCACGGTGGCCGGCATCGCGCTCGGCCTCGCCTTCGCGGCCGTGAGCGTGATCATCATCGGCGCGACGATCCGCATGACCGTGCTCTCGCGGGCGCGCGAGATCGCGATCATGCGCATGGTGGGCGCCACCGATTCCTTCGTGCGCAGCCCGTTCCTGATCGAGGGGTTCACGAAGGGGATCCTCGGCGGACTGATGGCGCTGTTCCTCACCTGGGCGGCGCACCAGATCATCTCGTCGCAGCTCATCGAGACGCAGTTCTTCGACCCCAAGCTCTCGATGCTGGGCGTCGCGGCCGGCGCGCTCATCGGCGCGCTCGGCAGCGCGCTCTCGGTCGGTCGCCACCTGCGCGACGTTTGATGCGCAGCGTGCGCGCGTTGGTGGTGTTCGGCGTGGTGGCGGCCACGGGGCTGATCGGCGTGCCTGCCGCGCTGCGCGCCCAGGAGAAGGCACCCGAGAAGCCCGCCGAGAAGCCCGCCGAGAAGCCCGCGCCGCTCAGCCCCGCACCGAGCACGCAGGACGCCGCGCAGCGCATTCGCGAACAGCGCGACGAGCTCGAGCGCATCCGGCGGGAGCGCGGCGAACTCGAGTCGCGCATGCGACAGCTGCAGGGCACGGCGCACGACATCTCCGAGGAGCGCAACAACCTCGACCGGCAGGCCGACGCAACCGAGGCGGCGGTGCGGTCGCTCGACCGCCAGCTGCTCGCCATCGACGAAGGCCTCGCCGAAACCACCGGTGACCTGGTGCTCGCACAGGACGAACTCTCGCTCAAGCGCGCGATCCTCCGCAAACGCCTGGGCGACGTCTACAAGCGCGGGCCGCTCTTCACGGTGCAGGCGCTGCTCACCGCGCAGTCGTTCGGCGAGCTGGTGTCACGTTACAAGTACCTGCACCTGCTCGCCCTCCGCGACAAGGCGATCGTGACACGCGTCGAGGCCCTCGAGTCGCGCATCGGCAGCCACCGCGGCCAGCTCGTGAAGCTGCAGGGTGACATGGCCAACTCGCGCGCCGAGAAGGCGGAGGAGGAGAAGCGCCTCCGGCAACTCGAGCAGGAGCGCAGCGCGTCGCTCAAGAGCGTGGAGCGCCAGGCCAAGCAGGCGGCCACGCGACTCGCACAGCTGAGCAAGGACGAGGCGCGACTGGGCAGCCTCATCGCCACGCTGGAAGCCGCGCGCAAGAAGGCCGAAGCGGCGCGTCCCGCAGGCGCGTCCGCGGTCGCCAGCACGAGCACGCTGCGCACCACCGACGTCGGACGTCTCAACTGGCCGACCGAGGGCACGATCATCTACCGCTTTGGTCGCGTCATCAACCCGAACAACACCGCCATCCGCTGGAACGGCATCGGCATCGCCACGACGCAGGGGAGCGCCGTGCGCTCGGTGGCCGCGGGCGAGGTGATGGTGGCCGAGGCGATCGGCACCTACGGCCAGACGGTGATCGTCCAGCACGGTGGTGGCGACTACTCGGTGTACGGCTCCCTCGGCACCATCGAGGTGACCAAGGGGCAGCAGGTGTCCAAGGGCCAGGCGATCGGCACCGTGGGGGCGACCGACCCGGAGCTGCCAGCGCACCTGCACTTTGAAATCCGGCCGAAGGGTCGCGCGATGGATCCGCTCGTGTGGTTGAGGAATCAGCCGTGAGTGCGCGTGTGAGGAAGGCGAACAAGAAGTCGGCGAAGGCGAAGGCCGTGAAGGCCGTGAAGGCGAAGAAGGCCGTGAAGGCGATGAAGTCGAAGAAGGCGATGAAGTTGGTGAAGGCGAAGGCAGTGAAGAAGGCGACAAAGGCGTCGAAGCCAATGAAGTCGCTGAAGGCACCGTCAACTTCGAAGACGCCCGCCGCGCCACCCAAGCCCAAGTCCTCGCGCTCCATGACGCCGGCCAAGCGAGCAGCCGATGCCCCGCGGCCCGTTCCTGTCACCACGGGTCCGCTCGTCGGTGCGCACGTCTCGGCCGCAGGCGGCACCTTCGAAACGCCACTCCGCGCGGCCGACATCGGCGCGCGCTGCTTCCAGCTCTTCACCAAGCAGGGCAATCGCTGGGCCGATCGCTCCGTCACGTCCGACGAGGCCACCGCCTTTCGCGCAGCGCTGGCCGAGTTCCCGTCGGCCGCCGTCGTGGCCCATGACAGCTATCTCATAAACCTCGCCTCGCCCGACCCCGACCTCCGCACGCGCTCGATCGCGAGCTTCGTCGGCGAACTGGTGCGCGCCGAAGCGCTCGGGCTCCTGGGCGTCGTGTCGCACCCGGGCAACTTCATGGATGACCGCGCGAGCGGACTCGCCCGAAACGCCGACGGCATCGCCGAGGCGCTCGAGCAGGCGAGCGGAACGTCGCGCCTCTTTCTCGAGACGACCGCCGGCAGTGGCACTGCGCTCGGCGCCTCGTTCGAGGAAATTGCCGCGATCATCGCGCGGCTGCCGGCGTCCGTGCGGGGCCGCGTCGGCGTCTGCCTCGATACCTGCCACGCCTACAGCGCGGGATACGACCTCGTGCAGGACTACGACGGCGTCTGGGCACGCTTCGATGACATCATCGGACGCGAGCGGCTCGGCGTGCTCCACCTCAACGACTCCAAGACGCCGTTCGCCTCGCGCAAGGACCGCCACGAG
>JANYHJ010000146.1 GCA_025359135.1 Gemmatimonadota bacterium | reverse complement strand
CCAGATCGTGGATCTCATCCACAACGGCCAGTTGCAGGACCACGGCGGGAACGTGGGGATCCTGAACGAGGGCAGCATCGAATCGGCGATTGCACGTGCGCGGAATCGCTTCGCGTACGAGAAGGCGTCCCTCTTCGACTGTGCCGCGGCGTATGTGTTCGGCCTCGCCAAGAACCACGGCTACCAGGACGCCAACAAGCGGACCGCGTACATGGCCGGGGTCACGTTCCTCTACCTGAATGGCTGGCACGTGCAGGCGCCCGACGACGAAAAGCTGCTGTTGATGGTCGACGTGGCCAATGACGCGCGGCTCGAGCCCGCGATCGCGGCGTGGTTCAAGCAGCACGCGAAGCGAGTCAAAGCGTAGCCACGATCTGACGGGAGTTGCCCGCTACGTACTGCGGCTGAGGTTGGAACCTCCGCTCAGCAGCTCCGGCACTTGTGGTTGTTCTTCGACCCGAGCTTCTCCGCCAGCGCCACCGTCTCCACGAACGGGGGAATGCGCTGCACCGGCCCGTTGGCCATGTCGGCCACCGTCTGCCCCGAACGGCTCAGCACCGTGATGCAGGCGCCCTTCGAGATCAGCCACTCGATCATCGCGTTGTCGCCGCGGGCGGCCGCGTGGTGCAGCGGCGAGTAGCCGTTGTGGTCGCGCTGGTTGACGTCGGCGCCCAGCTCCTCGACCAGGTACTTGAGCACCGGCAGCCACGCGTCGGGGGCGTGGTTGTGCGAGTTGGCGGCGAACCCTTCGCCGTAGCCCACGCCGCTCGCGGCGTGAATGGGAAACACGGCCGGACCGCCGATGTCGACGGGCGGCAATCCCGACTGGTCCTTCTTGGTCGAGTCGGGCCCTGAACGCTCCTCCACCGAGAAGCGTCCCTTGGCCTTGGTCGTCGGAATCTTCGTGTCGGCGCCATACTTGACCAGCAGCTTCATCGCCGGGAGATCGAGCGCGTAGGTGGCACGCCAGAAGGGCGTCGCGCCCTGCGTGTTCACGCCCACGAGGTCGAAGTTGTACGACATGAACCAGAGGTGCTTGGTGAGGCGGGCGTTGACGTCCGCCCCCGCCTTGATGAGCGCCTCCATGAGCTCGAGGTAGTTGGTCTTCTGCTGGTACTGCGCCGTGGGCTGCGGATACTCCGACTTGGTGGCCCACTGCACGTTGAGCATCGCGTAGAGCGGCGTGTTGCCGGCGTCGCTCGTGATCTTGGGATCGGCGCCGCGCGCGAGCAGGCTCGACGCGATGTCGAACTGCCCGTTGATCATCGCCATCAGGAGCGGGCTCGTGTGATCGCCCGCGCTCACCTGGTTGATGTCGGCGCCGGCTTCGAGCAGCGCGTCGACCGATTGCCGGTTCCCTTGCCGCACCGCGAACAAGAGCGGCGTCAGCCCGCCCTTCGTGCCGACCAATTCGCCGTACGACTCCTGACGGCTCAGCACCGAGTCCGCCGCCTGCTTCTTCGCGGAGTCCGCGGCCGTCATCGGCTTGGCCGCGGCCTTGATCGAATCGGCCTTGGCCTTGGCCGCCATGTCGGCCACGCGCTTGGCGGGATTGGCCTTGTACATCGAGTCGCGCGTGAACGCCTTGGTCGTCGAATCCTTGACCACGGAATCGCGGCGCACCACCGAGTCCCGGCGCGCGATCGAGTCGAGCTTGGCGATCGAATCCTTGGGCAGGCGCGCACGCGCGGCCGCGCGCTCGAGCTGCCGAGCTGCGGCGAGCTTCTTCGAGCGCAGCGTGATCTCCTCGACGAAGCGCTTCTCGAACCCCTTCACGTCGTCGACCTTCGATGCGACCGAAATCGACGCGCCCTTCTTCACCAGCAGCTTGACGGCGTCCACGCGATCGGCGGCCGCGGCCCACATGAGCGGCGTCTGGCCGAACGTCACGTCGGGCGCATCCACCTTGGCGCCGTGCGCAATCAGCGCCGCGATGACGTCGGTGTTGCCCACGCCAGCGGCAAAATGCAGCGCCGTCGCACCACCCGAGCTCGTCGTCGCATTCGCGTTGGCGCCGGCATCGAGCAGCGCCACCACGGCGGTGGCCGCACCTGCGCGCGCCGCCAGCTGCAGCGGCGTGTAGTTGCCGTTCCGCGTCACGCCCTCGAGCCGTGCCCCCGCCGACACCAGCATCTTCACCTGCTCCGCTTCACCGCGCGTCGCGGCCCAGTGGAGCGCCGTCATGCCATCGCCTTGCGCCGCATTGACGTCGGCGCCCGACTTGATGAGCGCGCGCACCGCGTTCAGGTCACCCTTCATCGCGGCATCGGCCACCGGCGATTCGACGCCCGTTCCCGCGGCGTACGCCGCACGCGGCGCATCGAGCAGCGCGGCGCCGGCCACCGCCGCGAATCCGAGCGCGCACGCCGCAGCACGCAGCACGCGATGCGACATCACGCCCGCGCGCTCAGCCATGGTAGTTGAGCGCCAACGCGCCCGTGCTGTCGCCGAAGCTCTTCATGTCGTCCATGCCCAGCGTATGCATCATGCTCAGCATCGCGTTCGCCATCGGCGTGCCGTCGGGCGCCTTGATGTGCAGGTTGCCCGGCATCTTGCCGTTGGCGTGCCCCATCACGATCAGCGGGCAGCGGCGATGGCTGTGCAGATTCGAGTCCGCCATCGGCGACCCGTACAGGATCATCGTCTTGTCGAGCAGGTTGCTGTCGCCTTCCGACATGCTCTTGAGCTTGTCGAGGAAGTACGGCAGCATCGCCACGTGGTACTTGTTGATGAGGTGAAAGTCCTTCACCCCCTTGGCCGTGCCACCGTGGTGCGAGCAGGGGTGGAACGGCTTGTCCGTGCCGCTCTCGGGGTACGTGCGGCTCGAACCGTCGCGCCCCATCTTGAACGAGAAGACGCGCGTGATATCGGCCGCGAACGCGATCGCCTGGATGTCGAACATCAGCGCCACATGTTCGGCGAACGAGTCCGGCACGCCCGCTGGTGCGCCCGGCAGTTCGCGCTGCTCACCGCTCGAGTTGCGGGCCTCGACGCGCTGGATGCGGCGCTCGACCTCGCGGATGTCCTCGAGGTAGCGCTCGATGCGGCGCTGGTCGGGGGCGCCAAGATCCTTCTTGATGCTCGACATCTCCTTGGCGACGAAGTCGAGAATCGAACGGCGGCTCTGGCGGCGCGCCATGCGCTCCTCGCTCGATCCGCCGACACCGAAGAGCTTCTCGAACGCCACGCGCGGGTCGCGGATCACGGGCAACGGTTGCGTCGGCGAATCCCAGCTGATGGAATCGGTGTAGACGCAGGCGTAGCCATACGCGCAGCCACCGGCCTGGTCGACGTTCTCGATGCAGAGCTGCATGCTCGGAATCGGCGTGCCCTGGCCGAAGCGGCGCGCGTAGAGCTGGTCGAGCGACGTGCCGACCATGATGTCCGAACCCTCGGTCTGCCGCGGATGCGACTGCGTCAGGTAGACCGCGCTCGAGCGGAAGTGGTCGCCGCCGATTTCCTTGGGCGTCGACGGCTCCGCGTTCCGCACGTCGGTGTTGCTGATGATCGTGAGGTAGTCGCGATACGGGTTGAGCGAGTTGAGCGCCGACGGGCTCAGGTCGAACGCCTTCCCCGTGTCCTTGGGCGACCAGAGGTTCATCGTCGCGCCGAGCTCGTTGCAGCCGGCCGCGCCGTGCACCATCTCGATGGCCACCAACCGCGTCGCGTCATTCGTCGCCGTGGAGGCCGCCGCGCCGCGTCCCGCCGGGATCATCGCGTCGAGGTAGGGGAGCGCGAGCGTCGCGCCCATGCCCTGCAGGAAGGTGCGCCGCGGAAGGGACTTGCCCGTGAGGAAGGTCATCGGTGCCTGTGGTGCAGGGTGTGGTGCGACTAGTGCGTGCCGGGGCCACTCGAGGCGCGCTTCACCCCGTTTGTGGAATCAGACGAGGCAACCGCCGAGCGCGTCATGCGGAAGGCATCGCTCATGGCGACGCCGAGCACGTACGCGCTCATGCGGTGGTTCTGCGTGCTGGCGTTGGCGACGATCTTGCGCACCGCCGGCTGGTCGCCGAACTCGATGCGGCGGCCGAGCGCGTACGCCATGAGGTTCTGCGTGAAGGTGCGCACGAGCGGCGTCGGGCGCTTGAGCAGCGCCACGCGCAGGTCGCTCGGGCTCTGCACCGGCGTGCCGTCGTAGAGCTTGCCCTTGGTGTCGAGCGGCATGCGGTTTTCCTTGATGCGCCAGCGCCCCGTCACGTCGTAGTTGTCGAGCGAGAGCCCGATCGGGTCGATGACCGCGTGACACGAACGGCACGACGCGTTGTTGCGGTGCATCTCCATCCGCTCGCGCGTCGTGAGCAGGCGGCCGTCCTTCGACTCGCCCGTCTTCTCGAGGTCGGGCACGTCGGGCGGCGGCGGTGGCGGCGGTGAACCCAGCAGCACTTCCATCACCCACTTGCCACGCAGCACGGGGCTCGTTCGGTTGGCGTGCGAGGTAAGCGTGAGGATGCTCGCCTGACCGAAGAGGCCGCGGCGATTCTCGTCGACGAGCGCCACCTTGCGGAAGCTGTTGCCGACGACGCCCTTCACGCCGTAGTGCTTCGCGAGCGCCTCGTTCATGAACGTGTAGTTGGCACCGTAGAGGTCGAGCACGCTCTTGTCTTCGCGCACGAGGTCGTAGAAGAAGAGCTCCGTCTCTCGGCGCATCGCGTCGGCGAGCTGCTGGCTGTAGTCCGGGAACTGCAGCGCGTCCGGGTGCACCTTCTCGACGTCCTGCAACCGCAGCCACTGCGCGGCGAAGCGCGTGGCGAGCGCTTCGGAGCGCGGGTCGGCGAGCATGCGCCTGGTCTGCGCGGCCAGCACGAGCGAATTCCTGAGCTTGCCCTTGGCCGCGAGCGCCGTCAGCGTCGCGTCGGGCGGCGTGCCCCAGATGAAGAACGAGAGTCGCGCGGCCAGGTCATGATCGGCCAGCTCATGGCGCTCGCCCGGCTTCGCGTTCGCCGGCTGCGATTCGACGCGGAAGATGAAGCGCGGGCTCGAGAGGATCGCTTCGAGGCCGGAGCGGATGCCGTTCTCGAAGCCGCCCTGCCTGTTGCCTGCCTGCTTGGCGCCCTCGTCGTAGAAGCCCATGACCGGCGCGACATCGCTCTTGCTCGCCGGCCTACGGTACGCGCTGCTCGCCAAGCTCGTGAGGATCCGCTCGGCGCAGGGACGCGCTTCGTCGGCGCTCGTCGGGCGACAGAGGAAGATGCGCTTCCGCGTCGCGGTCTCGGAGACGCCGGTCGGGTTGAACGGGCCCGTCACGACCATCTCGCGGAGGTGCGGCACCATCGTGATGCCGTCATCGCCGCCGATCTCGGTGTCGGCGATGCTGTGGCCGATCGGCGCGATGAGGTCGTTGACCGGGCCTTCGAACGTGCGCAGGAAGGCGGCCGAAACGCGATGCGTGCCGGCGCGGATCGTCACCGTGGGGGTGCGGATCTCGAGGCCGTTCGCGTCGGACTCGCCCAGGCCGCGATCGATCGGCAGAATTGCGACGCGTTCGCCATCGACGCTGACCTCGAGCTTCTCGTCGACCGGTGCGGCCGAGCCGAACAGTTCGCCCGTCGGCACCGAGTGAAGCTTGAGGCGGAAGAGATACTCGCCGTCGGCCGGGAAGGTGTGCGTGACCGAGAGTCCGCCGCGCGTGCCTGCAGGCGCACCCGGCACGTGATCGATCTGCGACGCGAGGCGCGGAATCTTGTACGTCTTGTTGGTGACGCTCGCCTTCGCGTCGCCGACCGCGAGGCGGCTCAGTTCGCTCGCCGCGTCGAGGTAGCCGTCGAGCACGGTAGCCGAGGGGATCTGCGTGTCGGCGATGTTGTCGAAGTTGGCCGACTTGGTGTCGAGCGACAGCCACGAACCGGCATCGATGCTCAGGCCGAGTAGCGCTTCGATCGAGCGCTCGTACTCGGCGCGGTTCAGGCGCTGAAAGCCGCGCGAGCCCGGATCGGGTCGCTTGGCCGCTTCGGCATCGACGAGCCGTTCGAGCGTGGCCGCTAGCAGTTCAAGCGAATCGTTCTTCGGGCGTTCCTTGCCCGGCGGCGGCATCATGCCCGCGCGCAGCTTGTTGATCATCTTTTCCGCGAGCTCCGCACTCTCGGCGGCCTTGGTCACGTCGAAGTGATCGAGCGAGAGCTCGCCCTTCTTCTTCTCGTCGGAGTGACAGCCGGTGCAGTAGTCCTGCACGACGCCGGTGAGCGCGTCGAGGCGCTTGCGGGCGGCACGCGTGGGCGGGAGCGGCAGGTGACCGAAGCGCGGCGTGCGGGGCGCGTTGCGCGCGATGAGGGGCGTGGCCTTGGCGGGTTTGCCAGCGCCGCGTTCGCGCGTGGCGCCAAGGGCCGGCGGCAGAAGCACCGTGAGGGCGCAACCCAAGCCGATTACCACCGCAATTCCCGCCGACGTGCGTGCGTTCACTCGCCAATCTCCCGTACAGCCCAAGCGGATGACGTGCTGGTTCCGAGCTTACGTATAGTGGCGTTCAAACGTTGTGGGGGCAAGGCGCGACCGCGGCGCCCTGCCCCCACCCAAGCCGAGCCCTGCCAGCGACTTAGTGCTTCGACGCGACCAGCTCTTTGATCTGCTTGACGCCGTAGGCGACCTTCATCTCGAAGACGCGCTTGCCGAGCTCCGCTGAGGAGCGGCGACCGTCGCCGCTGATGCCGTTGTTGAGGAGCTTGGCGTTCGGATCGGGCGCGGCGCCGCGTTCGCGGACCGGGTCGCCCAAGGCGTCCTTGATGAGGTCCTTCCGCACCCACTCGGAGCCGCCCAGGTAGAGCATCTCGGAGGTGTCGATGATGCTGGCGTGGCCGCCGGTGGGGTAGCCGTTGGCGCCGAGCCACTTGTCGAAGTCATCGTTGGCCTTGGAGTAGACCTCGTCGCAGTAGAAGACGTGGATGCCCTGCGGCGCGTACTTGGCCTCGAGCTTGTTGGCCACTTGGGCGTAGACGTCGGGCTGTCCGCCGCCGTGATCGCCCATGAGGATGATGTTCTTGAAGCCGGTGACGATCGCTTCCTCGGCGATGCGCTCGAGGATGGGCGCGAGGAGTTCCGCAGTGAGGCCGATGGTGCCGGGGATCGTGGCGCTCGCACGATTGGGCGTGTAGGGCAGCACTGGCATGGCGATGGCGTTGCCGAGCTTCAAGGCGATGGCCTTGACCGTGGCTTTGCCGAGGAGGTTGTGGCCGCCGTTGACGTTCTGCGGTCCGCGCTGCTCGGTGCCGCCGGTGTAGAAGAGGGCGGTGGTTTTGCCGGCGGCGAGGGCGGTCTTGACCTCGGGCCAGGTCATGAGCTCGAACTCGACGAGCGGGTCGGCGAAGGTGGGCGAGGTGGCGCTCGACGTGGCGCGCGCGGCGGGTGCGGCTTGCGCGTGCGCGAGGGTGGCGGAGAGGGCGACGGCGGTCGCGGCGACGAGCAGGCGGGACATGACGGCTCCTGTGATGGCGCGGGATTTGGGCGCGGGAGGTGAGCCTGGGCGCCAAAGAGATACGCGGAGTGGAGCACTTCTGCTACCCGCGCGGACTTGGAACACGAGCGAGCTGAGGCCACCGAAAGACATCGGATTGGGCCAAGGGACCCCACCCCTGCCTTCACGCGGCCAGAGTCACCCCTACCTCCTTTGGCGGCGCCTGGGCCCGGTCACGCAGTCCTCGGCAGCATGGCCCCCAGTACGCTGACGGCTGACCCTTGCATGTGTGGCATTCAAGCTGCGGCTTCCGCAGGTCGTCCAACTGTTCGAGCCGAACGTGATGACCCAATACAACCTCCGAGCTCGAAATCATAGTTCGCGATTCCGCCGCTCACCCCAGCCAAATGGTCACAATCCTGCGCGCTTGCTTCGCTCCATCGAAGCCCTCAGTCACTTGTTCCACGAGCATCACACACGCGCCAATTCGACGGCAGGGATCGTTCCCAGCTTGGAGGTGGGACAGCGATGTCATCGGAAGTGTGAGGCCGAGCATCGGGGCCATCTGAAGAAATACGTATTCCCCTTGCATCTCCTGAGACGGAAAATGGCCTCCCCCATGCGTCGACAAAGGCAGCGTCGTCGAGAATGCACACTTTTTTTCGAGCAAGACCTGCCGAGTATTGAGCGATGGCCGCTAAAGATGTTGGATAGGCGCCGCTCGAGCGACATAGATGCTCTGCGACTTGAGCGACCAGGTTGAGCCGCGCACGGGTGACCAAGACATCGTTGGGCGGAAGGTCGCGCCCATGAACGACGTCGCCTGCCGGCAGTTGCCACTCTCGAATGCCCTTGCAGCCGACAGGTCTATCCGCAGTCTCCTCGTGCTTCGTGTGTGGCGGAAGAAGCTCGCCTGACTTCAGCATCACTCCCGGAGCAGCCGCGAAGAGACATAGACCGACCGAAGTCAAAATTGCAGTTATCGCATTCATGGTTTCCTCACCCTCCAACTAACCGAATATGCCTCGTTCTCTCGGGTTCTCGTGCTTGCGCCTGACACACCACCGTTTCCGTAACCCTCGCCTTGCATCAAGTGAACACCCTCGTGCCCAACCACATTTATCACATTGGTGTTTCCAATCTTTGCCCCATAGTTGCCCGCCACCATGGCCCCCATGACAGCCGTAGAGAACGCAACAAAAGTCTGAGACCCGCCCGTACTCGTGACACCACCGACTGCTAGCGGAAGGCCGTCGGCGGAAGTTGTTGGAAGCACGTACAGTGCCCCCGAGTTTGCTATCACCCCATAGTCGTTCTGGACTCCGGAAGGCGTGAAGGTCGCGTTACCACCAGCAAGCGCAGCAGCTGCACCCAAGACAGCCGCAACCTCAGCGCTCGACGCACTGCGCGCCCAAACATCCCGAGTACCGAGCGTTCCATCAGGACAGTTGACAGTTACAGTGACCCTGACACTGTCTGCAGCTGGCTCGGCACAAAGGCCAAATGGATCGACAAAGTTGAGGGGGTCACCCGCCGCGAATCCGTACGCGCTGGTACCTCCGGCGAGGCCAGTGGGATCCTCTTGGGTGAACCTCCCGCTACGCGCGTCGTAGTACCGGTTGCGCTTGTACCCATACCCGCTTCCGTCGAATTGCCCACCGATAATCTCTCCAAACCAGTTTGGTGGCCCATTGGGCGGTACCGAGCCATCGCCAAACGATGTCGCGTTTTGCAGCGGGAAGTATGCGTCTAGGTCTGTACACCGCGTAGCGGCCGGAGTACCGCAGGTCCCGACGTCGTACGTGCCGCGCCAGTCCGCGTACGGAATCACGACCGTCCCGTCCTTGTTGATCGACAGCGGAACGTCGATGCCTCCAGCATGCAGATACGCGACTGTACCGGTGAAGGCGCCTGTCGGTGGACTTCCCTCGCTCGCGTCGCCGAGGGTGTCCGCCCGAATGCGCACGTCGTACAGGATATTGGCGCCGTCCCAGATGGTGCGCGTCACTTCGTTCCGGCAGCCCGAGCTCTTGTCGTGCAGGGGGCAGAGATTCTGCAGCGTGTCGCGAATCATCTCCTTCCAGACGCGTCGACCGAGTGGGTCATACCGGTAGCGTTCGGTGCGCGAATAGGCCCGGTACTGCGGTGGCGCCGGTGAGGTGTCGAGGGTGAACTTGCTCGAGACGAGCCGCCAGCTCAGGTCGAACTCGTTCGAGTCGGTGCGCGTCTCTTTGAGGATGCTCGGTGCCGGACAGCCAGGGCAGGTGTAGAGAAACGACTTCCAGCGCACCGTCTTCGTGATCATCCCTGCAGGCTGAATCGAGTAGGTCGTGGTGTCGGGCGAGACCGACACGCCGCCGTTGGGGGCGACCACCATGTTGGCGAGCCGCTCCGTGCCGCCGACATAGGCATAAGTCGCCGTGCCGTTGAGCGCGGCGTTGCCGTTGCCGTAGTAACGGAGCCCGAGCGCGTCGGTCTGGTACCGTTCGTAGCCGCCCTGCCCGTAGCCCACGGTGTCGATGGGACCCATCGGGTTGTAGGCCGCGATGTCGTTGGTCCACTGGTTGCGGATGATCCGGTCGCGAAGATCGTAGGCGAGCGAATCCTTGTGCAGCGTGTCCTTGAGCACGCCGCCAGTCCAGGTACGCTGCACGCGCTTCTCGACGCGGCCCACCGTGTCATACTTGATGGTCTCGACCATGGGGAATGCGCTCTGCGACAAGCGGGTGACCTGGGTCGTGCGCGCATCGTTGTCGTAGCTGAACGTGAACCGATTGCCGGCGAGGTCGCCGATGGAGTCCATGAGCCCGCTCGCGCGGTTAAACCAGACGCGCTGGCTGTCCGTGACAAAGGCGATGCGCCGCTGATTGAGGTCGTAGCGCGCCTTGATGCCGAAGATGTTTGACGAGAAGGCGCGCTCGCTGAGGCGCCGCGTGGCGATGCGCAGGGTGTCGGTGAGGAGCGTGCTGTTCTGGCCGTACGTGCGCGCGACGCGTCCGACGGCGTTGCCGGCATGCCGCAGGTTGCCGACCTCGTCGTACACGAAGCTGTTCGTGTCACTCGCCACGGTGCGCACGCGGCGGTTGAGCGCGTCGTACGTGACGGTGAAGGGATTGCGTCCGCCCGCCGTGAGGTTACCCGCCGGGTCGTACGTCGAGGTGATGATGTTGAGCGGGAGGAAGCGCGGATTCGGGGGCGCAAGGAAGCTGCGCTTGAACGTGGTTTCGGCCACCATGCGGTTGCGTCCGTCGTAGCCAAAGGTCGTCACAATCGTGTCGACCTTGGCGCGCACGTTGTCCTGGGCGCTGGCCTTCGCAATGCGCGTGAGCTGTCCGCTTGCCGAGTACTGTTGCCTGAGCCACAGCGTATCGTTGGCTGTCCGCGTCACCGTGAGAGTCGGACGGTCCATGACGTCGAGCGTGACGCTGTCCACGACGGCCGGGCCGCCCGTGACCGTCGGGCGCTCCGTGCGGAACACGCGTCCGGTGCCATCCTGCGTCCAAAGTTCATACTGCGCCAGCGGATTGTTGCGCTGATACGCGTTGTTGAGGGCGGTCTCATAGAGGAGCGTGTCCGTGACGCCCGTCGCGGTCCGCGCCCGACGGAGCAGGCCCGTCGTGCCGTCGTACGCGAACGTCGTGCGCGTCGCAGACCCACGCCCATCTTCTTGCCAAAGCAGATTCCCGTTGGTCGAATCGTACGCGCTCTTCGCGGAGTCAAGCTCTGGATTGACGATGCGCGTGACGAAGTCCCACTTTGGGTCCCACGTGTACTGCGTGAGCGCATAGACGGGGCCCGCCTTGACCGTGGCCGAATCAAGCAGCGACGCGATGTTGCCGCGCGCGTCGTAAGTCGCAACCAGTGCTCGTCCGTTCGGCGCGCGCAGATATGTCACCAGCGCGGAGAACGTGCCGTTGGTGCGTGCGAGCTGCGACTCGTCGCCGAGGGCGTTGCGCACGCGCGTGGGCGCTCCCCATTTGTTGATGAGGTAGGCCGCAGTGTCCGCGACGTCGGTGCGGAAGCCATCGATCACCGTGCTGGCGCGGTCGAGAGACACGGCAGGCGTGCCCGCGAGGCCCCGCGTCTCGGCCGCCGTCAGCTTGAGGGTGTCGCGCACGCTCGCGCTAGACAGACTCGACTGCACGGTGACGCGCGCCACGCGACTCCCCGCATCGTACCCCACGCTGTCCGTCACGCCGCGCTCGTCGGTGCGCGTCTGCAGACGGTGCAGCTCAGCGCCGTAGCTGAATTGGATCGTCGTGCCGTCGCGCTGGAGGATCTGGGTCAGCTCGCCGTTCCCGTTCATGGTCAGCTGGTCCGTGGTCCCGGTCACGCCGGTCCCCGTGCGCGTCACGGATTGCAAGTGCGCGGAGCCGTCGTACTGGAACTTCCACGCCACGACACTGCTCCCGCTGGGCGGAATGATCGAGTCCACGCGCAGGGTGCCGGGCACCCAGACAAAGCGGGTGACATGGCCCAGCCGGTTCACGGTCGCACTCTGGAGCCCCGTCGCCAACAGGTAGCGCACCTTGACCCCGTGCGGCAGCCGCCGCTCGTAGTACGTGCCGCCCACGAGGACAATCGAATCGGGCCGATCCAGCCACGGCGCCACATACGTGCCGGGCGCCACCCACAGGTAGCGGCGGGTCGCGCCGTCTCCCGTCGTCAGATACAGACTCCCATCGGGATTGGCGATGTACTCCAACCCCGCCACCCACCACCCCGCCCCGTACGGACTCTCGACCCGGTTCACGACCCAGTGCGATCCCGTGACACTCACCAGCTCGGGCGTCGCGCCGTACCAGCGCCGGACGTCCAGCGTGTAGCGATGCACGGTGGTGGGCCACGCGGACGCGTCGTAGCTCACGGCGATGCGCCGCGTGCTGCGCGCCCGCCACTGGCTGCCGGCCCACGTCCCGGTCGCCCCGCCGATCGCGGTGCCGCTCGAGTCTTTGAGGACGGCCGTGACCGAGTCCGGGATCCGCGTGTCCGGAAGCGTCACGTCGGCGCGGATCGCGGGCCGCGGGTGCGCGTGCTGGCTGTTGTAGAGCAGCACGGGCGCGCGCACCTTGCTCATGCTGCGCAGCGAGGGCAGCGTGTGGATGGCCCGGACCGCGCCGCACTCGACCGCAAGCCCGCGCGCGACGCTCACGGTCACGCATTGGTCCGGCGCAACCGTCTCACCGGGATTTTGCTGGCTCACCTGGACCAGCGAGTCGTTGCGCGTCACGAGCAACTCGATGGTCCCACTGTCACGTCGCGTCGCAAGGATCGTGTCCGCGAGCTTGAGCTGCACGCTCGCCGCGGCGTTCTTGGCCCCGGTGGTCGTGTAGGTCACGCCGATGGTCGTCTGCTGTCCCGCGGCGAGCCCCACCTTGCCGCTCAGGGGGGTATTGCACGTCCCGCCGACCAGCGCCGCCCCGCTGCATATCGCGGTCCATGACCAGCGCGTGCTGTCGGCCCCAGCGTTACGGACCACGAAACGCGCCGTGTCGACCTGCCCGGAATCCACCAGATGTCGCTGCAGGTGTGGGCTCACCTGCGCCACGTAAAGAAGGGTCGGCGGCGGTACCGTCACCGTGAAGGTGTTCGTCGACACCACCGGCGTGAGACCATCATCGGCGCTCACGGACAGCGTGCCGCTCCCGGCCGTGCTGCTCGTCTTCCACGTCACCACGAAACTCTTGGTCGACTTGGGCGGCACCGTGACGGTGCCCGGCCCAACGCACGTATTCACCTGCCCGCTGCACGTGGGCGTGATGATGTAGTCGACGGGCTCGATGATCTTGTTCTGGATCGTGTACTGTGTACTGCCGGAACGGTTCGTGAACGCGCTCGTGGCCTGCGTGCACGGATTAATCGCGGACTGCGACGTGCTGCAGGCAAAGCGTCGGCTGGACACCAACGGCGCTCGCTCCAGAAGCGGGGCCGCGTCCGCCACCGCCGGAGTAGAGGTCGCCGTAGGTGCGACGGTTGTTGAGGGTGCCGAAACAAGCGGAACAAGACCTGCGATGAAAATCGCACCAACGACGAGGAGGCGCATCGATCGAACTCCGCCGTGCGGCAGCAGACCCTGTTCACACGATCGCTCGTTCGTCGTGGCGCGCGTCGTCGCGCGAGGAACTAGGTGCCTTCACAGTCAAACATGCGGTGGCCCCCTCCCCGGCGCTATCACGCCGTCGGCGGCGATGTGCATAGGGCAAATGACCTATCCACTGGGACGCTCACGCGGGTGCTTCGCGACACGCCGCGCGACCACATCCTCACTTCACGACTTCACGTGCGTCCGCCACCCGTGCGTATCGGGCAGCACGCCCTTCGCGTAGTCGAGATACCGCTTCTGCAGCGCGAGCGTGATCGGTCCCGCCTTGCCGCTGCCGATCGGCTTGCGATCGACGCTCGACACCGGCGTCACTTCCGCGGCCGTGCCCGTGAAGAAGATCTCGTCGGCGCCGTAGAGCATCTCGCGCGGAATTTGCCGCGGCTCGATCGTGATGCCGATGTCGTTCGCGAGCGTGATCACCGAATCCATCGTGATGCCGGGGAGCAGCGTGCCGTCCAAGGCCGGCGTGTAGACCTTGCCGCGCCAGACGAGGAAGATGTTCATGCCCGTCCCTTCGCTCACGAGACCGGTCGGGCTCAGTCCGATCGCTTCCTGGAAGCCGTTCTTCTTCGCTTCCCACTTCATGAGCTGGCTGCTCAAGTACTGGCCCGCCGCCTTCGCCATGAGCGGGAAGGTGTTGGGATGCGCGCGCTGCCAGCTGCTCACGCACGCGGCCACGCCGGCCTGGAGCGCGTCGGCGCCGAGGTACGTGCCCCACGGAAAGGCCGGCACGTAGGTCTCGGTCGGGCTGCCATCGGCCTCGAGCCCCGCGGCGCCGTATCCCAGCAACACCACCGGGCGCAGGTAGCAGCCCGTGAGCTTGTTCCGGCTCACGGCGTCGACGCATGCCTTGGTGAGCGTCGGGATGTCGTGCTTGAGGTCGAGGTTGTAGGTGCGCGCCGAGTCGACGAGTCGCTGCAGGTGCTCCGTGAGGCGGAAGATCGCCGGACCTTCGGGGGTATCGTAGCAGCGGATGCCCTCGAACACGGACGTGCCGAACTGGACGGCGGTCGCGAGCAGATGGAGCTGCGCGTCCTCCCACTTCACGAACGTGCCGTCCTTCCAGATCCAGTCGGCCTTGGTGATCGGTGCCATCGGGTGCTTCTCCAGAGGGTGTGCGCAGGGTCACAGTGTGACGCGACCCAAGGATAACGCGTCGAACCTCATGCGCGCTGCATCCCGCAGGCGCGGGGCAAAGTTCACCACACGCGTGTCGTGTCCATGACCAGCCAAGCCGTCATGACGTCGTTCAGCCGGCCGGTGCGCGCGACCCTCGCGGTCGCGGCGCTTGGCGTGCTCGCTGCGCTTGGCGCGTGCGACGACAAGCCGCAGACCGTCGCGCGCACCACCGTCACGCTCGACCGCATGTCGCCGCTCGTCGAACACGACTCGGCCGCCGACGCCGCAGCCGCCGCGGCGCCGATCAAGGCGTGCGGGAGCGGCCCGATCATCACGCTCTCGACGCTCGAGCGCGATTCGATGCGCCTCTTCGAGTCGCGCTTGGACGGCACCGAGGCGCGCACCATCCACCGGTACGCGGGCAAGGCGGACGCGGCGCTCGATGGCAATGGCAGCCACGCGTTCGGGCAGGCGGGCTACGTGACGATCGTCTCCGGTGTCACGCGCACGATTGCAGACTCACGCTACATGACGGACTTCGCGTTCTTCGATGGGCGCACCGTGGTAGCGGCCGTCCAGCACGACACGATCCCGCGGCCGTGGACGAGCACGATCGAGATCCGCGATGTCACCAACGATTCCGTCGTGACGCGGCTCGAGGGATACGCACCACGCGTCGCACCAGGTGGCTCGGTGCTCTACCTCCGGCAGCGTGACCCGAGCGCGCCGAACGACTCCACGGGCGACGCATCCGCCAACAACGTCGACATCATGCGCTGGACGCCGTCCACGCTCAGGGTGGTCGCGCGCATCAAGCTCGATGGCGACATCGGATCATCGTCCGCGGCCGACCTGCTGCCGCTCTCGCGCGACGGCTACGCGTACCGGCTCGACGACGTGAACGAGCACCGCTACTACGACAACCGCAACGCGCCCTTCTACGCGGGTGCAGGCTACCGGATTCCAGATGCCAGCGGCGCGACCTCGTCGCGGGAGCAGGCCGACCTGACGCTCTCGCGCGATGCACGATGGGCCGCCTTCACCGAGCACCAGCGCAACGCGCTCTCGGTGCTCATCGTCGCCGACCTCACGCAGAAGCGCCGCATCCAGACGCGCGTCATCGGCTCCTTTCCGCGGATCTACGGCGAACATGTCGTGTTCACGTCGGACCCGTCGTTCGTGCTCGCACCCGACACGAGCGAATTCCGGCGCATCGAGCAGTATGCGGTCTATGCGTACCACGTGCCGAGTGGCGTGACGTGCCAGGTCGGCACGTACGCCAATCCGGTGTGGGTCGAGCCGGCGCTCGGGGTGCGGCGGTAAGTCGCTACGTGAGCGCAGCCGGACGCTGTTGACGGGCCGATACTTGCGCAACATATTTGTTGTGTGACTACTCGCGCCCCTTCCCAGAAGGCGTTTTTGGCCCGGCTGACGCGCGACTCGGCGCGCACGGTGAGCGCCATCTTTCCATCCGATGCCGACGTGGCCCGCGCCACGGGGGTGAGCCGCAGTCGCGTGACGCGGTGGAAGCAGGGCGAGCGCGCCGGCGACGAAGGCTACGCGCGACTCGCCGCACTGACGTCGGTGATCCTCATACTCGCCGATGTGCTGGAGCCGGAGACCATCAACGCCTGGCTCCATGGCATCAACGCCAACCTCGGTGACCAGCGACCGATCGACGCCATCGCGCGGGGTCGCATCGCGGCGGTGATTCTCGCGGCACAATCGGAGCGCACGGGGTCGTTCGCCTGACGACGATCGTCGTCACCGGCTGGCGCTGCTTCCGGTTCGACCCTCGGGCGAAGGGCGACGCAGCCGGCACGCCGCGTTTCATCCCCGACAATCAGTACGGCGGTCGCTTCGATCTGCATGACGATCCGCCGGTGCGCTATCTCGCCTCGTCAAGCGTGCACGCGGTCACGGAGGTCCTGCAAGGTCTCCGTGGGCACGGCCTCGAGAGCGAGGCGGTGCGAAAGCGCGTCATCGCCCTCGCTCTCGTGGAAGTCACCGTCACGCTCAACGCACGCCTCGTCGACCTTGATGATCCGGGCACGTTGCGTGCGCTGGGCATCCGGCCGAGCGAGGTGGCGCATCCCGATCGGCTCGTGACGCAGGGGATCGCACGGCGCGTCCACGAACTCGGTGCGCCGGGACTTGCGTGGTGGTCCCGTTTCCGCGGTGATTGGGTGTCGCGCGTGCTCTTTCTCGACCGCGTGAAGCCGCGTCAGTTCTCGTGGGGACGGCCGGACGGACTCACGATCACACACCCTGATGTGCTGTTCGCAGCAGCCGAGCTGGGCCTGATGTCGTGAGCTGTGCGGCTGATTGCTGCGATCGGCACGGCACCTCAGGTCAGCGACTTGATCCAGCCGCCGTCGACAGCCACCGACTGTCCCGTGATGTAACTGGCGCGTTCGCTCGCGAGGAAGGCGGCCAGCGCCGCGAACTCGCGCGGTTCGCCGAGCCGTCCCATCGGGATCTGCGACTCCCAGACGCTGTACGCCTGCGCCTCGGTGATGCCCTTGCGCGCACTCACCGCCGACGCGAGTCCGCCGAGGCGCTCGGTGCGGGTGTAGCCCGGTAGCAGGTTGTTGACGGTGATGTTGAACGGCGCGACTTCGTTCGCGAGCGTGCGCGCGAAGCCCGTCACGGCCGCGCGCACCGAGTTTGAGAGGATGAGGTTCTCGACCGGCTGCTTGACCGTGATGCTCGTGAGCGTGAGGATGCGTCCCCACTTCCGTTCCTTCATGCCGGGCAGCGCCGCGCGACAGAGTTCGAGTGCGCTTTCCAGGTTCATCGCGATCGCGCTGTGCCATTGTTCGAGGGTGGTCTGCTCGAACGGGAGCGACGGCGGCCCGCCGCCATTGGTGAGCAGCACGTCGATGCGTCCCTTGGCGGCGATGGTGTCGTGGACGACGCGCGCCGCTTCGCCGGGCTTCGCGAGGTCGGCGGTGATCGCGTGCACCGTGCGCTTCGTGGTGGCTTCGATGCTCTTCGCGACTTCGGCCAGTTGATCCGCGCGTCGCGCACAGATCACGACGTCGGCGCCCTCGACGGCCAGCTCCTCCGCGATCGCGCGTCCCAACCCCGAGCTCGCGCCGGTGATGAGCGCGACCTTGCCCTTCAGTCCGAGATCCATCGCCTACTTGCTCCTCAGCAAGTCGTCCTTGCCGGTCTTGAGGTAGTCGTCGCTCTTGTCGAGCCAATCCTGACGCGGCGGATCGAAGATGTCGACGTCGAGCGTGTCTTCCATGGCCTCGGCGCGATGCGGCACGTTGCTCGGGATGGTCAACACTTCGCCCGCGCGCACCATGACCTCCGTCTCGCCCTCGTTGCCGATCCAGAACTTGAGCGCGCCCTCGAGGATGTACGTGATCTGCTCGTTCTCGTGCGAGTGACGCGGCACGATGGTACCCTTCTTGAGGTAGACGTGCGCGATCATCATGCGGTTGCACGTGATCAACCGGCGGCTGATCATCTCGGTCACCACCTCCTTGGGCATGTCGTCCCAGCGGTGATGGCGGGCGGTGGTCTCAGGCATTGCGAATGATCCTCGAGGGAGAGTGGTGCGCGATGCGCCTTGCGCCGCGATCGTCTTGAACGCCTTCAATGCCCGTCCTACGCCGCGATCGTCTTGAGCGCCTTCACGAACTGGTCGAGCTCGGCCGTGGTGGTGAACACCTGCGGGCAGACGCGCACGCCGTGCACCCCTGCGCCATCGATGGCCACGGTGAAGATCCTGAACTCGCTCATCAGCCGCTTGGCGAGATCGCCCGGCGTCACGCCGGCCACACCGACGTTCGCGATGGCCCCGGAACGCGCGGGCTGCGATGGCGTGTTGATGATGATGCGCGGTGTGCCGCGCACCTGGTCGGTCCAATAGCGCTGCAGATAGCGCAGCCGCGCGCTCTTGCGCTGGATGCCGATCGACTCGTGAAACGCGATCGCGTCCATGATCGCGAGATCGGTGGCCACGGGATGCGTGCCCGTGTGATTGAGCTTGCCGATGCTGTCGTCGGCCGCGCCGATGTCACCGTAGAGCTGCCAGAGGCCGGGGATGCGATCCTTCCGCACGTACAGCAGTCCCGCGCCGAGTGGCGTGCCGAGCCATTTGTGCAACGATGACGCGTAGTAGTCGACGCCGCCCAGGTCGGCGAGCGTGAAGTCCATCTGCGCGAAGGCGTGCGCGCCATCCACCATGACTTCGACGCCGTGCCGGTGCGCCATCTCGGTGATCTTCCGGATCGGCAGGATGTGGCCGGTGATGTTCACCATGTGGCAGACCATGAGCAGCCGCGTGCGCGGCGTGATGACCGCTTCGTACGCCTGCACCACCTCGTCATCGGACTTCGGGTCCATCGGGATCTGGATGACCCGATTGACCAGCCCGTAGCGGCGCGCCTGCAGCTTGAACATGTCGAGCATCGCGCCGTAGTCCTGCTCGGCCATCACCGCCTCGTCGCCCGGCTTCCAGTCGTGGCCGGCGATGACCGTGTCGAGGCTCTCGGTGGTGTTGCGGGTGATGATCAGCTCACCGGGCGCGCAGCCGAGCATCTTCGCGAGTGCGTCGCGCGAGCGCTGCTTGTCGGCGTACTGCGTCGTGCGCATGTAGTACGACGAGACCGCGTTGACGCGCCGCACGTGGCCGATGTACGCCTCGAGCACCGGCGTGGCCGCGAGCGAGTAGTAGCCGTTCTCGAGCTGGATGAAGTCGTGGGTGACGCCGTACTGCGCGCGCAGGTCGTCCCAGAGGTCGTTGTCACGGGCGACGACATCGGCGCCCAGATTGGCCGTGCCCGCGAACGCCTGCTCGATGCCCGCGAAGGGTGAGAGCGCGAGGGCGCCCGCCGTGGCCGCTGCACCTTTGAGAAAATCGCGCTTGCTGACGTGTGCCATGGTCGCTCCCTATCGCGTGAGTTCGCCGAGCACTTTGTCGAGCGTCTCGACGAGCCGATCGGCGTCGGCTTCATCGAAGGGCATCGGCGGGCGGATCTTGACGACGTTGTGGTGCGGGCCGTCGGTGCCGAGCAGGATGCCGTGCTCGCGCATCCGGTTGGAGACGTACGATGCTTCGTCGCCCGCGGGCTCCATCGTCGCCTGATCACGCACGAGCTCGACGCCGAGGAAGAGGCCGGAGCCGCGCACGTCGCCGACGATGGCGTGCTTCGGCGCGACCTGGCGCAATCCCGCAAGCAGGTGCGCGCCAACCCATGCCGCGTGCGCCTGCAGCTGTTCGCGCGCGACGACGTCGAGCACGGCGTTGCCCACGACGCAGCTCACCGTGTTGCCGCCGAAGGTGCTGAAGTACTCCATGCCGTTGTTGAACGCGTCGGCGATCTCGCGCGTCGTCACGAGCGCGGCGAGCGGATGGCCGTTGCCGAGCGGCTTGCCCATGACGACGATGTCAGGCACGACGCCCTGTTCCTGGAACGCCCAGAAGTGCGAGCCGATGCGGCCGAGTCCCGTCTGCACTTCGTCGGCGATGCAGAGACCGCCGACCGTGCGCACGGCCGCATAAACGCCCGCGAGGTAGCCTGGCGGGAAGAAGAGCTGCCCACCGACGCTCGGGCATGATTCGGCGATGAAGCCGGCGAGGTCGCGGCCGCTCGACGTGATGCCGTCGATCTGTTCGCGCACATCGGCGGCGTACTTGGCGCCAGCGTCGGGGTCGCTGCGCTTGTACTTGCCGCGATACGTGTCAGCGAGCGGCGCCACGTGGACCCAGTCGGGGGTGCCGGCGCCACCGGGGCCGTTGTGCTTGTACGGACTCAAGTCGATGAGCGTGGTCGTGTTGCCGTGGTACGCGGCGTCGAGCACGAGCATGTCCTTCCGCCCGGTGGCCGCGCGCACGAGGCGCAGTGCCAGCTCGTTGGCCTCGCTGGCCGAGCTCACGAGGTACGCGACGTTGAGCGGATCGGGCAGCGTGGCCGCGAGCCGTTCGGCGTACTCCTCGAGCGCGTCGTGCAGGTAGCGCGTGTTCGTGCTGAGCACCGCCATCTGCCGCGCGGCGGCTTCGACCACGTGGGGATGTGCGTGTCCGACGTGCGGCACGTTGTTGTACGCGTCGAGGTAGCGGCGCCCCGCGTCGTCGAAGAGGTACTGCTTCCACCCGCGCACGATGCGCAGCGGTCGCTTGTAGGCGATGCTCAATGACGGCCCGACGAGCGCACGCCGTCGCGCGAGCGTCTCGCTCACGGGCGCGGTCGCCTTGGGAAAGCGGTCGGCCGGTACGCCCACGATGAGGTTCGGATCGGGCGAGACGGAGCGCCAGACGTCGCGACGCGTAGGGGTGCCGACGCCCGCGAAGTTCCGGCGCTCGTCGAGCATGTCGGTGATCAGCTGCAGGTGCAGGTGCGGCGGCCAACCGCCGTTGACGGCGGGAGCGCCGAGCGTC
>JANYHJ010000143.1 GCA_025359135.1 Gemmatimonadota bacterium | reverse complement strand
GGCACCGGCATCAGCGGCCGCATGCTGAAATGGATATCACCTCCCGCGTTCACCGCTCGCGTCGCACGCACCTGGTTGCTGATCTCGTCCACGCTCCATGCCCCCGTGGGGTTCGCGCCACGCGTGGTGTAGTGCCCCGGCCAGAGGTGACGCTGCTTCACGTTCTCGCCCATCCACCAGTCGAGCAGCACGGGATACGCCTGCGGCAGCTGCGCGATCGGCCAGTAGAGCTGCGGCGTGAAGTAGTCGATCCACCCCTCGCGCAACCAGTGGCGGGCGTCGGCGTAGAGCTTGGCGTATGAGTCGAACCCCTTGATCTGCGCCGGATAGCCGGGACGCCAGATGCCGAACGGGCTGATGCCGACCTGCACGTGCGGCTTGATCTGCTTGGTCCGCTTGTAGAGCTGCTCGACGAGCAGGTCCACGTTGCGACGCCGCCAGTCGTCGCGCGCGAGTTCGCCGCCCGACTTCTGGTAGCGCGCGTACGCCTTGCCGTCGGGAAACTCCATCGGCTGGCCGTCGGCGCCGTTCTCGGGATACGGATAGAAGTAGTCGTCAATATGAATGCCGTCGATGTCGTAGCGCTTCACGATGTCGAGGATCACGTCCATCGAGCGCTTGAGCACGGCGCTCTCGCCCGGGTCCATCCACTCCGCCTTGCCGTAGCCGTGCACCAGCTCGGGATGCGTCACCGCGATGTGCGTGGCCGCGTGCGGACTCGTCGCACTCGCATACTTGGCGCGGTACGGGTTGACCCACGCGTGCAGCTCGAGCCCGCGCGCATGCGCCTCACGCACCGCAAAGGCGAGCGGATCGTAGTACGGCTCGGGCGCACGCCCTTCGACGCCCGTGAGAAACGCCGACCACGGTTCGTACTTCGATTCGTAGAGCGCGTCAGCCGCGGGGCGCACCTGCAGCAGGACCGCATTCAGGTTGAGCGCACGCGCACGATCGAGAATCGCCAACAACTCCGCCTGCTGTTCGAAGCTCGTCAGCCCTGGCTTGCTCGGCCAATCGATGTTGCCCACCGACGCGACCCAGACGCCGCGGAACTCGCGTGGCACGGCGGGCGGCGCACTTGATGACTGTGCGCCGAGGGCGAGGCCGGTGGTAAGCGCGAGCGCGACATGGCACGCGGTGTGGATGATCGATGAACGGAAGCAGCGCAATGGCGGAATCATGAACTCGGTCTGAAACATGGAGCGCGCGGTGCGGACAGCTACCACGCCGCCTCTGACGCCGCCAATGTCGTCCGCGTCACCGCGTCGATTCGTTCCGCCGAGTCGCCCTCGCGCCGCCGAGCACCAAACCACACTTTTCACGCAGCCGTTCGCGCCGCGAACGCGCCCGATTCCCCCCGCTGAGCGAGCGCCCCATGACGTCCCCGTTCACCCGCCGCGACTTCGTCCGCGGCTCCCTCGCGGCCGGCATCGCCGGGCTCGCCAATCCGTCCTCGCTCACGGCGTCGGTTACCGATCGTGAGCGCGCAAGCGCCGCAAGCGCCGCGAACGCCGCGCCGGCCGCGCCGTTCCGCATCGCACCGTTCGAACTCGCCGAGGCCACCATCGCCGACCTCCAAACCGGCATCAAGTCCGGCAAGTGGACCGCCGAAGGTATCGCGCAGCAGTACCTGGCGCGCATGGACGAGATCGACAGTGCGGGTCCCGCAATCCGCTCCGTGCTCGAGCGCAATCCCGACGCCCTCGCGATCGCGCGCGAACGCGACGCCGAGCGCAAGGCGGGCAAGTCGCGCGGTCCGCTGCACGGCATCCCGGTGCTCATCAAGGCCAACATCGACACCGCCGACAAGATGCAGACCACGGCGGGGTCGTACGCACTCGCTGGCACTCCCGCGCCGCGTGATGCGTATCTCGTCGAGCGACTGCGCGCGGCCGGCGCCGTCATCTTGGCCAAGACCAACCTGAGCGAGTGGGCCAACATGCGCTCCTCGCATTCGTCGAGCGGATGGAGCGGCATGGGCGGCCAGACGCGGAACCCGTATGCGCTCGATCGTTCGCCGTCCGGGTCGAGCTCGGGATCGGGCGCGTCCGCTGCGGCCAACTTGGCCGCGATCACGATCGGCACGGAGACCGACGGCTCGATCACGAGTCCCGCGGCGGCCAACGGACTCGTCGGACTCAAACCGACGGTCGGACTCGTGAGCCGGAGCGGCATCATCCCGATTTCGCATTCGCAGGACACGGCGGGCCCGATGTGTCGCACCGTGACCGATGTGGCGCTCCTGCTCACGGCCATCACGGGCATCGACCCGCGCGACGCCGCCACGGCGAAGCAGAAGGGCAAGGTGGCCGACTACATGGCCGGGCTCGTGCCAGGCGCACTCAAGGGCAAGCGCATCGGCATTCCGCGCAAGGTCTACTTCGGCTATCACCCGGCCACCGACGCGCTCGCAGAGCAAGCCATCCGCGCGCTCACGGATGCGGGTGCGATCATCATCGATCACGCGGATCTGGCGGGCGCGGGTACGTATGGCGAAGCCGAGTTCGAGGTGCTGCTCTACGAGTTCAAGGGCGACATGGCGGCGTATCTCGAGGCGCGCGGCAAGACCACGACGATGCGCACCATGGCCGACCTTGTGGCCTTCAACACGAAGGACAAGAGTCGCGAGATGCCGATCTTCGCGCAGGAGCTGCTCGAGCTGAGCGCTGCCAAGGGGCCGCTCAGCGACGCCGCGTACACCAAGGCGCGCGCCCACTGCCTCATGCAGGCGCGGACCAAGGGGATCGACGCGACGATGAACACGCACAAGCTCGACGCGTTGATGGCGCCGACGAGTGGGCCCGCCTGGCTCATCGATCACGTCAACGGCGACTCGGGCACCGGTGGTTCGGCCACGCAGCCCGCTGCAGTCGCGGGCTATCCGAGCATCACGGTGCCGGCGGGACTCGTGAGCGGGCTTCCGGTCGGGATGCAGTTCTGGGGGCGCGCCTGGAGCGAAGCGACGCTGCTCTCCATCGCGTACGGCTTCGAGCAGGCCACCAAGGCGCGACGTGCGCCAACCTTTGCTGCGCACGCCTCGGCGCCGTAGTCCCTGACGCAACACGCGCGCACGGCGAGAGTCGCCGTGCGCTCGGTCATTGCTGCGAATGCGCGCTATGGCGTCGCGCGCGCCCAGTGTGCCGTCGTGCTCCATTGCGCCGGATCGAACAGCGATGCCGGCAGCGCGCGATCGGCCTGCCAGTCGAGGTAGTCCTCGGTCTGCACGACCTTGCCCTGCACGGAGAAGGTGCAGCGCACCGCGAGCAATCCCTTCCCCGCCGGGCGTATGTCGCCCAAGCGCGCATCCATGAGCGGCGCGCCCCTGGCCGGCGCGAAGAGAATGCGCAGCACCATGCGGTTCTCCGCGTCCACCCAGAATTGCGCACTCGTCGTGTCGCTCGCGCTCGCCGCACCCACGATCCACACGGCGCGCCCGTCGAGCATGCCCGACACCGTCGCTCGCGTGATGTCGATCTGCGTTTCCGCGAGCTCGGCAACCGTGCGCTCCACCGGTTGCACGTAGACACCCTCGATGAGCGGCAGCAGCGCGTTGCCGCCCGCGCGCTGCACCACCTGCTTGCCACCGCGGAAGACGCGCATCGAGTCCGGCGTGTAGAGTACGCCGTTGCCGAGTGCGAGGTCGCCCACGTCGATGCGCAGCTGCGTCGGTCCGCCCGGCATCTGCCGCAAGCTCTCGTACCACGTCGTCACGGTCGACTTCCCGTCTGGCGCGAACATCGTGGTCTTCTGCACGAAGGTCAGTGAAGTGTACCAACGGCCGTCGTACGCGCCGCGCATGTCACGCAAGACCTCGAGGCCAGTGGCTGGCATGACGCTCGCGCCGCGGCCTGCCATGGCGCAGCCGGATAGCGCGAGCAGGGCTGCAACGGTGAACCGTATCACGAGGCCGCGATTCCCAGCTGCGCCAGCACCGCGGCGCGCCCCTCGTGCACCGTGAGCACCACCAGGTCCCCCGGCTCGGCCCACGCCATCGCGGCGCGCACTGCGCTCGGTTCGTCGGCGGCACGTTGCACCTGGTCGCCGGACGCACCGCACGTCGCGAGCTCCGTGCTCAGCACGTCCACGAGTGTCCCCTGCGCACGGCCGCGCGCGAGCTGCGGCAAATCCTTCACGATCACCATGCCCACCGGCACGGTCGTCCACGCGGCACGGGCCAGCGCGCGCAGGGCCTCGTCGTTGCGATCACCGGCGGTGCCCACCACCACTGCGCGCCGCCGCGCCGGTATCGCTGCCGTCGCCGCGAGCAACGCCGACAGCGCGGCCGCATTGTGCGCATAGTCGAGCACGACCTCGACGCCGTTCACGCGATACCGCTCGAGCCGCCCCGGATTGTCGTCGGGCACCGCACCGAAGCGCGAGAGCGCACTCTCGAGGATCGCCATCGGCACGCCGAGCGCACTGGCCGACGCCGCCGCCGCGAGGGCGTTCGCGACGTTGTAGCGCGCCGCGCCGCCCATCGTCGCCGGGATCGCATGCAGCGAGACCACGGGTTCGTCGCCGGCCGCGCTCCGGCGCACGAGCATCTCGTTCACCACCGTCCACGCTTCCGCCGATCGCCAGAGCTGCCCCGCGCTCGGCGGCATCACCGCGGCGGCAGCCGCCTCCGACAGCGCCTGTGACGCCAGCAGGTCCGCCGTCGCCAGTGCCGACGACTGCACCAACGGGTGCGAGGGATCGAGCGCGCACCAGACGATGCGCGCGCCCGTGACAGGCCCGAGCGCACGGAGCGTCGCGTCCTCTGCGTTCAGCACGAGCGTGCCCGCGCTCCGCACCGCGCGCGCCACGGTGAGCTTCACTTCGCCGAGTGCGTGGACGTCGTGGATGCCGTAGTCGCCGAAGTGATCGGCGGCGACGTTGGTCACCACGGCCACGTCGGCCTCGTACATCGCGAGCCCGCGCCGCAACAACCCACCGCGCGCCGTCTCGAGCACCGCCGCGCGTGAGCGCGCATCGCGCAACGCGCGCCGCGCGCCGGCCGGCCCCGAGTAGTCGCCGCCGTCGAGCTGCTCGTCGTTCACGTAGACGCCGAGCGTCGAACTCATCGCCACGGAGCCCACCGCCTCGCGCAGGATGGACGCCAGCATGCGCACCGTCGTCGTCTTGCCGTTCGAACCCGTCACGAGCGCGATCGGGATCCTGTCGTACTGCGCCCACGCGATCGTCGCGGGGTCCGGCACCTCGTCCAAATCCCACGTGCATGCACTCGCCCCGGTGCCGAGCGTCACCGCCTCGTTCTCGATCAGCACCGTGATCCCGCGATCGCGCGCCTCGCGCACGAGCTCCGCGAGAAACGGCGCGCGCTCGGTGTCGGCCATGATGCCGAGCGCGATCGATGCGTCGGACACGTCGGGCAGCGGCTCGCCCGGGACGCCATGTGCGGCGCGCACCGCGACCTCGCCGCGCCGCCATGCCTGTTCGTTCAACTCCGTGCCCGTCATGAGCGCGTCCACGGGGATGCGCACGAAACACGACGCGCCGTTGTGCGCACGACGCCAGAGAGGCGACACGGTCCAGCCGAGTGGACGCGCAAGCGCGAGCGCCGCCTCGCGCCACGCCGCCACGAACTCGTCGGCGAGCGCGACCTCGTGCTCGGCGAACTCGACGTCGATGACCGCGCCCGGGTCCTCACCGAACCGGTTGGGCCCCATGAGGCGCCGCGAATCCCGGATCATCGGCGAGTCAAACTCGCTCTCGTGATGGTTCGCCACCTGCGTCAACTCGGGATTCACGGGCCTCGGCTAGTCCTCGGTCGCGCGCGCGAGGATCACGCCGCGTTCGTCGCGGATGATCGAGGCGTCGTCGGCCAGGACCCGCGCCGCCGGCGTCGGTTCCACGCGCACGGGCGACGGCGCAGTGGGGGCGCTCGTGGCGCGCGCATCGTCGTCCGCCGGGGCGATGTCGGTGACCAGCGCACGCGGCACGGCGCGCGCGGCGTGCACCACCTGCGCATGCGGCTCCGCGTCGCGCGCGGGTGCACCCGCGGTACGGAAATTCACGATCTGCTTCCAGCCGCGCGCGAGCGCATCGGCGAAGACAAGCAGCAGGTCGCCGGGCTGCGCCATCTTGAGGACCGCATCGATCGCTGTCTGCTCGTCGACGATCAGTGAAATCCGGTCGGCCGGCACGCCGTGGGCCGTGAGCGCCGCGACGAGCATCTTCGGCACTTCATCCTCGCCGCGGCCACGCAGTGGATCGTCGCGGCGGCAGATGTAGTGATCGAAGTTCCCGCGCGCCGCCACTTCCGCGATGGCACGGATGTCCTCGTCGCGCCGGTCCCCCGGTGCACTCAGCACGAGCAGGCGGCGCCCCTTGACCTCGAGCCGGTTGGCGAGCTCGCAGAGTTCGTTGATCGCGTGCGCGTTGTGCCCGTAGTCGAAGAGCACGCGGAACGGATGCTGGTCGTAGACGTTCAACCGCCCCGGCGCCTGGAAGAAGCTCGAGTCGAAGGTGCGGAGCCCATGGCGGATGTCCTCGAGCTTGACCCCCATGGCGAACGCCATCGCCGCCGCGAACATCGCGTTCTGCACGTTGTGCAGCGCCTTGCCCTCGAGCGTCGCGGGAATCAGGTGCGTCCACAACAGGGGGATGTGCGCCCCCTTGTCGTAGATCGTGATCATTTCGCCGTTGACCCCCTTCTCGAGCGCGATCGCGCGCCCGCCCGCCCGGATGTGCTCGCGCACGAGCGCATGTCCCGGGTCCATCGTCACGTAGCAGACGTACTTCGCTTCCGTGTACGCGGCCATGCGCAGCGTGAGCGGATCGTCCGCGTTGAGCACCGCGGTATCGCGCGCGATCTCCACCACGGTGCGCTTGACCTCGGCCAGCTGCTCGACCGTATCGATTCCCTTCTGGCCGAGGTGATCGGGCTGGACGTTGAGCACGGCCGCGACGTCCACGTAACGCGTCGCCATGCCGGCGCGCAGCAAGCCGCCCCGCGCCGTCTCGAGCACCGCCACTTCCACCATCGGATCCGAGAGCACGATGCGCGCCGCGGTCGGGCCCGTCATGTCGCCCTCCACCGTGCGCTGGCCGTCGATGTAGACGCCATCGGTCGTGGTCAGCCCCACGCGCTTGCCCGCGAGCTTGTGGATGTGCGCGAGCATGCGCACGGTCGTCGTCTTGCCGTTGGTGCCCGTCACCGCCGCGATCGGAATCGTCGCCGGCGAATTCCGCGGAAAGAGCATGTCGATGACCTTGCCCGCCACGTCGCGCGGTCGCCCTTCGCTCGGCGCCATGTGCATGCGGAAGCCGGGCGCCGCGTTCACTTCGCAGATCGCGCCACCGACGTCCTTGTACGACCGCGTGATGTCGGGCGACAGGAAGTCCACGCCGCCCACGTCGAGACCAATGGCCTGGATCGCGCGCACCGCCATCTCGACGTTGTCCGGGTGCACCACGTCGGTCACGTCGGTGGCGGTGCCACCGGTGCTCAAGTTCGCCGTGAGCCGCAGGAACACCTCGTCACCTTGGGCCGGCACCGAGTCTGGCGTCATCTCGCGCTTGGCCAGCAGCCCGAGCGCCTGGTCATCGAGCTCGATGCGCGTCAACACCTTCTCGTGGCCGATGCCGCGTCGTGGGTCGGCGTTCACGATGTCCACCAACGCGCGCACCGAGTGCGCCCCGTCGCCCACCACATGGCCAGGCAAGCGCTTGGCCGCGGCCACCAGTTCACCGCTCACCACGAGCATGCGGTGATCATGCCCGGTGATGAAGCTCTCGACGATCACCGAGCGCGAGTGCTCCTGCGCGCGCGTGAACGCGGCGCGCACCTCATCGGGCGTCATCAGGTTGACCGACACGCCGCGCCCGTGATTGGCGTTGTACGGCTTGCAGACGACGGGATATCCGATGCGTTCTGCCGCCGACACCGCACGCCCCTCACTCTGCACGAGCCGCTGCTTCGGCACGGGCAGGCCAAGGTTCGCGAGAATCTTGTTCGTCTCCTCCTTGTCGCTCGCGATCTCCACCGCGATGTGCGACGTGCGACTCGTGACCGTGGCCTGGATGCGCTGCTGGTGCTTGCCGTAGCCGAGCTGGATGAGGCTCTGGTCGTTCAACCGGATCCACGGGATCTCGCGCGCCTCGGCGGCGTGCACGATGCTGGCCGTCGACGGTCCGAGCGCCCGGCGCTGTGCATAACGGATGAACTCGTCGCGCGCCTCGGCCCACACCCAGTTCTCGGGCTGATCGGCGGGTCGCAACGCGGCCGGCAGGAGCGAGCCGAGCAGGTGGAGGGCGACGTCGGCGGCCTCGTGCCCCACGTCTTCCTGCTCGTACTCGATCACCACGTCGTAGACGCCAGGGCGCGCGGTCTCGCGCGTCTTCCCGAAGGTGACCTTCACGCCGGCCGCGTTCTGCAGCTCGATGGCGACATGCTCGAGCACGTGGCCGAGCCAGGTGCCGTCGTCCTCGGTCATGCGACGCACGAAGCCGCCCGCTTCGCCGTACGAGCAGCCGTGATCATCGAGGCCGGGTAGCGCCGCGAGCAGCGCGTCCACGAAGCCGCGCCCGAGCTTCATCGTCGGCCAGGCTTCGAGCGCGCCGAGGTCGAGCTCGAGCCGGATGACCGGGAAATGCGCGTAGTGACTCGGGCCGACGTACGTCGAGCGGTCGAGGATCTTCATGGTCCGCGGCGCGAGGGTGGGATCGGAGGGTGGCGCGTGCGCGCCACCAAAACAACCTGCTACTCGTCGCTATACACCGCAGCGGCGGGATGGGCGACGCGCGTGGTGATGTCGTACGTCGAACCGGGCCCGAGCAGCGAGATCTTCACGCCGGTCATCGTGATCGGCGCACTCGGCAGCGCGTCGGCCACCGTGTTGAGCCCGAGTTCGCTCGCGTCCACCACCGTCACGGCGCCAGCGCCCATCACCTCGATGACGCCATCGGGCGAGATCACCGCCGCCGTGTTCTCGTCGATGCCGAGGCCCAGGTTCTCCGGCGCGTAGGCAATGGCCGTGAGCAGGCGACCCAGCCGGTCGCGCTCGCGGAAGTGCTGGTCGATGATGATCCCCTCCGCGAGCCCGAAGCCCGCCGCCATCGTCACCATCCCGGCGCGCGGCGAACTGCCCTCGTCGCCACGTGCGATCATGAAGCGCGACATGACGGCCGCACCCGCCGACGTGCCCGCAACGGTCACCCCTTCCGCGAAGCGCCGCCGGATCATCGCATGAGCCGGCGTGCCGCCCACGACGCTCGTGAGGCGCAGCTGGTCGCCGCCCGTGATGAAGATGCCGGTTGCCTGCTCGAGCTCCGAGAGCCAGTCGGCATCGTCGCAGTCACAGCGCTCGTCGAGCGGAATCGCCTTGGCGCGCTCGATCCCGAGCCGTGTGAGCGCCCGCTCGTACCACGTGCCCAGGTCCGGCTCGCTCGATGCGGTGGGAATGATCGCGATGCGCGCCGAGCGACCACCGGCGAGCGCGATGAAGCGCTCGAGGATGTGATCGTCGGAGAGCTTGCCACCGATGGGAATCAGGGTGCCGCGCGTCGGGCCAGGGAGCATGCAGTTGGGACGTCGGGACGGGGAGCGGGATTTCTCACCACTAAGGTAGCCCGGCACAACCGGGCGGCGCGAGGCGGAACCGGTCGCAATGACCGGAGTGGCCTTCAATCAATTTGTGCGTCAACAACCGGAATCCACCCCTGGCGCGCCCATGGAAATTCGCGACCCGATCGTCTTTCTCGACTACCTCAAGAGCACGCACGAGCGCACGCGGCGGCTCCTGCCCCTCATTCCGGCCGCCGATCTCGAGTGGGCGCCGGCGCCGGGACGCTTCACCTTCGGCGACCTCGTGCGCCACCTGGCCGGCATCGAACGCTGGATGTACGCCGAAACGGTGAGCGGGCGGCCGAGCCGCTATCCCGGGCACGCGCGCACTCTGGCCGATGGGCCCGAGGCGGTGCTCAAGTACTACGACAAGCTGCACGCCGAGTCCCGCGCAATCTTCGCGGCGATCACGCCGGAACAGTTCGCGGGCCGATCGACGACCCCCGGTGGCACGACGATCACCACCTCCAAGTGGCTGCGCGCGATGTTCGAGCACGAAGCGCATCATCGCGGCCAACTCTACCTGATGCTCGGGCTTCGCGACGTGGCGACCCCGCCGATCTACGGGCTCACGTCCGAGGACGTGCAGGCCCGCTCGAAGCACGACTGACCGAGGGCTTGCCCCGCGCGCCACGGCGACCGACCTTCTGCTTCGAACAGGGCCCCTTCCAACAAGACGCCATGATGCCTCTCACGCACCGCCTCATCGCCGCGGCCGCCCTCGTGCTCGTCGCCGCGCATCGTACCAGCGCCCAGCTGCCGGGTTGTTCACCGATGCCTCCCGGCTCCGGTCGCGCGGGCCCCGCCTTCACCTTCAACAAGGTGCAGGCCGACGTCATCCATGCCGTCGGCACGGGCACGATGGCGGTCGGCGCCAACGCCACCATCATCATCAACGAGCGCGACCTGATGCTCGTCGATGCCGGACTCTCGCCGGCAGCGATGTGCGTGCTGTTCGAGGAACTCAAGCCGATCACGACCAAGCCGCTCCGTTCGGTGGTGGTGACGCACTTCCACTTCGATCACGCCCACGGCAGCCAGGTCTTCGGACCCGACGTCGAGATCATCGGCTCCAGCTTCACGCGCGCGCAGCTGGCCATGGGCAACTCGGTGCGCGGGCGCGGCTACGAGGCGTTCATCAAGTCGCTGCCGGGCCAGGTGGCCGCCGCCAAGGCCGCACGCGACACGATCACCGACGCCAAGCGCAAGGATGCGGCCAACGCCCGCATCAACCTGCTCGAGCAGGAGATCCTCGCCGACGCAGCCGTCATCCCCACGCCGCCCACGCTCACGCTCGACGATCACCTCACGCTCTACCGCGGCGGACGCGAGATCCAGCTGCGCTTCATCGGCCGCGCCCACACCGGCGGCGACGTGGTGGTGGTGCTCCCCAAGGAACGGATCGTCGTGACGGGCGACATGATGACCTTCGGCGTGCCGTTCATGGGTGACGGCTTCATCGATGAGTGGCCCGCCACGCTCGAACGGCTCAAGGCGCTTTCGTTCGACATGGTGCTCCCCGGCCACGGTCCGGCCTTCAAGGAGCGTGAGCGCATCGACTGGCTGCAGGTCTACTTCCGCGACCTGGGACCCAAGATCAAGGCGCTGCACGACGCCAAGGTCACGAGCGCCGACGCCGCCAAGCAGATCGACATGCGCTCGCACGTCGCGCACTTCCCGAACCTCACGGCTGTCGGCGTCGATCCCAACGCCGTCGCGCGCGCCTACGAGCTGCTCGACGCCAAGCCGTGACTACCCGCGCACGCCGTCCATCGGCATGAGGTCGGGTGAGAGCCAACCGGTGCGCGCTTCCCACGACATGAGGCGCGCCTTGGTGTAGTGGCGCAGCGGAATCGTGCGATCCGTGAACTGTGACACGACCTGTGTCGCGCTCTCGCCCAGCGTCAAGTCGGGCGGCAGGAGTGCGAGCTCGCGTGCCACCGCCCAGATATAGAAGCGCGTGATCGTCTCGTGGTAGCCGCGCTCGAGCGTCTGCGCCACGCCGTGCGTCGCGTTGAGGCGAAGAATCGACGCGCGAAAGGTGTCGAGTGCGCCAGCGCCATCGCGGCGCACGAGCGCCACCGTGTACGCGAGATGCGCGGCGTGCGTCCACTCGACGTGTGGCAGCGTGGCCGACTCGACGCGTTCGACGAGGCGCTCCACGTCCGCGTCGCTCAACATGCGCAGCTCGGCGTGCACCGCGCTCACGATGCCGCCGCCTCGCGGGGCAGGGCCACGCGGGCGGTTTCCTTGGCCGTCGCGAGCGCGATCGTGGTGCGCGTGCGGGTCACGCCGCGCACCCCCTTGATGTCGCGCGAAATGAGTCGATCGAGGTCGCGCGTGGTGCGGCATCGCACCTTGAGCAGGTAGTCGTCATCGCCGGTGACGTGGTGACACTCCTGCACTTCGCCGAGCGCCTGGACGCGGGCGAGGAAGGCGGCGCGGTGGTCGGCGCCCTCGAGGGTGACCGACACGAAGGCGGTGAGGTTGGCGCCCAAGGCCTCGGGATCGACGAGGGCGCAGAAGCCGCGGATGACGCCGTCGTCCTCGAGGCGGCGGACGCGTTCGGCGACGGCGGGTCCGGTGAGGTTGGCGGCTTCTCCGAGCTTGGCCCAGCTTTCGCGTCCTCGTACCTGTAGGACCTCTACAAGCATTGAATCGATGGCGTCCATTCAGCAATTCTATTGATTCGTTTGACGCAGCGCAAGTTTACTCGTGACGTGGTCGATGGTCGTTCCACTCGACCATCCCCCGATTTCGCCAAGCCGCTACCATTGTCTCGTCGCGTTCGCGCCGCCCCGCCCACCCCGCCCCCACCCCGTCGTCGCATGAGGTTCAACGATCCGCAATCGTCGTCCGGTGAGCCCCGCTGGGCCTTCCCCGTCGACATGCGCTTCAAGCTCCTCGCGCTCGCCAGCCAGATCGGTGTGCGCGACGCGAACGAGGAGCTCCGGCTCTGGTTCAAGCAGAAGCTCTTCAAGCTGCGCGACGCCATCACGGTCTATGCCGACGAAGCCCAGTCGACGCCGCTCTACCAGATCCAGGCCGACCGCGTCATCGACTTCAACGCGCAGTTCGACATCCGCGACATGCAGGGCCGCGTGCTCGGCCGCGTCGCGCGCCAGGGCATGCGCTCGCTCTGGCGCGCGCGCTATGACGTGCTCGTCAACGGCGCCGTCGCCTACACGATCTTCGAGGAGAACCCGTTCACCAAGGTGCTCGACTCGATGGTGGGCGAAATCCCGGTGGTCGGCCTCTTCACCGGGTACTTCCTCAATCCGCGCTATCGCCTCGACCGCGGGGGCAACGGCCCCATGCTGATGCGCATCACCAAGCGACGCTCGTTCCTCGAGACCGGCTTTCGCATCGAAGCCACGAGCCAGGTGGCCGCGGCCGACGAGAATGTCTGCGTGCTGGCCGTGCTCGTGATGGTCCTGCACGAGCGCCACCGCGGCTGAGTCGGCAGCGCTCGCGTGCCCACCCGCTCCTACTCGATGCGCACGAGCTTCACGCCACCGCCCGGCTTGTCCACGATCGCGAAGTTTCCGCGCGTGCCAGCGGCCAGCGACACCGTCATCGCGTCGAGCGCCGCGTTGCTCCAGCCGGCCGGGTTGCCGGGCGCGTAGGTGATGGTGTCGGTCCAGATGCGCACCTCCCACGTGCCGGGCGTGCTCTGGTAGTACGTGTTGACGCTGTTGTACGTGAACGGAAAGGCCCAGCGGATCGGCGTCATGAAGTCGGGCTGCGTGCGCCACACCTGCACCTCACCCGCATTGGCCGCGAGGTTGAGCACGCGCAGCTTGGTGGCGCCGGCCGGCACGACGGCATTGGTGTCGTCGAGCATCTGGGCGCCGAGTGCGCCGCCACTCGCCCGCAGGATGCCGATCGTCACCGGGGGGCCCTTCGAGGTGAACGCGAGCTGCGTCGGCACCACCGCGGTGGCGCTCGGACGCACGCTGAGTTGGTGCGCGCCGATCTGCATCGGCACGACGCCCACCGCTCCGACGGCGAGGTTCGAGAGCGACACGATCCCGTCGGCCACCACGTCCACGGCCGCGCCGAATCCGTTGACAACCGACGTATTCGAGATGGCGCCCACCGGCGGGCCACACCCGCACACCGGACATGCCGTGAGCAGCGAAAACGCCGCACCAGCGACAACCAGCGACACGATCGTCATGACGCGCATCGGAACCTCCTCGCTTCTGACCCGGACTTGCTGCGACCTGCGCCAAGCGCGCCAAGGGCGACGTGCCGGGACTGCGCCGCGCTGCAATCTCTATTGATAGGTCCGACGGGCGATTGAGGCCAGCCCCATGTCGATTGTCGCGGGCACGCGATTGTGCGGCGCGTCACACGGAGCCGGCTCGCTCCCGTTTCGTCTCGAGGCGCGGCGTGTCGCTCGGACATTCCACGGATTTTCCGCTTCTTGACGGCCTCAGAATTCACGCCATGTTGCAATGGACAGCCCATCCGTGGAGTCGTCATGCGACGCTCGCCGCAGCAAACCCTGACACGCAGCCGTCCGCGCTTCCCCATGCCCGCCGACGTGCGCCACGCCCTCGTCGGCCACGCTGTGCTGGGCGCCTATCGCGCGCGGCCGCCGTACCAGCAGAACGACTACCTCGGCTGGATCTCGCGCGCCCCGCTGGAATCGACGCGCATCCGGCGCATCACGCAGGTGGTCGACGAGCTGACGCGCGGCGACCGCTACATGAAGATGCCTTGGCGGTCGCGGCAGGCGGCGCGGCGCTCGGCCTGAAACCCGCCGGACGGGCGGAGCGTTCGCTGAATCGAACCGCTTCCGCCCACTCGTACGTAGCACCCAGATCGCCGACGTTCCATTCCCAGCAGGCCTGCATGCCGATCAGCTACCACATCGACAACGAACTCAATATCCGCACCGCGACCTACACGGGCGTGGTCACGGACGAGGTGCTGCTGGACGCCTGCCACCGGCTGCTGACCGACCCGAGCTATCGTCCGGACGTGAACGGGCTCGCGGACCTCTCGTCGGTCGAGCGGCTGGACGTCTCGCCGCACGCGCTCGAGCAGTGCATCCAGATGTACGCGCCCGTCGATGCCCTTGGCATCCGCACGCGGCTCGCGATCGTCGCCCCCACGGACCTCTCGTACGGCCTCTCGCGCATGTACGAGATGCTGCGCGGCGACGAGGGCCCCGAAGAAGTGCAGGTCTTCCGCGATGCGATGCAGGCCCGCATCTGGTTGATGTCGGCGTAGACGGCACGGTGGAGACAGTCTGCTGCTGCGCTTGATGAACGGCGACGGCTCCGCCCCTCGCGCGCCGCAGCGCGTATCCCACATCTTTGCGCGATGACCGAACCCGCTCGAGCGGACCGCGTGCTTGGCCGCGGCTCGCTGACCGCCCTCGTCCTCAATTCCGTCGTCGGCTCGGGGGTCTTCGTGCTCCCCGGCACCATCGCGGGGATCCTCGGCTGGCAGGCGATGGGCGCGTGGAGCGCCGCGGCCGTCGCGATCGGCGTCATGATCGCCTGCTTCGCCGAGGTGGCGAGCCGCTTCAACGGCGCGGGGGGCGCGTACCTGTACACGCAGGCCGCGTTCGGGCCGTTCGTCGGCATCCAGATGGCGTGGCTCACCTACTTCGCGCGCTGCCTGAGCGCGGCCGCGCAGGCCAACCTGTTCACGACCGCGCTGGCGGAGTTCTACCCGTGGGCGGCCACGCGCACGGGCCAGGTGTCGCTGACGACGCTCTTCATCGGCACGCTCGCGGCGATCAACATCCGCGGCACCGGCGCCGGCGCGCAGACGAGCAACGCCTTCGCGATCATCAAGATCGCGTCGCTCGCCGTCTTCGCCGCCGCGGGGCTCGGCTTCCTCGCGTCGGGCTACAGCACGATGCACACCAACCCCACCGACCCGACGCTGCACGGCTGGCTCTCGACCTTCCTGCTGCTCGTCTTCGCCTACGGCGGCTTCGAGGGCGCGCTGATTCCGCTGGCGGAGGCCAAGGACCCGCGCCGCGATGCGCCGCGCGCGCTCCTGACGAGCTTCGGCCTCGTGATCGTGCTCTATCTCGGCGTGCAACTGGCGGTGCTCGTGATGGTGCAGGACGCGGCGCATGCGCCACGTCCACTCGCACTGGCGGCGCGCCACATGGTCGGCGCACCCGGCGCCGTCGCCATGACGCTGCTGGTGGTGGCCTCGGTGTACGGATGGATGGCGAGCAACATGCTCAACATGCCGCGCCTCACGGCCGCGCTGGCGCATGACGGCGTGCTGCCGCGGGTGCTGGGCACGCTGCACCCGCGCTTCCGCACACCGTGGGCGAGCATCGTGCTCTTCGCGGTGGTGAGCTGGTCGCTGGCCCTGACGGCGGGGTTGCTGCAGAATGTAAGCCTCGCGGCGGTGGCGCGCCTCTTCCCGTACGCGGGCGTCTGCCTGACGCTCGTCGTGATGCGCCGGCGCGAGGCGCGAGGCGAATCGTTGGGCGGCGCCGAATCGGCGCGCTTCGTGATTCCGGCGGGCGAGGTGATGGGGGTGCTCGGCGTCGTGTTCGCGCTCGTCATCGCGGCGCAGATGAACGCGCGCGAGCTCGTCTCGATGCTCGTGCTGGTGACGGCCGCGACGCTGCACTGGGCCGGTTCACGTGGGCGAGCGGCGGGCGCCGCGGCGGCGTAGATTCGGCGCGCGTCCCCATCCACGAGCAGGGTCATGCACTTCACGCACGCGATTGTTCGAGCGCCGGCGCCCAACTTCGCCGATGGCATCACCATGGCGGACCTGGGCGTGCCCGACGTGCAGCGCGCGCTCGCGGAGCACGCCGCCTACTGCCGCGCACTGGAAGCGTGCGGTCTCGAGCTGACGCGGCTGGGCGAGGATGCGGCACACCCGGACTCGACCTTCGTGGAAGACACGGCGGTCATCACGCCGCATGTGGCCGTGCTGACGCGTCCCGGGCATCCGAGCCGGTTGGGCGAAGCGGCCGCGATCGAGCCCGCCCTCGCCTCGCGCTTCACGCTCAAGCGTATCGTCGCGCCGGGCACGGTCGATGGCGGCGACATTTGCGAAGCGGGTTCGCACGTCTTCATCGGCGTTGCCGAGCGGACGAACGAGAACGGCGGGAAGCAGCTGGCGGCGTTGCTCGAGGCGGCCGGGCACACGACGACGCTCGTGCCCTTCACGATGAGCCCGGGGCTGCTGCACTTGAAGAGCGGCGTGAGCTGGGTGGGCGGCCGCGATCTCGTGATCGTGGATGCGCTGGCGTCGCACGCGGCGTTTACGGGATGGAACCTGCTGCGCGTGACGGCCGACGAGGCGTACGCGGCCAACTGCGTGCGCGTGAATGATCGTGTGCTGGTGCCGGCAGGCTTTCCGAAGACCACGGCGCTGCTGCGCGCGCACGGCTACGATCCGCTGCCGCTCGACATGTCGGAGTTCCAGAAGATGGATGGCGGGTTGAGCTGCCTCTCGCTGCGGCTCCCAGGATGACGGCGCGAAGGTCGCGATGCGCGGCGCCGTGAAGCGAGGAGCCATGAAGAAGGCGGCGAAGCGCGGATCCACGAGGCGCGGCGCTGTGAAGCAGGCAGCGACGGCGAAGCACGCGACCTCTGCTGACGGAGCGCCGACCCACGTGGCGCTGTTGCGCGCGATCAACCTCGGCGGTCGCACGGTCGTGAAGATGGCCGACCTCAAGCTCCTCTTCGAGAAGCATGGTGCGCGCGCGGTGCGCACGATCCTTGCGAGCGGCAACGTGCTCTTTGCCGCCGACGACGCCCAGGGATGCGCCGCGCGCGTTTCCGCCGCGCTCTCGAAGAAGCAGGGACGCGCCGTGCCGATCATGGTGCGCTCGCTCGACGCCGTGCGCGCACTCGTGGCGGCCAGGCCGTACGGCGCGCCGATGCCACCGGCCGGCACGACGTGGTACGTCTCGTTCCTCGACGCAGCACCGGGCGTATCTCACGCACTGCCGCACCTCGTGCCCACGGGCGACGTGACGTACTTGGAGCTCGTGGGACTCGAGCTCTGTGCGAGCGTCACGCCGCTGCCCGGCAAGACGTCGGTCGAGAACTTCAAGGTCGAACAGCTGTTCAAGGTGGGCGCCACCGTGCGCACCTGGAACACCGTCCTGCGCCTCATCGCGGAGTAACCATGACCGCCGCCCGGTTCACGTCGAGTAGGTCGCCCACGTCGCCCACAATGCCTACGTCCTCCGTTCCCCTCCGTACTAGAGCACGAGCACGCGCCATACTCACGTGCGCATGCGTCGCGCTGAGCACACCACCACCCGTGAACGCGCAGTCCCCGAACCCGAAGCCCGCTGCGCAGGTCACCGTGATCAAGGCCGCGCGCCTCATCGACGGCACTGGCGGCGCCGTGATTGCGCCTGCGATGGTCCGCGTCGAGGGCGACAAGATCGCCGCCGTCGGCACACGAGTGGACGTGCCCACCGGTGCGCGCATCATCGACCTCGGCAACGCGACGCTCACCCCTGGCTGGATCGACCTGCACACACACCTCACCACGCGCGGCGACGTGCACTGGGAAGAGGGGCTCATCAAGACGACCCCGCCCGACGACGCGCTCTGGGGCGCCAAGCACGCGCGCATGACGCTCATGGCGGGCTTCACGTCGGTGCGCGACATGGGGCCCAACTGGCCCTACGTCGACGTCGCCCTGCGGAACGCGATCGACCAGGGCGTCGTGCCGGGGCCGCGCATGATGGTGGCCGGCGCGTACGTCTCGTCCACGGGTGGCGCGGGCGATGCGCTGCAGTTCTCGCCGTACGTGCAGGTGCCGAGCGTCCACAATCTGGCCGACGGTCCCGTCGAGATCACCAAGCAGGTGCGCACGAACTTCAAGAACGGCGCCGACTTCATCAAGATCCTCGCCACGGGCGCCATCCTCTCGAAGGGCATTCCGCCGGGCGCGCAGCAGTATTCCGACGAGGAGATCCGGGCCGCGGTCGTCGAGGCCACGCGCTGGGGCCGACAGGTGGCCGCCCACGCGCACGGCGCCGAGGGGATCAAGGCTGCCATTCGCGCCGGCGTGCGTACGATCGATCATGGCTCCGCACTCGACGACGAGGCGATCGAGATGATCAAGGCCGGTGGCTACAAGACGTACTACGTGCCAACCATCGGCGTCAGCAACGCGCTGCTCGACCAGGGCGACTCGGCCGTCATTCCCGCAAGCGAGCTGGAGCGCATGCGCCGCATGCGCGCGACCGCTGAAGGTGGCTTCAAGCGCGCGCTCGCGGCCGGGATCCCGATCGGTTGGGCCACTGACGTACCCGTGATGCCGCACGGCCAGAACGCGCGCGAGTTCCGCTGGCGCGTCGCGCTTGGCGCGTCGCCGATGAGCGTGCTCGTGTCCGCGACGCGCATCAACAGCGAGATCATCGGCCAACAGGACCGGATCGGCACCGTGGCCGTGGGCAAGCTCGCCGACCTCGTGGCCGTGCCGGGTGATCCCCTGCTCGACATCAGTGCGACCGAGCGCCCGGTGTTCGTGATGAAGGGCGGCGTGGTGTACCGGGACGAGTTGGCGAAGAAGTAGCGGAACTTTCCTCTCGACCCCGGGCCGACGGACGCGCGCCGGGGTACGATACGGCAGATGCCACTCCCCACGCGCCGACAGTTCCTCACGGGCACCGCCGCCGGGCTCGGTTCGCTCGCGGCCACGGGGCTCTACGCGTGGCAGGTCGAACCGCGCTGGGTCTCGCTCACGCGTCGCCTGCTGCCGATTGCCGGATTGCCCAGCGCGCTCGAGGGCAAGACGCTCGTGCAGGTCACCGACGTGCATGTCGGGCAGGTCGTGAGCGACGACTACGTGCTGGGCGTCTTCCGCGACATCACGCGGCTCGCACCGGACATCGTGGTGCACACCGGCGACTGGACGTCGTATCACGATGACGTCGTCGGCCAAGCCGAACGCATCTACGCGGAGATGCCCCGCGGCACGCTGGCCACGCTCGGCGTGCTCGGCAATCACGACTACGGGCTGCGCTGGCTCAACGGCGGCAATGCCGACAACATCGCCGCGATCGCGCGGAACTCCGGCTGCCGGATGCTGCGCAACGAGCTGACCGTGGTGGAAGGCTTGCAGGTCGTGGGGCTGGATGACCTCTGGGCGGGGATGTTCAACCCGCGCGAGGTCATGAAGGCGCTCGACGTGAAGCGGCCGATGCTCGCGCTCACGCACAATCCCGACAGCGTGGACTACGAGAGCTGGAGCGGCTTCCGCGGCTGGATCCTGGCCGGGCACACGCATGGCGGGCAGGTGAAGCCTCCGTTCGGAGCGCCGCCGGTGATTCCCGTCGCGAACAAGCGCTACACCTCCGGTGCGTTCGACTTGAGCGGCGGGCGTGAGATGTACATCTGCCGCGGCGTCGGCTTTACGTTGCAGGTGCGCTTCAACGCACGGCCCGAGGTCACGCTCTTCACGCTCGCGCGGGCGTGATCCCCATTCCGCGCGCCGGAGCTTCGGCGCGCACCGGACCAAGAGCCCACGCATGAGCGACGAGTCCATCGCCTTCGACGGTTCGATTCCCGCGATCTACGATCGCTGCCTCGGTCCGTTCATCTTCGAGCCGTACGCTCGCGACGTGCCCGCGCGCCTTGCGCTCACGCCGGGGGCACGCGTGCTCGAGCTCGCGTGCGGCTCCGGTCGCGTCACGCGGCAACTGCTCGCCGCGCTGCCGGATGGCGCCACGTTGGTGGCGACGGACCTGAGCGTGGCGATGCTCTCGCAGGCGCAGCAGGCGCTTGGCGCCGACCTGCGCGTGAGCTGGCGCGAAGCGGACGCGACGGCGCTGCCGTTCGCGAACGGGAGCTTCGATGCGGTCGCGTGCCAGTTCGGACTGATGTTCTTCCCCGACAAGGCGCTTGGGCTTCGCGAGATGCATCGCGTGCTGGCGCCGGGCGGGCGGCTGGCGGTGAGCGTCTGGGATTCGCGCGAGGCGAATCCCTTCGCGGCCGAGAGCACGCGCGTGGTGCAGGGATTCTTTCCGGTCGATCCGCCGGCGTTCTACGACATTCCGTTCGCGATGCATGATCGCGCCGCGCTCAAGG
>JANYHJ010000136.1 GCA_025359135.1 Gemmatimonadota bacterium | reverse complement strand
CTCGTCGATGCGGGCCAGGGAGTGCAGTTGGGGCTCGCGCGCGGTGGTGCATTTGGCGGCGCAGGCGGGAATTCCAATCCGGCCGCGCGTGCGGCGCCCGGCGGCGCGGGCAACTTCACGGTGCTGCAGACGCTCTACGGCGACCAGGTGGAGAGCGTGGAGCTCTATCCGCAGGGCAGCGAGCTCTCGTCGACGGCGTGCAGCCGTTTCCCGCTCACGATGGCGGCGTGCAACTGCGACGCGGCGCGGTCGCCGGCGATCGTGGTAGTGTGGTTGCGGAAATGAGCTGACGCCCGCTGGCGCCGCTCTCCGCGCCCAGCGAGCTTTCCCGACGGCGCCACGGACACGCATCCGCTGGCGCCGTCACTGTTTCTTCCCCACCCACGCCGAGTAGCTGTCATGTCCGAGACGCAGACCTATCAGACGCATCGCCAGTGGGTGCCGCTCTGGCACTTCGTCGCGCTGCCGATTGCGCTGGCCAACCTGATCATCGCCGGCATGGGATTGAAGCAAGGGTTCTCGTTCTCGACGATCTGGGTCGTGGTCTTCGCGATCGGCTTCGCCGCGGCGGCGTATCTCGCGCGCCAACAGGCGATCGTGGTGCAGAACCGGCTCATCCGCCTCGAGGAGCGGCTGCGTATGCGCGACGTGCTGAGCGAGGGACTGCGCGGCCGGATCGGCGAGCTCAACACATCGCAGCTGATCGGCCTGCGCTTCGCGCCGGATGCCGAACTCGCGGGTCTCGTCGAGCGCTGCTTGAGCGGCCAGCTCGCGGACGCGGAGGCGGTGAAGAAGGAGATCAAGGGTTGGCGTAGCGACACGCTGCGCGCGTAAGCGTCCGCCGCCAACGAGCCACGAACGCGCATGTCCGTCACCGTCACGCTCAACGAGAACGGCCCGATCAAGGTCGAGGGACCGCTCGTCGTGCAGGACCACGCTGGCAATCCGGTCCCGACGGTCGCCGGCAAGGCCGTGTTTTTCTGCCGCTGCGGCCAGTCGGCGAAGAAGCCGTTCTGCGATGGCTCGCACAAGCGATGCGGCTTCGTCGGAACCAGTCCGGCGAACCCGGACTGAGCGTCGCGCGATGCAGAAGCTGCTGAACGCGTGGGCGTGGAGCACGACGGTCCTCGTGGTGATCTTCGGATTCCCGGTCTGGGCGCTCGTCTTCGCCCTCACGGCGCCGTTCGACAAGGGGCGCTACGCGGCGGGGCGCACCTTCCGTTTGATCGCCGTGACCGCGATCCGGCTCAACCCGCTCTGGCGCTTTTCGGTGGAGGGCACGGGTCCGCGTGATCCGCGCCGGCCGTACGTGGTGGTGTCGAACCACGAGTCGTACGCGGACGTCTTCCTCATCTCGATGTTTCCGTGGGAGATGAAGTGGATGGCGAAGACGACGATCTTCAACATCCCGTTCATGGGATGGATGATGCGCTACTCGCTCGACATTCCGGTCAAGCGCAACGATCGCGAGGGCGCGATGGCCGCGATCGCGGCGTCGCGTGACCGGCTCGCGCGCCGGGTGAGCATCATGGCGTTCCCCGAGGGCACGCGCTCGAAGACGCGCGAGATGCTGCCGTTCAAGGACGGCGCGTTCAAGCTCGCGATCGAGTTCGGCGCGCCGATCCTGCCGATCGCGGTGGCCGGCACGCGTCAGGCGATGGCCAAGGGGACGTTCCAATTCCGGCCCGCGCGCGCGAAGGCCCGCGTGCTCGCACCGATCGAAACCGCGGGGCTCAAAAACACCGACATGGCGGCGCTCAAGGCGCGCACGCGCGCCGTCATCGAGGAAGGCCGGCAGGCCATCGCGCGCGAGCTCGGCGTCTCGGTCGGTGGCGACGAACCTGCCACGGCCTGAGTCGCCGGCCGCCGCGCCCCTCGAACTCGCGGCGCTCGAAGAGCGGCTCTCCCGTCCGGATGACGGGGTGGTCGATGCACTGCGCGCGTGCCCGGGCGACATCCTCGTGCTCGGCGCTGGTGGCAAGATGGGGCCGTCGCTCACACGCATGGCACGTCGCGCAGTGTCGCAGCTGGGCGACGATCGCCGCGTGATCGCGGTGGCGCGCTGGCACGAAACGGCCGCGCGCGCGATGCTCGACGCCGATGGCGTGACGACCATCGCAGCGGACCTGGAGGACGCGAGCGCACTCGCCCAGCTGCCCGACGCGCCCAACATCATCTACATGGCCGGGCAGAAGTTCGGCACGAGCGACGCGCCGTCCCGCACGTGGGCACTGAACGCGGTGCTGCCGGCGCGCTGTCTCGAACGCTGGCCGCACGCGCGCTGGGTCGCGTTCTCGACCGGCAACGTCTACGCGCTCTCGCCCGCGAGTGGTCCGTTCTCCCGTGAGACCGACGCCTGCGCCCCCGTCGGCGAATACGCCATGAGCTGCCTCGGCCGCGAGCGTGCCTTCGAGGATGCGGCATTGCGCTGCGGCACGCAGAGCGCGACCGTTCGGCTCAACTATGCCGTCGACCTGCGATACGGCGTGCTCGTCGACATCGGACGCCGCGTGCGCGACGGCGAACCGGTGGACACGACCATGGGATTCGTGAACGTGATCTGGCAGGGCGACGCGAACAGGGTGGCGCTCCGCTTGCTCGCGCACGCGAGCGCGCCGCCGTGCGTGGTGAACGTGACGGGACCCGAGCGGCTCTCGGTGCGCGACGTCGCTGAGCGATTCGGCGGACGACTGGGGATCCTTGCGGACGTGCGCGGCGTTGAGTCGAAGGATGCGCTGCTCTCCGACACGTCGCGGATGCAGGCGCTCCTCGGCAATCCGGAAGTGACGGCACCGGTGTTGATCGAGTGGGTGGCGCAGTGGATCGAGCGGCGCATGCCGCTGCTCGCGAAGCCGACGAGATTCGAAGTGCGAGACGGGCAGTTCTGAGCGTTCGCCTTACCTGAGGTGACGGGATGAACATCACGGAGCTGCGATCGCACCTGCTGGCGGGACACGTCATCCCGGCGCATCCGCTCGCGCTCACGGCACGGCGTCGCCTCGACGAGCGCCGCCAGCGCGCACTGACGCGCTACTACCTCGCGAGCGGTGCGGGCGGCGTGGCGGTGGGCGTGCACACGACGCAGTTCGCGGTGCGCACGCACGGCTTTCTGCCCGCGGTGCTAGCGCTCGCAGCCGACACCGTGCGGCTCGAGGCCACGGCGCCGTGCGCGCTCATTGCCGGCGCCGTCGGCGAGTCCAAGCAGGCGGTGCATGAAGCCCGGCTCGCGCGCGAGATCGGCTACGACGCCGTGTTGCTCTCACTCGGCGCGATGCCCGACGCCACCGACGCTCAGCTCATCGCACATTGCCGCGCCGTGAGCGAGGAGCTGCCGCTGTTCGGTTTCTACCTGCAGCCCGCCGTGGGCGGCCGCGTGCTCGGTGAATCGTTCTGGCGCGAGCTCGCGCAGCTCGAGCGCCTGGTCGCGATCAAGATTGCGCCGTTCAATCGCTACCGGACGCTGGACGTGGTGCGCGCCGTGTCGGATGTCGGCCGTGATGACGTGGCGCTCTACACGGGCAATGACGACAACATCCTGCTCGACCTGCTGACGCCGATGCCGTCGCCGCGAGGCCCGCACCGCATCGTGGGTGGGCTGCTCGGGCAGTGGGCCGTGTGGACGTCGCGCGCCGTGGCCATGTTGCGCGAGATCCGCGCGATGGGCGACGCGCCGCACGCCGATGCAGCGCTGCTCGCGCGCGCAGCCGCGCTCACCGACGCGAACGCGGCGATCTTCGACGCCGCGAACGACTTTCGTGGCTGCATTGCCGGCATCCACGAGGTGCTGCGCCGGCAAGGACTGCTCGCGGGCACCTGGTGCCTCGAGCCGGCGGAGCGGCTCTCGCCGGGGCAGGCTGCAGCGATTGCGCGGGTCTCGGCCGCGTATCCTGAGCTCACCGACGACGCGTTCGTCGCGGAGCACGTGGATGGTTGGTTGCGCTGAGCGGCGCGGTTCCTGTTCGTGGTGTATGCTCGTATGCCGTAACGGTGGCACACGGCGTGCGACGTCGCCGCGCCATTTCTACCTGCCCCACGAGAGATCATGAACGCACTGCTCTGGATCGTGCAGCTTCTCCTGGCGCTTGCCTTTCTGGCGCACGGAATTCTTTTCCTCACTCCACCGCCGGAGATTGCGGTGAAGATGAACGAGTTTCTACCGCGCTGGTTTCAGCTGGCGCTTGGAGTGGCCGAAGTGCTGGCGGCCATCGGGCTCACCATTCCGGGCGTCACGCGCATTCGCCCGCAACTCGTGCCGGCTGCCGCCGTGGGGGTCGTCATCGTGATGGTGAGCGCCACCACCCTGCACGTGTCGCGCGGCGAATACAGCTCTGCCGCGACGACCTTCGTCTTGTTGCTGCTGGCGGTGTTCGTGGCGCACGGGCGCTGGAAGCGGCTGCCGATTCTGCCGAGGACCTGAGTCCGGCCCTGGTCCTACGGCGTGGCACTCACCCCTTGAAGGAGCTGCGCGTGCCAGCTGCGCGCGGCAGGCCGTTCGAACTCCCGGCGCAGCGCTCCGAGCGTGTTCACGGTGGTGTCGAAGACTAGTGAATCGCGCGTGACAGCACCGCGCGCAGCGTCTTCACGAAAGACGTCCCGGCCGCCGCCCTGCACGACGCCGTTCGTATCGCGCCAGAAGACGCGCCCGCCGGCCACAAGGCTCACGCCATAACCCGACTCGGCGCGCTGCAACGCGCGGAAGAGGCCGTCGATCGAACAGCCGCTCGCGCCTGCGGTGCGCTGGTCCACCGCGACCACGAGGAAGCGCCCCTCGACGAGCGTGCGCGCGACGGTGAGCGGTTCGCCGTGCGCCTTCCAGTCGACGAGGTGCGCGTCGACGTCTGCGAGCAGGCGTTCTGCGGCCGAACCGTCGAGCGCGGGAGTGGCGCCGAACACCCAGGTGCGGGCGTCATCGGGCAGTGTGTCGAGGTCAACGAGAGGCATGCGCGAAATCTACTTCCGTTCGAGCTTCGGCAGCCCCGCGTTCACGAGATCGCCGATGCGCACGCAGGTGTTCTCGTTGTCGGCCTCGAGGATCGCGATCATGTTGGCCGAGTGGAGGAGGGTGCCGCCGTACTTCGCGGTGCGCGGTGGCGGACACTCACCTTGTCCCGCCGTGTCGGCCTTGGCGTAATCGGCGTCGGCCAAGGCGGCATTCGCGTAGATGAACGCACGCAGCTTGCCGCGTCCGAGTGCGAGATCGACGAACGGCGCGTTGAAGCTCCTGGCGAGCGAACCCGCGTCGCGACCAGCAACCTTGGGCACGTAGCCCGAGTTCTCGAGGCGCTTGATGAGGCCGCACTCGTCCCAGATTTCGCGCAGGTAGCAGGGACCGCCCGGCACGTTGACCGGCGATGGAGCGGCGGTGGCCGCCGCGTTCACGGCACCGCCCAGCGAAGACGATGCGGCCATGTCGGCCGATGGCGTGTTGGCGGGCGGCTTGTCGCCGGAGCACGCAGCTGCAATCGCCAGCGCGATCGTGGCAACGAACGCGCCACGTGCACGCGTGATGGTCGCAACGAACGCGCGGCGTGCACGCGTGATGGAACGGGATCGCATCGTGCGTGCGTTCACCGTGCGCCGAGTGGGTAGTTCAACCCGAAGACGAGGCGGAACGGCGTGTTCCCCTCCCAGAAGGTCCAGCGGGCTTCGATGAACGGACGCACGGGTGTGTCGAAGAGTGCCGGGAGGTCGACGCCGGGATAGATGTTCGCCCCGAACTTGCTGTCGAGCCCCTGCGCCTTGATGATCGCGAGTCCGCCGCCCACGTAGAACCAGCCACCGCGGCCCGTGGCGATGAGGTCGACGTTGCCCTGGTACGTGGTCGAACCGTTCTTCGCGTAGGCATCGAGGCTGGGTGCGAACTGCAGGTTCCAGTCGATGGGGAAGCGCGCCTGCAATCCGTAACCGCCGATCTTGTTGTCGAAGTCGTAGGAACCGCGCAGGCCGATGAGCGGGCCGCTCATGCGATCGACCTGGGCCTGCGAGGGGCGCGGCTGCTGGGCGACCGCCAACGATGGCGAGGCGGCGAGGGTAAGCGACACCACGAGAGCACGCGCGATCCGGGCGATCATGGATGAGGACTCCGGGACGGAAAGTGAGGCCTGACGCCTCGCCATGGGCGGGGGACAGGCATAAAGTAGTGCGCCGGGCGGCAGCGGCCGCATCCTGGATCGCACGCAGCGGAGGGTCTCTTTGCCTACCATTAGCGAGGCCGGGGGGTTCCGTGGCAAGCGAACCCGGGGGGGTGCGCGTAGGGGAAGTGGCGTGCGGCTCTCGCGCTCCAGAGCCCTTGGGCGTCCCGTCGATTCCACGTTTTCACGTACGCCTTTTCCACGAGTCCACGAGCTGATGTCGCTTCGTTTCAAGTCCGTCATGCGCCGGCCCTTGTCCGCGCTGGTTCCCTTCGTGCTCCTCGCGGCTGCGGCCTGCGGTGAAGCCAAGCCGGTGGCGCGCGGGCGTCCGAGCGTCGCCGTGCTCGTGGCGCCGGTCAAGCGCGCCGACGTGCCGTACACGATCGAGGCCAACGGCGTCGTCGCGCCGATGGCGAGCTCCGCGATCACCGCACAGGTCGACGGCATCGTGCAGCGCGTGTCGTTCCGCGAGGGACAGGAAGTGGGCAAGGGACAGGAGCTCTTCGCCATCGACCCGCGTCCCTACCAGGCGGCATACGACCAGGCCCGCGCCGGTCTCGCCCGTGACAAGGCGACGGCCGAGAACGCGCGCGTGATCTACGAGCGCTACCAGTCCATGCCCAAGGGCGAAGTCGTGACGGCCGAGCAGGTGGAGCAGTACCGCGCCACGGCCGCGGCCACGGCGGCCACCGTCCAACTCGACGAAGCCGCGATCCAGACGGCCAAGTTCAACCTCGATAACACGATCATCCGCGCGCCGATCAGCGGACGCACGGGCAGCGTGCTCGTGCTGCCGGGCAACCAGGTACGGTCGGGCGCGGCCACGACACTCGTGCTGATCCACCAGACGCACCCGATCTACGTGCGCTTCTCGGTGCCGGCCACCGAGCTGCGCAACGTGCTGCGCTATGGCGCCAAGGGCGGCCTGCCCGTGGTGGCTGCGCCGATGGGACTGCTGCCGCCCGGCGCGCCCACGAGTGACAGCGCCACGCGTCGTCGCCCACCTGCGGACTCGAATGCTGCGCGCGCGCAGGTGCCGACCACGCGATCGGTCGCGAGCGAACTCTCGCGCGGCTCGCTCAGCTTCGTCGACAACGCGGTGGACACGACCACCGGCACGGTGATGCTCAAGGCGTCGTTCAGCAACACCGACAACATGCTCTGGGTCGGGCAGTTCGTGAGCACGTCGCTGCAGCTCTACGTGCAGAAGGAAGCGCTCGTGGTGCCGGCGCAGGCGGTGGTCACGGGGCAGCGCGGCACCTACGTCTACGTCATCAACGATTCGCTCAAGGACTCGCTCAAGGTCAACCAGCGGCCCGTGACGCTCGAGCGCACGGCCAACGGCGTGGCGATCATCGCGAATGGCTTGGTCGAAGGCGAGCGCGTCGTGACCGACGGGCAGTCGCGCCTCACGCCGGGCGCGGGCGTGGAGATCCGCACGGGGTTGGAAGGTGCGGGCGGCGGTGGTGGTGGCAAGCGCGGCAAGGGTGGCAAGGGCGGCGCGCCGGGCGGCGGCGGCGATGCCAAGCCCGCGGGTGAAGGCGCACCGAAGGCCGGCGCCATGGGCGCCACGGCTGACAGCGCCGCACCGGCTCGTGGCGCGAACGTCGGCCGGAAGCGCGGGAGCGCATGAGCCTCACCGGGCTCTTCATCCGTCGACCGGTCCTGACCACGCTCCTGATGGTCGGGATCTTCGTCTTTGGTGTCGTCTCGTATCGTTCCTTGCCGGTGAGCGACCTGCCCACCGTCGACTATCCGACCATCAGCGTCAACGCGAGCCTGCCCGGGGCGAGCCCCGAGACGATGGCGGCCACCGTCGCGACGCCGCTCGAGAAGTCCTTTTCCACCATCGCGGGCATCGACGAGATCACCTCCAACTCGTCGCTCGGCTCCACGGGCGTGACGCTGCAGTTCGCGCTCGACCGCAACGTCGACGCGGCCGCGCAGGACGTCAACGCGGCGATCTCGAAGACGCTCGCGTACCTGCCGAGCACGATCATTCCGCCGAGCTACCGGAAGCAGAACCCGGCGTCGGCGCCAGTGCTGATGCTCGCGCTCACGTCGAGCTCGCTCAGTCTCGTGGATCTCGACGAAGTCGGCGAGACGACGATCGCGCAGCGCCTCTCGATGATCGAGGGGGTCGCGCAGGTCAACGTCTTCGGCGCGCAGAAGTACGCGGTGCGCGTGCAGCTCGACCCGGCCGCGCTTGCCAGCCGCGGCCTTGGCGTCTCGCAGGTGGCCAACGCGATCCGGCTCAACAACGTCATGAAGCCGACCGGCGTGCTCTATGGCGCGGCCCGCACGCTCACGATCCAGGCCACGGGTCAGCTGAGCAATGCGGCCGAGTTCCGGAAGCTGATCATCGCCTGGAAGAACGGCGCGCCGGTGCGGCTCGGCGACGTCGGCACGGTGAGCGACGACGTGCAGAACAACAAGAGCGCGAGCTGGTTCAACAACGAGCGCTCGATCGTGCTCTTCGTGCAGCGCCAGCCGGGCACCAACACGGTGGCGGTGGCCAAGGCGGTCAAGGCTGCGCTCGCGGATGTGCAGCGCGGCATTCCGCCGTCGGTCAAGATGAACGTGCTCTACGACCGCTCGGTGACGATCGAGCGTTCGGTGGAGGACGTGAAGATGTCGCTGGTGCTCGCGCTGGCGCTCGTGGTGATGGTGATCTTCCTCTTCCTGCGCAACGTCATCGCGACGCTGATCCCGAGCCTGACGTTGCCGATGGCGATCGTCGGCACCTTCTCGGTGATGGCGATGCTCTCGTTCAGCATCGACAACCTCTCGTTGATGGCGCTCACGCTCGCGGTCGGCTTCGTGGTCGACGACGCGATCGTGATGCTCGAGAACATCTACCGGCACCTGGAGATGGGGAAGCCGCCGATGCAGGCCGCGCTCGAGGGGGCGCAGGAGGTCGGTTTCACGATCCTCTCGATGACGCTCTCGCTCGCGGCGGTCTTCATCCCGCTCGTCTTCATGGGCGGGATCATCGGGCGACTCTTCCGCGAGTTCGCGATCACGATCGGCGTCGCCATCATCGTCTCCGGCGTCGTCTCGCTCACGCTCACGCCGATGCTCTGCAGCCGGCTGCTCAAGGCGCACGGCGAGGTGCAGCACGGCCGCATGTACAACGCGATGGAGCGCGCCCTGAACGGCCTGCTCCACGTCTACGAGCGCTCGCTCGGTTTCGTCATGCGCCACCGTCCGCTCACGCTCGGCTTCTCCGTGATCATCCTCGTGGCCACGGGGTGGCTCTTCAGCGAGATCCCCAAGGGGCTCTTCCCGAGCGACGACACCGGCCTGCTGTCCGGCACGACCGAGGCGGCTCAAGGCACGTCGTTCCCCGAGATGATGCGACTGCAGCGGCAAGTGAACGCCCTGATTGAAAAGGACACCTTCGTTGTCGGTTACATGTCGTCGCTCATGGGGGGGAGTTCCGGGCAGCTGAACGTGATTCTCAAACCGGCCGGACAGCGGCCGAACGCGGATGCGATGGTCGTCGAACTCACGCGGCGGCTCA
>JANYHJ010000084.1 GCA_025359135.1 Gemmatimonadota bacterium | reverse complement strand
GCTGCGCTCAGGACGACCTGTCGGGAACCTCCCCGGGGGGGAGGGGTTCCACTCTCCAGTCGGCCACACCAATCTTCTGCTTCCCATGCTTCGCCGCCTCTCCGCCGTCGCCCTTGCCGTTGCCGTCGCGGCCCCCGTCCGGGGCCAGACGTCGCGCGTGGATGACGTGCCGCAGGGGTTCTTGCCGCCCGCCGGGATGTGCCGCGTATGGGTCGATGGCGTGCCGGCGTCGCAGCAGCCTGCGCCGACCGACTGCAACTCGGCCATGCGCTCCCGACCTGCGCGGTCGCGCGTGCTGATCGGTGAGGGCATTCCCTCGGGAAGCCTGCCCGTCAACGCCTTTCATGCGGGCAGCTCTTACCTCTCGTCGCCGTCTGCGCCGGTTCGCACCCGCCCGTTCACCGACAACGACGAGCGCGCGCGCGTGGGCGGGGAGCTGTGCCACGCCGACGCCCGCGGCTACTGCGATGACAGCGCGCCCGGCGTGGCCGGGTGCATCGACGCCAACAAGGACGGCAAGTGTGACGACGCGCGCCGCGATGTGCCCGGGCTGATCGAAGCCGGCGCGTTCCGCGCCGGCAGCGCGCTCTCCGCGGTGTGCATCGATCGCAACCGCGACGGCAAGTGCGATGAGACCTGGCTCGCGACCGACCTCTGCCTCGACAAGGATGGCGACGGCAAGTGCGACGGCCCGGTGGCCTCGCTGATCAAGCCAACCGAGCCTGTCACGGTGAAGCCCGAGCCTGTGCCGGCTCCGGCGCCCGAGAAGCCGCGCAAGAAGCCGCAGCGCCCCGAATAGCGCACGCGCTTCGCATGGCGCGCCTCGCGCGGCACGGTCGTATCTTGGACACATGACCACCGGCGACGGGCTGATCCGCTCCATCCGCGACCAGTACCTCCCGCCGGACCCCGCCGCCTTTCGCGCCGCCACGCCGCCGACCGGACGGGTGATCGTCATCGCGCCGACGCGCGCGGCCTGCGAAACGATCGAACTCGCGGTGCACCTCGAGCTCGAGACGTACCTCCTCAAGCACCACAAGGCCGAGCTGATGGCCGCGGCCGCGAGCGGCAAGGGGTTCGGCATCGTAGCCGGCACGGGCACGGGCAAGACGCTCGCCGTGCGACCCATCGCGCAGACCATCCTTGGCACGAAAGAGCTCAAGGTCGGCGTCGTCAATCGCGAACGCGAAGCCACGCCCGAGACGCCGAGCTGGAACGTGGTGATCGTCACCACCGGCATCGCGCGCCGCTGGTTCCAGGATGGCGACATCACGTCGCGCGACACGCTCGTGGTGGACGAGATCCACCAGACGTCCGCCGAACTCGAACTCTGCCTCGCGCTCGGCAAGCGCGCGGGCTGCCGCTACATCTGGCTCTCGGCGACGGTCGATCCCGCGTTCTATTCACGCTACCTGAATTCGGCCCATGTGCTTCAGGTCTTCGCCTTCGACGAGGACAAGCGCGCGACGGTGAAGGTGGTTCGCAAGAGCCCGATCGAGTTCCTCAACGAGAAGTTCCTCGAGCAGGTGGTCCGCGAGCGGCGCGGCGTGGGGATGTTCATGCCGACGCGCGCGGGGGTGGAGCAGGTCGCCGGCGAAGTGGCGGAGCGCTATCCGCGCCTGACCAGCGCGCACTACCACGGCGGGGAGCCGATCCGCATCATCCGGCCCTTTCTCGAGGGCGAGGGCGCGCCGCGGCCGTTCTTCCTCGCGATGACGGCGGCGGGGCAGAGCGCGCTCAACGTGCGCGGCCTCGACACGGTCATCATCGACGACACGCGATTCACGAACGTGGTCGAGCGCGGCAAGAATGTGCTCACCAAGGTGAACCTGGGCGCGAACGAGATCCTGCAGATGGCGGGGCGCGTGCACGGCCGCGTGGAGGGCGGGCGCGTGTTCATCCTCAGCGACCGCGACCTCCACTTCGAATCGCTGCGCGCGACGGCGCCCGAATTCCAGCTGGCGGGCGACTCGGAGCGTGTCGCGCTCACCTGTGCGGCACTCGGCGTGCGTGCGGATGAACTCGACCTGCCGGTGCCGCTCGACAAGCTGGCGTATCGCCAGGCGCTGGATCACCTCGAGGCGCGTGGCGTCATCGAGGATGGGCGGCTCACGCGCTACGGACGCGAGGTGGAGAAGCTGCCGGTCGACCGGCCGTGGGCCGAGCTGATCGTGCATGCGGAAGACGACCTGCTGCCTTACCTCGCGGTGATGGCGAGCATCGACAGCCTGCACCGGATGACGCGCGACGAGCGCGACCTCGAGGGACTGATCGTGCCGGGGAGCGATCACCTCACCGCGTACAACGTGTACGCCGAGGCGTTCACGCGCTGCGGGTACGTGGGTGAGGTGTACGGATTGCCGCGCCACCAGTTCGACGAGAGCGTGGAGCACTGGGCGGAGCGTCGCGGCGTGCTGGTCAAGTCGCTCGAGGACACGGCGCTCGCAATGGCGTCGGTGTATCGCGGTGTGGGGCTACCGTTGCCGGGGGCACTGACGCGCGCGGGCGAGCCCGTGCGCCAGCGCTTCGGGCAGCTGCTCGCGCGCTACATGCCGTTCGACCTCGTGATCGATGAGCGCACGGCGAGTGGCGATGATGCGCGCGTCTCGCGCACGAGCGTCTGCGGCAGCTGGGGCGCGATCGCGGGATCCTTGCGCTACTTCGCCGATCGCTTCGGGGTGGCGCGGGCTGGCATCGAGGGCACGCAACTCGCGCCCGACCTGATTCGTCGCTACGCGACCGGGCGTCCCGCGAAGCTCGCGTTCGAGGGACGGCGCAAGGACAATCCGCTCGTGCTGATGCGGCGCCTCGACTACTTCGGCTTCGAGCTGGAGCGGGAGACGGAAGCGATCGCGGAGCCGTGGCCCGAGGCGCACGCCGTGCAGGCGCGAGCGCTCGTGGCCGACGCACTGGCGCGCGGCGAGGCGCGGCACGCCGCGGTCAAGCGGAACCAGCTCGCGATCGACGAGGTGCGCGCGTGCTGGCGTCGGTCGGGTGGCGAGACGCCGCCCCTCTCGCAACACGACCTCGCGGCGTGGTATGCGGCGCAATTGGGCGACGCGCGCTCGATTGCCGACGTGCGGGCCGCGCCGCTTCGCTTGATTCTCTCCGACTTCGTGGACGAGGCGACGCGTGCACGATTGGCGGCGCTGCCCGGTGCGGCGGAGATCCGCGGCAAGGCCTCGCCGATCGACTACGACATCGAGGACGTCGACGGCGTGCGCACGGCGGTGGCGCGCCTCCGGTTGCACGAACGCCAAGCCCGCGGCCTCGTGGCAGAGGAACTGCCGGAGCTCGACCGGCCGCTGCGCTTCGTCGTGCTGCGTGGTGCGCGCGGGGCGGTGCGCGCGCGTTCGCTCGAGGAGCTGCACGACGTACTCGACCGGCCATGGACGGACGAGGAGCTCGAGGCGGCGCGGGCGCAGTCGCAGGCGCAGCGGGATTCGCGCGCACGTGAGGTGGACGAACGCCGTGGCGAGCGTGACGTGCACCGGCACAAGCGTGCGCTCGAGTCGCATCGCGAGGGGCGTTCCGGCGGGAGCGGCGGCGGCCCGCCGCGCCGCGACGATCGCGGCGGGCCGGGTGGCATTGGCCGCAAGAAGGGCAAGTTCGGCAAGCGGCGCGGGCGCTGACGCGACGCGCCCGGCGGTTCAGCCGCTGATGACGGCGGTGTAGCGCTCCTCGCGGAACGGCACGAAGCCGCGGGCCTTGTAGTTGGGCAGCGCGCGCGGCGAGTCGAGCGTGCAGGTGTGGAGCCACACCATGTGCGGCTTGCGGCTCCAGGCCTGCTCCGCGGCCACGGTGAGCAGGTGCTTGCCGAAGCCACGACCCGTGTAGCGCGGCATCAGGCCGAAGAGGGCGATCTCGATCGAGCCATCGGGATGCCGTTCGTACTCGACGTAGCCGGCGTCTTCGCTCCCGAAGCGCAGCACCCAGAGCGAGATGCCGGGGCGCGCCAGGTAGTTGGCGTACTCGTCGTCACTCCACTTGTTGCGATCGTGCCAGTGCCAGGCGTCGCCAATGGCGCGATAGAAATGGCGCGAGCGCTCGACGCTCGCATCGTCGAGTGGGACGAACGACAGCCGATCATCGGTGCGCTTGGCTGACTTGAGGTCCGCCGGACGCAGCAGCCGCAGATAGGTGCGCGTGACGACCACCTCGCGAGGTGCGGCAGGGCGATCGGCGTCAGGGCTCACGGCGGTGCGTGGACGGGAAGGAGTCGCGAGCGTCATCCGTCAACGGTGCGCGCTCGCAGCGTGCGCGACTGTGACGCAGGAACCGGGGAAACTGTGGGTTGGCACCAATCGGTGGCAGCCCGTCCGTTCCTGATCCGGTCCTTTCTGCTAGGACCGCATAGTACTAGAATCGGTCCGAATCGGTCCAATTTGCTGTCTATTGAAAATTGGCCAACGCCGTAACAGTATTAACAACAATCAGTTAACGACAATCTGTAGCAGCATTGACACTAGGACCGATTGGTCCTATTATTCCTATGTGAACAATCGGCGAACCCAGATCCTCGATGCCGCTGCGCAGCTCATCGCGCAGCGTGGCTATTCGCAGACCTCGGTCGATGATGTCATTCGTCATTCCGGTCTCTCGGGAAAGAGCCACTTCTATCACTACTTCAAGAGCAAGGAAGAACTCGGCTACGAGGTGCTCAACCGCCAGTTCGAGCGCTTCGCCGAACGCGGACTCGCGATCCTGCGCGAGCCGATGATCGATCCGCTCGACCGGCTCGCGCTCTTCATCGACTCGCTCGTGGCGTCGCAGGCCGAGCGTGGCTGGCGCGGTGGGTCGACGTTCGGATCACTGGCCTCGGAGCTCGCCGACGCGCATGAGGGGTTCCGCACCCGCATCGAGACAGTGTTCGAGCGCTGGGCGAGCCAGATCCAGTCGCTGCTCTGGGAAGCTCGTCCGCGTATGGTCGACGAAGTGGACACGGCGCGCATGGCGCGGTTCATCATCGCCACGCTCGAGGGCGCGGTACTGATGTCGCGCGTCAAGCGCGATGGCGCGGTGCTGCAGGGGATTGCCGAGGACCTCAAGAAGTACGTCGGCATGCACGTCAAGGACGGCGCCCTCACCGGGTGACGCGGGGACACGGCGGACATCGGGTCCGCCGCGAGCCCCCACTGAACGGAGTTCGGCACGACGGAGACTACCGGAATGTTCCAGACGCGAGACGAACAGCTGCTGCAACAGGTGCGCATCGCAGCCACCGACCGGGAGGCGCGCCCGGATGCGCGCCCCGAAGGTCGGGCCACGACGTCGGGTGCCGCACGCAACGCGCGCCGCGCGCAGTTCGAAACCGAGGCGCTCGTGCACCTCGATGCGCTCTACTCGTTCGCGCTCAAGCTCTCGCGTTCGCGCGATGACGCCGAGGACCTCGTCTCCGACACGATCCTGCGCGCCTTCGAGCGCTGGGAGCAGTACCACCTCGGCACCAACATCCGCGCCTGGCTCTTCACGATCCTCTTTCACGTCTTCGTGAGCCGGAAGCGACGCATCGATGCGCGCGAGGTGCAGCCCGTCGAGACCGAGGATGGCTGGACGTCGTTCGAGGCCATCGGCGAAGTGGATCCCGAAGGGCGCTTCTACGATTCGTTCCTCGACGACGAGATCACGCGCGCCATCGCCGGATTGCCGGACGAGTATCGCGCGGCGGTGGTGCTCTCCGACCTGCACCAGCTCCGCTACGCGGAGATCGCGGGCATCCTCGGCGTGCCCGAGGGTACGGTCAAGTCGCGCCTCTTCCGCGGCCGACGCATCCTGCAGAAGAAGCTCGTGGGCTACGCGGTGGACATGGGCTACATCAAGAGCCGCGACGACGCGACCGTGCCCGCGAGCGAGGGCGAAGCGGCGTAGGCTCGCGTGTGCCCGGCGGCGACTGCCGCCGCGAGCGGTGCCGCGCTGCCTTGGCGCGATTGCCGCAGTCGGCCATGGCGCACCAGCGCCGCGACCGGTTGCGCGTGAGGTCGAGATAGACGCGCGCACAGCCCTGACCCTGGCAGCGTTTCACGCGGGCGATCTCGCCGGCCACAAGCGCCTCGGCGGCGCTCTCCACGATCGCGAGCAGCAGGCCACCGAAGACGTCGCCGCCAGCGCGAAAGCTGCGCGCGAAGCCGGCCGGCCCCGCCTCGACACTGCGCGTGCCTGCCGAGCGGCCGAGGACCCGGTTGATTTCGGCGAGCGCGCCGTCGCGTGCGCGTTCCTGCGTTGCGCCGCGCTCGGCCAGCGTGCGCAACGCGTTGCGCACGCGGCGCGCGTCGACGAGGGCCGCTTGGGCGCCCATCGGTTGTTCGAGCGCGCGACGTTCGAGTTGCGCGGCGCGTTCGGCGTCGAGCACACCGGCGTCGGCGAGCCAGTGCGTCCAGGTCGCGAAGTCGGTGAGGTGTTCGACGCGGCGCCCGCGGTGCTCGTCGTCGCTGTTGACGAAGTCCAGCCAGAGGCGCCCACCGAGGCGCGGCGCGCGGGACGAGTCGGCGAGTGCGGTGCGGGTGGACGGCGCGGGCATCGTGCCGATAGGATGCACCCCTGAAATGCGCTTCGCCATCATCGCCCTCGCCCTCGCGGCCAGCCTCTCGCCCGTCGCCCTCCGGGCGCAGGGCCCGGACCTTCCTCCGCCGAATCCGCGTCTGCGGCTCGAGGCGAAGCGGGCAACGGGCCCGATCACGGTCGACGGCAAGCTCGACGAGCCCGATTGGCTGACGGCGCCGAGCATCGTGCGCATGACGCAGGTGGAGCCCAACATCGGGCGGCCGAGCGAGCATCGCGCGACGCTGCGCGTGCTGTTCGACGCGGAATATCTCTACGTCGGGCTCTTCGCCGGCGATTCGCTCGGGCTCGCCGGCGTGCGCGTGCAGGACTTCCGCCGCGACTACGAGTTCGGCCCGAACGACTTCTTCGGCGTGACGCTGGATCCAACGGCAGCGGGCAAGTACAACCAGGCCTTCCAGCTCACGCCGTGGGGAACGCTCAAGGACGTCGAGATATTCGACGGCGGGCAGGACTTCAACGAGAGCTGGGATGCGCTCTGGCGTGGGCAGTCGCAGCGCACGGACTCGGGCTGGACGGCCGAGCTGGCGATTCCGTGGAAGTCGCTGCGCTACGTGAACGACGGCCGGCCGTGGCTGATGAACGCCTACCGCATGGCGCGCCGCACGAACGAGTTCAGTGGCTGGAGTCCGTGGACGCGCGCGAGCAGTCCGCATCGGACGGCCTACATGGGCGAACTGGTGGGACTGGAACCGCCGCCGCCGTCGACCAACATCCGCTTCCGTCCGTACTCGATCGGCGAGATCACGAGTGAGGGCACGGGCGCGAGCTTCGAGCGTCCCCTCGGCCGGTATGGCGGCGAGGTGACGTGGGCGCCGACCCCCAACGCGGTACTCGACCTGACGGCCAACACCGACTTCGCGCAGGCGGACGTGGACCGGCAGGTGGTGAACCTCAAGCGGTTCTCGGTGTTCTTCCCCGAACGTCGTCCGTTCTTCCAGGAGAACGCGGCGCTCTTCAGCCCCGGACTCGGCGCGGCGTTCGACCAGGCGTTCTTCATCCGACCGTTCTTCTCGCGGCGCGTGGGGTTGGACAGCAACGGCGTGCCGCTGCCCATCGACGCCGGGGCGCGCTTCGTTTATCGCGGAGGCGAACGCACGGCGGCGGGGATGATCGTGCGGCAGAGTGGCGCGTTCGACGGATCGATCGGTGCGGCCACGTTCGGCGTGGCACGGTACGAGCACAACCTCGGGCTCTCGGGCAAGGTGGGCGGGCTGATCGCGACTCGCCTGGGCGACCCGCACGCCGGTGCGGGCGCGACGCAGAGCGTGGTGGGCTCGATCGACGGCTTCACGCGCGTGAGCGAGACGCTCAACGTGCAGGGATTCGTGTCGATGGTGCGCGCCACCGGTACGGGCGCGGCACGCGATGGCTACGCGGCGTTCGCGCGGCTCGCGAGGGAAACAGGCACGGCGAGCTGGTTCGTGACGGCCGGCGTGATCACGAAGGACTACGACCCCGCGACGGGGTTCGTCTCGCGCACGGATGCGACGATGGTGCGGCCCGTCTTCCGCTACGACTGGCGGCCCGACTGGCGGCCCGATTGGATGCGCGGCATCACGTGGGTGATGGACAACCAGCTCTTCACGAGCACGAGCACGCGCGCGCTCACCGATGCGTACGCCGACTGGAGCGCGGCGCTGCAGCTGCAGGACGGCGGCGTCGTGACCATGGGCATCGTGTCGACGGCGCAGCGGCCGACGTCGAGCTTCGCACCGGTGATCGGCGTGACGGTGCCGGTCGGGCAGTACGACTACGCGCGCGCGAGCCTGACGGCGCAATCGGACCAGTCCAAGGCGGTGTCCGTCGGTGCCGGCGTGGTGGTGGGGCCGTACTTCGATCGCCAACTGACCGAGCTCACCCTCTCGAGCCGGTTCAGCCCCGGCCCGCGCTTCTCGATCGAAGCTTCTGCGTTGCGCACGTCGTTCACGGGCGGCGGACCGGACGTGCGCGCCTACCTCTTCCAGCCGCTCGTTCGCGTCGGGCTCACGCCGCGCATGAACCTCACCAGCTTCTACCAGCACAACACCGACGCCGGCCGCGGCACGCTCAACGTGCGCTACGCGTGGGAGTGGGCGCCGCTCAGCTACGTGTTCGTGGTCTACAACGACGGCAAGAATTTCGGCAACGGGTTGTTCGACCCGAATGCGCTGCCTGACCGGCGGCAGCTCGTCGTGAAGCTGAGCTGGATGACGCAGCTGTGACCGGCGCGTCGCCGTTCGCGCGCGTCGCCGTGGGATCCACCAATCCCGTGAAGGTCGCGGCCGTGGCGGCGGTGCTCGCGCGTATTGCCCCCGCCGGCGCGGTGCAGGGGGTGAGCGTGCCGAGTGGCGTGGCGGACCAACCGATGGGCGACGACGCGACGATCCTCGGAGCGCGCACGCGGGCCGAGGGGGCGTTGCGGGCGCTTGGCGCCACGCTGGCGATCGGACTCGAGGGCGGCTGCGTCGAGCTGGGCGACGGCACGATGCGCACCTGCGCCTGGGCGGTGGCTGTGGACCCGAGCGGTCGCTCGGGTGTTGGCGGCTCGCTCGCGATGCCGTTGCCGCCCGAGGTGGCGGCGCTTGTACGCCGCGGCGTCGAGCTCGGCCACGCGATGGACCGCGTGGCCAATGCGCACAACACCAAGCAGGGCGCCGGCGCTGTCGGGATTCTCACGGCCGGCCTGATCGACCGGCAACGCGCGTACGAAACGCTCGTGACCTACGCGCTCAGCCCGTGGTTGGCGAGCGCGTACTGGACGACTGCGTAACGCGCGGCGCGTAGCGCGCGGCGCTCGAGCGCTCACGCACGCGCGAGCGCCGTCGAGACGGCTTCGACCACCTTGCCGTCGAAGAGGTGCACCTCGCGATCGGCGTGCCGTGTGTAGCGCTCGTCGTGGGTGACCATGCAGATCGTCGCGCCGTTGGCGTGGAGCTCCTGCAGCAGCCCCATCACCGCTTCGCCGTTCTTCGAGTCGAGGTTGCCGGTCGGTTCGTCGGCGAGGAGGATCGCGGGATCACCCGCGACCGCGCGTGCGACGGCCACGCGCTGCTGCTGGCCGCCGGAGAGCTGCGTCGGGAAGTGCTTCGCGCGGTGCGACATGCCCACGCGCTCGAGCGCCCGTGCGACGCGGTCGCGGCGTTCGTCGGTGGCCATCGCGCGATAGGTGAGCGGCAACTCCACGTTCTCCGCCACGGTGAGGTCGCCGATCAGGTTGAAGGCCTGGAAGATGAAGCCGATCTGACGGTTCCTTACGCGCGAACGCTCGGCGGCGCCCAAGCTCGAGACGTCCTCACCGGCGAGCCAGTACTCGCCACTGCTCGGGGCATCGAGGAGGCCGAGCAGCGAGAGCAGCGTCGTCTTGCCACAGCCCGATGGGCCGGAGATGGCGACGTACTCGCCATTCCGGATCTCGAGATGGACGTCGTCAAGCGCGTGGGTCTCGACTTCGTCGGTGAGGAACACCTTGCGAATGGCGGACATGCGAATGAGCGCGCTGTCCCGGGTCGGAATGGTCATGGCGTGAGTGGGCGGGGGAAGTTCAGCGGATGCGCACGCGGGGCGCGCTGATGAGTTGCGACATGTCGGACACGATGACGCGGTCGCCCGGCGCAAGGCCGCGAATGATCTCGACGGCATTCACGGAGACGCGGCCAAGCTCCACCTGGACGCGCACCGCCTCGTCGCCGCCCGGGGAGAGCTTGAAGAGCGCGGACGTACCGGCACCGGCGGCACCGGCTGGCCGGCCGGTGAACAGCACCTTGTCCATGCGCTCGACCTGGATCGTGCCGTCGACGCCCAGGTCAGGCACGGCGCCCGCCGGCAGCGGACCGTCGAGTGCGACGTCGATGGTCACCGAACCCGCCTGCGCCGACGGATCCTTGCGCGCCACATGACCGCGCACGACGCCGTTGTGCGTGTCGACGAGCGCGCTCTGGCCCAGGAGCACGTCCTTGGCCTGGGACTCCGGCACGTGCAGCACCGCCTTGAGCTTGCCGGGCTGCACGATCTTTGCGAGCGTCGTGCCCTCGGGCACCCACTGGCCCAGCTGCAGCGTCATGTCCTGCAGGACGCCGTCTTCGGGCGCCACCACTTCGAGCGAACGCAGGCGCGCCTGCTGGTTGGCGGCGATCGCACGCAGCTGCATCACCTGCGCGGATTGCGCCGCCACCTGCGAGTCGATGCCCTGCCGCAGCAACTCGAGCCGGTCGCGCTCGACCCGCAGGCGCACCGTGAGTTCCTCGGCGAGGGCGTGTCGCGTGGCGGCGTCGTTGGTGGACATGAGCCGCCGTGCGACGAGCGAGTCGGCCGCGGCGCCGTCGGCGGAGGCGGTGAGGAACTGCGTGCGTGTCGTCGCGACGGTGCCTTCCTGCGTGAGCAGCTGGCTGCGCAGCGTCGTGCGCAACGAGAGCAGCGCGATCTCGGCCTGCTGCACCTGCTGCTCGGCCTGCATCGTCTGGATGCGGAGGTCGGGATTGGAGAGCGAGAGCAGCAGCTCGCCGCCGCGCACCTGGCGCCCCGACTCGGCGCCCAGTCGATCGACACGCGCCGAGGCCTGCGCCGTGATCCAGCGGATCTTCTCGGGCACGAGCGTGCCCTGTCCGCGCACTTCGCGCACGACATCACCGCGTCGCACCGAGTCGACGAGGATCGCGTTGCGTTCGACGGCGGGCGCGGCGGGCTTGAGGCCGAGCAGCGCACCGGTGGCGATGAGCAGTGCCAGCACGGCTCCCCCGATCGCGAAGGAGCGACCGCGGCGCTTGACCGGGAGTCGGGCGATATCCATCAGTCGTAGCGCAGCGCGCGCATCGGGTCGACGAGCGAGGCACGACGCGCCGGCACCCAGCCGGCGCCGAAGGCGATGGCCGCGAGCAGGGCGATCGCGATGCCGAACGTGAGCGGGTCCTGGCCTTCCATGCCGTAGAGGAGCGAACGCGCGGCCGCTCCGATGCCGACGGCCGCGATGACGCCGAGCGTGCCCCCGATGAGCAGCATGCCGCCGACCTGCCGCAGCACGAGGCGTCGCACCCCCGCGGCGTCGGCGCCGAGCGCCATGCGCACGCCGATCTCGCGCGTGCGCTGCGCCACCGAGTAGGCCAGCACGCCATAGAGGCCGATGCCGGCCAGCAGCGTCGCGATGCAGGCGAAGGCGGCCGTGAGCAGGCTGATCACGCGATCGAGGAAGATGTTGTCGAGGATGCGCTGCGGCATCGTGTTGAGGTCCTCGACGGGGACCTTCGGGGCGAGCCCCGCGAGCATGGTGCGGATCGTGCCGAGCAACGCCCCACCATCGAGCGACGTGCGCACGTAGTAGTGAAGGGAGTAGAGGCGCGACTCCTGGTGTGACGGCAGGTAGAACACCGCGGGGATGGAATCCTTGACGCTGCTGTACTTCACGTTCGGCACCACGCCCACGATCTGCATGTCGAGGGCACCGCTGTCGCGATTGACCATGAACTTGCCGACGGCGTCGCGGCCGAGCCGGAACTTCTCGGCGAACGCCTGGTTGATGATCGCGACCTTGGCGCCCCCCATCGCGTCGCCGTCGGTGAATTCGCGGCCCGCGTCGAGCCGCACGCCCATGGTGGCGAAGTAGGCGGGACCGACGACGTTGTAGCGCGATTGGTTGTCGACGTCGGGTCCGTGCGGAAAGCCCTGGACCCTGACGCTGTTGCCCCAGCTCTCGCCCTCGAGCAGCGGCACCTGCGCTTCGGTGACCGCCGTGACACCGGGGATCGCCGCCAACTTCTCGGCCACCTGCCGGAAGAAGGCGGTGGCGCGCAGGGTGTCGTAGCCGGCGCGTTCCGGGCTGATGCTGAAGGTGACCATGTCGTTCACGCGGACGCCCAAGTCGACGCGGGTCACGTTGCGCAGGCTGCGCAGGAAGAGGCCCGACGAGATGAGCAACGCCATCGAGAGCGCGATCTGCACCGTGACGAGGGCGTGGCGAAAGCGGCTCGCGGCGCGGCCGGCGGTGATCTGGCTCGCACCGGCGCGGATCGTCGAGATGAGGTCGGCGCGCGTGCTGTGCAGCGCCGGGAAGAGACCGAAGAGCACACCCGTCGCGAGCGCGAGCGCACTCGAGAAGAGGATCACGCGCGGCTCCAGCTTGAGGATGATCGATTCGGTGGCCGTGGCCGGCAGCATCGTGCCGATGGCGCCGAGCGTCCACTGCGCCACGAGCAGGCTCGCCACGCCCCCCGCGAACGCGAGCAACAGTGACTCGGTCAGCAGCTGCGTCACGAGCTGCGCGCGGGATGCGCCGAGCGCAAGGCGAACGCCCATCTCGGTGGCGCGGGCCGCGCCACGGGCGAGCAGGAGGTTGGCGATGTTCGCGCAAGCGATGAGCAGCACGATACCGGTCACGCCCAGCAGGAGCAGCAACGGCGCCTTCGCCTCGCGGTGGATCGAGCTTTGGCCGCGGCTCCCCTCGACGACGTTGATCGGCTTCTTGCGGAAGGTGACGAGCGTCTGCGCGCTCATGCCGTTCTGGAGCGGCGCCTCGACATCGTTGATGATGGGACGATAGGCCGCCTCGATGCCGGCCGCCGCCTGAGCGAGCGTGACGCCCGGCTTGCGACGACCGAAGGCGTAGAGCCAGTAGACGCTCCGATCCTCGTACATCCGGTTGGTGGTCGAGCCCGAGAGCACCCGGCGCATCGTGATGGGGACGTAGAGCATGATGCGCGAGCCGGTTGTGGTGCCCGTGAACGACTCCGGGGCGATGCCGATGATCTCGAGCGACTGGCCGTTCATCGTGATCGTGCGACCGATGGCGCCCGGGTCGGCGCCGAAGCGTGTCACCCAGAGATCGTGCGAGAGCACCGCCACGAAGTGCGCACCCTGCCGGTCGTCTTCGGCAGGCCCGATGAGCCGTCCGTGTTGCGGAAGCAGCTCCAACGTGCTGAAGTAGCCGCCCGAGACGTACGCCGCGTCCGCCGTGAAGGGCTGGTCGCGCAGGCTCACGCTCGCCGTCGTGATGCGGAAGCCCGCGAGTCCCGAGAGCCCCGTCTCCGCGCGCTCGAGGTCCCGGAAGATCGGATAGCTCATGACTTCGTCGCAGCCGCCCGACTGGTTGCAGCTGTCGCTGCCCGGCTTGGGGCCCGGGGTCGCGAGGCTCACCAGCTCGTCGGGGGCGCGGACCGGCAACTTGCGGGCGAGCAGCTGGTCGAAGAGCGAGTAGATGGCGGCGTTCGCGCCGAGCCCCAAGGCCAACGAGAGCACGGCGATGGTGGTGACGAAGGGCGTCTTGCGCAGCGTGCGCAATGCCAACGTGAGGTGCCGCATGGGGAGCCGGGGCGCGGGGGACGGTGCGGGCTGCCGTGCCCGAACTCTTCCCTAGGACAGCGCCGCGGCTCGCCGGGTTTGAACGCGGGCGAAACCCGGCCGGTCAGCGGTGCTGGTCCACCAGGATCGGGTTGCCGTCCGGGTCCATGGCCATGAACGAGGCGGGGCCGGTGGTCGCCGCATCGGCCATGGGCGCGATGGCGATCCCCGCCGCCAGGAGCTGCTTCTGCAGCTCGCGCACGTCGGTGAACTCGGGGAGGTTCTGGGCGCCCTGATCCCACCCGGGATTGAAGGTCAGCGCGTTCTTCTCGAACATCCCCTGGAAGAGGCCGATGACCGTCGTGCCATTCTTGAGGATGAGCCAGTTGGTGCCGTTCCCGCCAAGCTTGGTGAAGCCGAACTTTTCGTAGAAGGCGCGAGAGGCGGCGAGGTCCTTGACGGCCAGACTGAGAGAAAACGCTCCGAGTTGCATCGGTACTCCTTGAGGTGACGGCTACTTGCCCGCGCGGACGTAGCGGGCGAGGAAATGGCGGGAACCGGCGGCGGACGCGAACTCCGTGGGCCGCACGGCGCCGGCCAGGTCATAGCAGATGACGAGCGTGTCGCCCTGCATCTTGAAGATCGTCGGGATCGTCTTGCCGGCGTTCGGTCCCTTGTGACCGACCACGTCCATCGCCGCGGGCGACGCATCGGGCATCACCCGGTACTCGCCGCTGTCGGTCTGGAACCGGTAGCGCCCGTGGTCGAGCAGCAGCGGAGTGTTGGCGAACACCGCGGCCGGTAACTCGCGACCACCGAGAGTGGCGCCGGCGACGTTCCACGTGCCCTCGACGGATGGAGGGCCCTGTGCCGGCCGCGCGCAGGCGGCGAATGCGATGAGTACCGCGAGACGCAGCAGACGAACGGACGCACGACAGGTCATGACGATGCTCCAGCGAGAGGGGTGCGCGACGCTAGCGGGACGGCGTGGCGCTGGTGATGGCGGTGGGCGACATCTGGCTTGCCTCGATGCGTGCCTTGAGACGCGCCAGGTCTTCGACTTCCTTCTTCTGCGCCTCCGGCGTGACGAGCGGTTCCAGCAAGCGCCAGAACACCGTGGCGTAGGTGAATCTCGATTCGCTGACGAGACGCGTGCCGCCGCCGGGCAGCGCGCGAAAGGTTGCGGTGCTCCGCCCCTCGAACATCGCGGGCATGCCGATGCTGATCGTCATGCTCGAGTCGTCCTCGGCGGAGAGGGTGCGCACGAACGACGAGCGCTTGCCGCCGTCCCGCGGGTCCTGCATGAACCACTCCTGCTGGGCGCCCGGCCCGGCAGCGGTCGCGCCCACGGACTTGACCTCGACCAGCCAGCCGACCCACTGCGTGAGCTTGTCAGGCTCCGTGAACCAGCGGCGCACTTCGGCAGGCGGTCGCGCGATGTCCACCGCACTGCCCATGCGGCCCGCGTCGGCGCGATGGCTCAGGGCGAAGAGCGCGAGCAGGCCGACGCCAACGAGGGCCACGAGTCCGCCACCGATGACCTTGACCCACTTCATGCGAGCGACTCCGGTGGCGCGGTGCGAGCACGCATTGCAGAGCCCAGCTGCCAGCCAAGCGCCGCGATGGCTGCGGCGACGATGGACGTGCCCAGCATCCACGCCAGGTGCGGTGGATGGTCGGCGCGCAGCGGCACGTGGGCAAGGATCGCGCGCCAGAGCGCCCACGCGCCCAGGTGCGTGCACGCGCCGAAGACGGCGCCGACCGCGAGTGGCGCGCGGTGGCGCGTGACCACGCGCGCACCGAGCGCGCCCCAACACTGGCCAACCGCATCGATCGCGTCGCTCGCATGCGCGTCGCTTTCGCCCGCAGCCCACGTCTCCGCGAGGTCGCCCGCGATCGCGTCGCCATAGGGCGCGGGTACGAGCCACGTGACGGCCGCGAGCAGGCGGGCATCGCCGCGGGTCAACGGCGCCGGCTCACGCATGACCCAGCGCCGTCTCGAGTCCATCCATCATCCGGCGCACCGCGTCGTGCGAGCGCGCGATCGCCTTCTTGCCCGCGGCGGTGAGCGTGTAGACCCGGCGCGAGCGCCCGCCGCGCTCGCCGGTGGGCGCGGAGTCCGACGCCGCGAGCAGTCGTTTGTCCTCGAGCCGCACGAGCGTCGCGTACACGGCGCCCAGGGTCACGGAGCGCGGCGTTCGCGCCGTGATCTCGCGCTGGATCGAGACGCCGTACGCATCGGGTGCGAGCCGGGCGACGGCGAGGGCGACGAGCATCTCGAAGTCGCCGAGATAGGGAGTGGACATAGTTCTACAATGTAGAACTAATAGCCGGAACGCAAGAGGGGGGCGTGCACCGCGCCGTTGCGCGACGACCGCGCGTGATTACGCGTGCAATGGATGGAAGGCGAGCACCGGCACCGTGAGCCGCGCCACCAGCGACTCCGCCACGCTTCCGAGAATGAGGCGCATGAGGCCGCTTCGGCCGTGCGTGGCAATGGCGACGAAGTCCGGGTGATGCGTGGCGACCGCGTCCTCGATGGCGGACGGTGTCGCGACGTTGGCCGAGACCTCGACGTTGACGGTGACCCCCTTCGCGCGGATCGTGTCTGCCGTCCGTTCGAGGTACGCGCGTGCCGCCGCCATCTCCGCCTCGAGCGCGGCCGGGTCGGTGAGCGCCATCGGCATCGGCGTGGGCGCGAGGTCCACGGTGACTGGGGCCACCATGCGGAAGAGCGTGAGCGTCCGCTTCCCGCTCAGCAGCGTGAGCGCCGGTGTGATCGCGGACTCGGCGAGCGGAGTGCCGTCGAGCGGCACGAGTGCGTGCGAGAGTGTTGGCGGAGCGGCCGGTGGGGTGCCCTCGCCCGGATGCACGAGCAGCACCGGGACGCCGCCATTGCGTGCGAGTTCCTCGGCCACGGAGCCCAAGGCGGCGCGGGCGAAGCCGGTCCGGCCGTGCGTGCTCGTGACGATGACGGCGACGCGGTTGACGCGTGCGTATTCCGCGATGGCGTGCACCACGCTTCCCTCGAGGAGCGCGGCGTGCACCGTGCGACGCGAGAGCTTGCGCAGGTCAGCGGCGGAGGTCTCGAGTTCCGAGCGATGCGCGGCGCGCGACGTTTCCTCGAAAGCCGCGTCGATCACGGGCATCGGGGTGATGGCGTCCATGGCCGGCATGGCCATGAGCTCGTGGACGCGCACGAGGTGGAGGTCGGCGTCGAGGGTGGTGGCGACGGTCAGGGCCAGCGGCAACGCCGATTCGGCGAAGCGTGAACCATCGAGTGGGATGAGGACGGCGGTCATCGTGGCCTCGGGTCAGGTGTCTTTCGTACGGTACCCGTGACGGATGGACCGCACAACGGGCGGCG
>JANYHJ010000067.1 GCA_025359135.1 Gemmatimonadota bacterium | reverse complement strand
CGACGGCCGGTCGGCGGACAGGTCGGCCAGCGACGTGTAGGTGAACGTGCCCAGCCCGTTGTCGGTAGTCAGCGTGCGCAGCGCGTCCACGCGCATCAGCGCGGTGAGCTTGAGCCGGTGCGCGCCCCGCGCCCCGCTGATGCGCTGCGTCTCGTTCATCGTTTCCCACGAGACCAGGTCGTTCGTGGCGTTGGCGAAGGCGCTGCCGCCGAATCCCACCGGCGTCACCGTCGCGGTGCCGTCCGACAGCGCGCCACCGACGAGCACGCGGCCCTGCGGAAGCAGGAAGTCCGGCGTGGTCGTCTTGTGCGACCAGCTCAGCGCGCTCCGGAACTCGTTGAGCCAGTCGGTGCGGAAGCGCCAGGTCGCGTTGCCCTGCAGCATGCCGAATGCGCGCGACTGCTGGGCCGTGCCCGTACCGACGTTGCGCATCGAGAGGCCGAGTCCCTTGTCCTGCCCGAACGACGCGGCAACGAGCACGCCCTGCGACTGGCCTTCGCGCGGCTTGCCGTGATCGAACCGGCCGAGGAAGGTCACGTCGGTGCTGGCGGTGCCCGCGATGGTGCCTTGGACGGGAATCCCGGCGCTGCGCAGCGAACCGTAGAGTCGCACGGCCGAGTCACTCGCGACCCCAGCGCCACTCAACAACGATTGGTCGGCGCTGAAGAGGTCGCTGACGTCCGCGACGCGACGGTTGACCTGCAGCGCCGTGTTGTAGAACCAGCGCTCGTACGCGAGTTCACCCTGCGCGCCGAGGCACGCGTCCACGCGCGTGGGCGCGGCGCCCGTGGCTCGGCTCACCGGATCGTTGAGCTGCGTCGGCGGGCCGTCGGCCGTGATCCGCAGGCTGCGGTTGGAAAAGATGTAGCCCGGCGACATGTCGGCGTCGATCTGCGCACCACTGAACCCACCACGCCCCGGGTCGAGCGTCGACGTGGCCACACGCGTGAACGGTCCCGCGCAGCTCGGCATGCTGCCGCCGAACGACGATCCGTTGAGTCGCGTCTGGTTTTGCGACGCGTCGAGTCCGAGTGCCGACGGTCCGCTCGCACCCGCGATCATGCCCGGGATCGTCCCGGCGAGCGCATTGAGGTTGCCAGCGAGATCGGGGGTGAGGGCGCCGGTGATCCCGATCGCCATGTCGTCGGCGTCACCGCCACTGCCGCGACCGAAAACCTGCGCGGGTTCCGCCGTCGGCCGCTCCGACGACACGACCACGCGTTCGAGCTTCTGGCCGATCGCATCCAGTACCGTGTCGAGCACGATCGCGGCAGCATCCGCCGAGCGCCGCAACCGCGCGCGCAGCGGCTTGTATCCCACGCGCGTGATGCGCGCGAGATAGTCGCCCGTGCCATTCGCGAAGCTCAGTTGCCAGCGGCCATCGGCATCGGTGCGCGTCGAGTCCGTGGCGCGGTCCGGCGCCATCTGCACGACGACCTTCGCGCCTGCGAGGGGCGTCGTCGAGTCGGCGCGGACCCGCCCGCTGACTACCTCGAGTGATTGCGCCTGCAGCAGGGTCGGGACGACGAGCGCGAAGACGAGCGAACGCATGTGGGGGCGAGGATGTTGGTCGGCGCGACGGTGGAACCAGCCCCTGCGGCGGAGCTCGGCCCTCGGACCATCGCGCACTGTCCCTCTCTCCCCAGTACGATGGGCGCGACGCCCGAGTTTCCGCAACCGTGCATTCGCCCTATGCCACGCGCACCGCGTGCTGCGCGAGCGGCGCACCGAAGAGCGCGGGATGCATCGCCGACGCCATCGCCGCCACCCCTTCCACGAGTCGCGGTCCCGGCCGGCTCACCATCCCGTTCGCATCGAGCGCCCAGACGGGAAGTCCGCGTGCCCACGCCCACGCGTCACTCGCGAGCAGCGCCTGCGCTGCCACGATCGCGCCCGCCAAGTCATAGCCGCACGGCCCGACGAAGAGCAGCTCTGGCGCGGCATCCCGCACGGCCGCCACGTCCACCACCGTCGAGTGATCGCCCGGCTTCGCGATCACGTCGACGCCGCCCGCCTTCGCCACCATCTCCGGCACCCAGTGCCCACCGGCGAAGATCGGATCGGTCCACTCGATGACCGCCACGCGTGGGCGCGGCGCCTTCGCACCCTTGAGCGTCGCGTGAATGCGCTTGAGCTGCGCCCGCAGTCCGTCGAGCAGCTCCTCGGCTTCGTCGCTCGCGTCGATGGCGGCGGCGACGTTGGCAATGTCGGTGAACACCCCCTCGATCGTCTTGCCGTCAAGCGTCACGACGTTCGGCGACGGTCGCATCTCCGCCGCGAGTGCGCGTACGTCGCCTTCGCTCACCGCGCACACGTCGCAGAGCGCCTGCGTGACGATCACGTCGGGGCGCGCCGCGCGGATCAGCTCGGCGTCGATCGTGTAGAGCGGTGCCCCCGTGTCCACGATCTCGCGCACCTGACGGTCGATCGCGAGCGCGCTCGCGTGCGAGTCCACCGCGGTCGCGGTCATGCGCGGCAACGACGTGACCTCCGCCGGGTAGTCGCACGAGTGCGAGATGCCGACGAGCTGGTGCGTGGCGCCCAGCGCTGCGACGATTTCGGTGGCCGACGGGAGCAGCGTGATGATCTTCACGCCACCAAGCTATCCGCGCCGCAGCGGGAACAACGCGAACGCCGCCAGCAATGCCACGACGGCCGTCTACTTCTTCTCGTAGACGACGCGCCCACCCAGGTAGGTCGCGACCACCCGCGTGTCGAGCAGCTTCTCGTTCGGTGCGGTCATCAGGTCCTGATCGAGGATCACGAAGTCCGCGCGCTTGCCCACCGAGATCGAACCCAGGTCCTTCTCCTGGAATCCGGCGTAGGCCGCCCAGATCGTCATGCTCTTGAGCGCTTCCTCGCGCGTCATCTTCTCCTGCGCGCGCCAGCCGCCCGCCGGCAGGTTCTTCGCGTCCTGCCGCGTCACCGCACTATGGAACGTGATGAACGGGTTGACCTGCTCCACGGGAAAGTCGGTGCCGTTCGGGATGATCACGCCCGTCTTGAGCAGCGACCGCCACGCATACGCGCCGGCCAGACGCTGCTCACCCAGCCGATTCCCCACCCAGTTCATGTCGCTCGTCTGGTGGCTCGACTGCATGCTCGGCAGCACCTTGAGCATGGCGAAGCGCGGAATGTCGGCCGGGTCGAGGATCTGCGCGTGCTCGATGCGGAAGCGATGGTCCGTGGTGGGCACCTCCGCGAACGCCTTCTCGTACGCATCGAGTGCGGTGCGATTGCCACGATCACCGATCTCGTGCGTGTTGACCTGGAACCCCGCCTTGAGCGCCTTCACCGCCACCGCCTTGATCTGGTCTTCGCTCACGATCAGCAGGCCGCGATTCTTCGCGTCGTCCGAATAGGGCTCGAGCAACGCCGCGCCGCGCGAACCCATCGCGCCGTCGCCCAGCACCTTGATCGCGCGCACCCACAAGTGGCCGTCGTGGAGGTCCGAGCGCGGCCCGATCTTCAGCATCGAGTCGAGCTTGGCGCCGTTCGCGATCATGATGTAGTTGCGGAGGTTGTACTCCCCCGCCTTGGCCATCGACTCGTAGACCGCGATCTCGCCCGCGCTCACGCCGGCATCGTGCACGCCGGTGAGGCCCCACGAATTCGCGTTCGCGATCGCGTCCTTGATCGATGCGCGGAACTCCTCGGGGGAAGGCCCCGGCACCACGCGGTACACGAGACCCATCGCGTTGTCCACGAAGACGCCGGTCGGTTCACCCTTCGCGTCGCGCTCGATGCGGCCGCCCGCGACGTCCTTCGTGGCCGCCGTGATGCCCGCAGCGGCGAGCGCCCTGGAGTTCGCGAACAGCGCGTGTCCGTCCACGCGACCCAGCACCACCGGCCGGTCACCCACCACGGCATCGAGTGCGGACTTGTTCGGAAATATCTTCTCCGGCCACGTGTTCTGGTCCCAGCCATGTCCCTGCAGCCAGCCCGTGCCCGGTGTCGCCTTCGACCGCGCCGCCACGCGCTGCAGCACTTCGTCGAGCGACTTGGCGCCCGTCAGGTCCACCACCTTGAGCGCCGACGCCAGGCTCGAGAGGTGGGCGTGCGCGTCGATGATGCCGGGAATGATCGCCTGCCCCTTGGCATCGACCATTTTCGTCGCGGCGCCCTTGAGCTTGATCGCTGCCGCTGTCGTGCCGACGAACGTGATCCGTCCCTTCGTCACCGCAAACGCCTCGGCGCTCGGCGCCTTCTCGTCCACGGTATGCACCTTGGCGTTCGTGACGATCAGGTCGGGCGCCTGCGCACGCAGTGGTGAAACGAGCGCGCACGCGACAACGACGACCGCGGCAGCGGAGCGGATGGCGACGAACATGGCGATGTGGTGTGAGGAGGGAGACGCGGAACCGGACGCCGTGCGACGAGCGACAAACGTGCGTCAGCGCGTGACCCGGGTCCAGATGGCGACGACGCCGCAGCGCGAGTCGTCTTGCAGGCTGCGCCCCGAGAATTCGGCCGGCACCGTCGAGAGTCCCTTGTAGATCTCGATGCCCTCGACGTCGCTCGGCTGCACCAGCTCGTCGATCGACATGCCGAGGAGCGGGACGTTGATGCCGTCGATGAAGAAGCGGATCGGGCACGCCTGCGAGCCGCTGACACCGCGCACCACCCACTGCGTCTGCCCGCGCCGGTCGCGCGACTGGTAGAAGCCCGGTACGCCGCGGAACGTGTCCGACGTGACCGACGGCTTGAGCAGCAGGATGTCGTCGCGCGTGAAGTACGTGCCACCCGGGTAGTTGAGCTTCCGCTGGTAGAAGCCGTCGTGAAAGACGGAGCGGAACTTCCTCGGCGTCACGAAGATCACCTGCTCCGGCAAGACGAACGGGCGCGCCGCCACCTCGTTGAGCGTGAGGTCGAGGGCGCGTGACTCGCCTTCCTTGAGGTGAACGGTGAGCGTCTGCGGGTGATAACCCACGCGCCGCGCCGAGAGGAGCACCGGACCCGGCACCACGCCCTGGATGCGCCACGTGCCGCCCGTGCCGCTGCGCGTGCGCAGACTCGTGCCGAGGATCGCGATCTCGGCGTCCATGATCGGTACGCCCACCGAGTCCTCGATGACTCCCGCGAGCATCGCCACCTGCGGCATCACGGGCTCGGGCTCGCTTATCGGCTCCGGCTTGACGGGCGCGAGCGACTTCGGTGCTGGCAGCCGCGCCGGTGTCTTGCGGCTGTTGCCCTGCGCCGGGAGCACCCCTGCGGCTGCGCCGAACGCCAATACCATGGCGCCTACGGCGATCAACCGGATACTGCGGCTACGAGACATCGAGACGGGGTGGGAGCACTGCTACGGCGCCTTAAGTACCCACTAAATGTCACCGAGGTCCCACCCCGTCAAGAAGTTTCGGCGCGAGCCTTCCGTTCCGAAAAGGCGATCGTGGAAGCCTGCCCTGGCCTGAGTCCGCGCGCAGGGGCATAGAAGGTCCGGAAGAGCTCCAGGTCGGCCTCGGTGTCCCCTGAAAGGGTCACCGGCTGGCCGATGGTCAGCGTCTTCGTCGGAAAATCGAGTGATCCGGGCACGACCGGCACGCCCGCACCGCGCGCGATGTGGTAGAAGCCGCTCTTCCACTCATGCGTTTTGCGCCGCGTTCCCTCCGGACTCACCACGAGGATCATTCGCTCAGCGGCATTGAACGTCTCGATCGCCTGCTCGACCACGTTGAGCCGCGCACCACGCTCCACCGGAATGCCGCCGAGCGCGCGCCACAGCACCCCCATTGGCCAGAAGAAGATCGTGTTCTTGCCGATCCATCGCGGCTTCATGCGCAGCGCGGCCTGCGCCCACAGGAACAGGATGAAGTCCCAGTTCGACGTGTGGTGCGCGCCGATCAGCACGAACTTCGGGATGTCGGGCAGCTGGCCGACGACCTTCCATCCGGAGAGTCGGCCGAGGAAGCGGACGAAGGCGCCGATCACCTAGCGAGGGGGACGCGGGGGGAGGGGCTGCCCACTGGCAACGTACGCGGACCACCAGAGGTCGCGGAGCATCGTCGCGCCCGCGGCCAGCCGGGTCGCGACGAACGCCTTGTGCGTCGCGGCCATCGTGTTCGAGTCGAAGCGCTCGACCTTGTCGAGGTCGTACAACGGCCGCAGCTGTGCGGCCGATGCGCGCAGGTAACTCATGGTCGCGTCGCGCACGCTGGTGACCGCAACCGGCGGCGCCGTCACGAGTGGCACCACGTCGTTGGCTGACACGTGGAACTGAACGAACACCGACTCGAAGCGTCCGTGCGTGCGCGTATCGGTGGCGTAGCCATCGGGGTTGTCGCCGACCCAGCCGTTGTGGTGGATGGTGGTGTGGTGCGGGTTGGCGCCATCGGCCACGTAGTGTCCGAGGATGCCCGCATCGTTGATGATGCGCGCCTCGAGGTGTCGCTTGACGCTCTCATCCGTCGCGGCGCGCCAGAGCCGGAAGTCGACGCGCAGCGTCTGCTGCAGCTCGAGTATGCGGAACGGGAGGAAGCCGACCGACTGGTCGTGTCCGCCCGCCTTCACGATCGCGAGGTACTCGTAGCGATCGCGGGCCGTGAAGGCCGAGTCGGGCACCCACTCGAGATCCACGAAGTGGTCATAGCCGCTGCCGATCGCGAGTGCGGGCTCGAGCCGCTGCTCGCCGAAGTCGCGCCAGCGGTCCGGCTCCGGATTGAGCCAGGTGAGCTGGGCGCCTGCGTTGCGGAAGAACGAAGGCATGTCCGCCGGGAGCGCCCTCACGGCGGCGTCCGCGACGATCCGGTGGCCGGCGTCGCCCCAGCGCACGACCGAGGGCGCAGCAGCAACCATCATCAGCGCGGCGAGCAGCAGGGTGATGCGAAGTCGTCGGTGCATGCGAATCTCCAGCGTCCTCGCGCGATCAGCGTCACTCACGGGTGCCCATCAGGCATTGAGCCCGAGCGGGTCGTAGTGGATCATGGGCGCGCGGCGCGGCACGTCGCGTTCGGCGGCCGCTGCGAGCCGGAGGAGAATATCCTCCCGCCACGCTCGGCCAAACCCCTGCATCGCAATCGGGAGGCCGTGCTCGTCCGCGCCGACAGGAAACGCGATCGCGGGATGTCCGGTGAAGTTGAGCAGGAAGGCGAACCGCATGATCTCGGTCGCGCTCGTCACGTCGCTCACGCCGAGTGCGCTGTCGGCGGCGATGCGCGGCGCCGTGAGCCCGGTGGCCGGCGTCACGATCACGTCGCAACGCGCGAGCGCGGCCTCGACGTGACGGATGGCGCGCGTGCGCACCCGCTGCGCCTGCACGTAGTCGCTGCCGGTGAAGCGCTGCGCCAGCGCGAGCACGGCGCGCGTCTCGTCGCCGAAGATCGCGCGATTGCTCCCCACCTGGCGGTTCATGCTGCTGAGCGCTTCCGCGCAGATCGTCACGAGATGCGCCACGCGTGCGGTCTCGAGCTCCGGAATCTCGACGTCCACCACCTTCGCGCCGCGCTTCACGAAATTCGCGAGCTGCGCGTCGCACGCGCGCACGATCGCGGCGCTCGCATGTTCGAACCACGGGCGGAAGACGCCGAGCCGGATGCCGACGAGGTCCTCGCGCTCGAGATCGGCGAAGCGCACGGGCGGCGCGTTGCACGAGTTGGCATCGTGCGGGTCGGCGCCGGCCATCGCGGCGTAGCCGAGCAGCGCGTCGCGCGCCGTGGCCGCGAGCGGGCCGATGTACGCCACGCTCCAGCAGAGTGGCGCCGCGCCCCGTTCGCTGACACGACCGAAGGTCGCCTTGAGCCCGACGCCGCCGCAGAACGCGGCCGGAATGCGGATCGAGCCACCGCCGTCCGCGCCGACGGCAATCGGCATCAGTCCGGCGCCCATTGCCGCGCCACTTCCACTCGACGACCCGCCCGTGTGATGCGCCGCGTTCACCGGGTTGCGCGGCGCGCCGTAGTGCGCGTTCGTGCCGAACACCCCCATGCCGATTTCCTGCATGACGGTCTTGGCGATCACGATCGCGCCCGCGCGCCGCAGCCCCGCCACCGCCTCGCAGTCGGCCTTCGCCACGTCGGGGCCGAGCGCCTTGGTGCCGACGCGCGTGTGATAGCCTGCGACGTCCATCTCGTCCTTCGCGGTCACCGGCACGCCGTCGAGTGGGCCGATCGGCTTGAGCGCAGCCCAGCGTGCCGCCGATGCCCTGGCTTGCGCGCGCACGTCGTCGGCGTCGAGCGCGACGAACGCCTTGAGCGGCGTCGCGCCGGTGTCGCTCTCGGCGATCATCGCGAGCAGCCGATCGATCACGACGATCGGCGTCGTCTTCGCGGACTGGTACGCGGCCGCGTAGTCCGCCACGGTCGCGGTCACCAATCCCGCCGGCTTTGCCCATCCCTTCGTGCGCTCGAGCAGGGCGGCCAGGTCGGCGCGTTCGCCGGGCGTGGCTGCAGGCCCATCGAAGGCGCACGTCGGCAGGAAGGTCGGCGCGTCGTCCGCGCGTGCGCTCCGCAGCGTGCCGATGCCGGTGTCGGCCACGAGCTTGCCGCCGATCAACGCGCCACCGATGCCGTTCTCGATCACGCGCACGAGCGCCGTGAGCGTCGCGCCCGCGAGGCGCGGCATCTTCACCGACTTGAGGTCGTACGCCATCTATTCGCCCCGGAAGGTCGGCTGCCGCTTCTGCACAAAGGCCTGCATCGCCTCGGCCACGTCCTTCGTGTTGAACGCGATCTTGATGTTGGTGAACTCATGCTTGAGGTGCGCCACGAGCGGCGTCTCGCTGCTCGTGAGCAGCAACCGCTTCGAGAGCGCCATCGCGATCGGCGCGCCGCGTGCCAGCGTGTCGGCGTAGGCGGCCACCTCGTCGGCGAAGGTGTCTTCGTTGTACACGTATGCCACCATGCCGAAGGCGAGCGCTTCATCAGGCAGGATGTCGCGCGCGGTGAGGATCAACTCCGTCGCGCGCGAGTGGCCCACGAGGCGTGGCAGGAACCAGCTCACGCCGGCGTCGGGTGAGAGGCCGCGTCGCACGTAGCCCGTGGTGAGCTTCGCGTCGCTCGAGAGCAGGCGGATGTCGCAGGCCAGCGCGAGGCCCAGTCCCGCGCCCGCGGCCGCGCCATGCATCGCGGCAATCACCGGCTTCTCGCATTGCGTGACCGCGAGCACCCAGCGCCCGACCCACGCCAGGTCATCGAGCTTCTCGCCGCGCGTGTTGCCCGACGGACGCGCCGGGTCCTGCAGGTCGAGTCCCGCACAGAAGCCGCGTCCCGCGCCGGCGATCACGACCACGCGCACCGAGTCGTCGGCGGCCGCCTCGGCCATCGCCAACGGAAATTCCAACGCCAATTGTGCGTTGACCGCATTCAGTCGCTCGGGACGATTGAGGATGATCGTCCGGACGCCGCGATCGGTGTCCACGACGAGGAGATGCTGGTACTCGGCGGCCATCGGAAGGTGAAACCTCGGGTGTCGGGGCGCGGTATATCGAGGGCGAACTGTCGGATGACCCGATAGCTTGCCTCCGCGTCACCGCTCGGCGCCAGTCCGTCGGCACCGGTGCCGCTGTCCACCCTCTCGGAGGTTCACTCGTGAAGTCGCTCCTTCGCGCGACGATGCTCGTGCTCGGCACGGCCGTCGCGCTGCCCGCGCAGCAGTCGCAGGTGCCACTCCCGCCCCCGCCCGCTCCCAAGCCGCTCAAGATGGCGCCCAAGCCGACATCGGCCGCCATCACGGCGCAGGACCTCATGTCGCGGCTCTACGTCTACGCCGACGACTCGATGGCGGGACGCGAGTTCGCGACCGAAGCCAACACGCGCGCCACCGCGTGGATCGCCGAGCAGGTGAAGAAGATCGGACTCGTGCCGATGGGCGACAACGGGGGCTACTTCCAGGTGCTGCCCGTCATCACGCGCACCCTCGACGTCAGTGTGCAGTTCGCCACGCAGGGCGGTGCCGTGAACTGGTGGACCGACGCGATCCCGCGCGACCAGGGCGCGGGTGCGCGCTCGATCGATGGCGTACCGGTGGTGTTCGGCGGCACGTGGGGCGAACCTGGCCTGCTCACCGACGCACAGGTGGCGGGCAAGGTGGTGGTGGTGCGGCCGAGCGCGAAGGCGGCGCAGGGCACGCAGGTGCCGGGCGCGACGATCAATCGCGGTCTCGTGAGCCAGCGCTTTCATAGTGCCGCCGGCATCATCGTGCCGAGCCTCGATCTGATTCCCACGGAGGTCCGTGAAGGACTGAAGGCGGGGATCACGGAGATGAAGGATGGGTCGGAGTCGCCCGCGGCGCCGACGTTCGTCTACGTGACGGGCGCGGTGGGCCAGCAGCTCTTTGGCCAGCCGCTCGATGCGCTGCAGCCGGGCGCGACGGGCACCTCGTTTACCGGGACCCCGAAGTACGTCGACGTGCCGATCCCGAGTCCGGCGCGGAACGTCGTCGGCATGCTCGTGGGCTCGAACCCGAAGCTCAAGGGGCAGATCGTGGCGGTGGGCGCGCACAACGACCACATCGGTGTGCACGGCCCCGCGGTCGATCACGATTCGCTCTACCTGTTCAACCACCTCTTCCGGCCGCTCGGCGCGGACATGAATGCGCCGAAGCTGACGAGCGACCAGTCCGCACAGCTCGCGTCGGCGCTCGACTCGGTGCGGAAGCTCCGTCCGGCGCGCCTCGACTCGATCTACAACGGCGCCGATGACGATGGCACGGGCACGGTGAGCGTGCTCGAGATCGCCGAGGCGATGGCGGCGATGCGGACCAAGCCCGAGCGATCGATCCTGTTCGTGTGGCACACCGGCGAGGAGGCCGGGCTGTTCGGCTCGCAGTGGTTCACCGATCACCCGACCGTGTCGCGCGATTCGATCGTCGCGCAGATCAACATCGACATGGTCGGTCGCGGCGAAGCGTGGGACATCGCCGAGGGGAAGCCGGGCTACGTCCAGGTGATCGGCTCGCGGCGGCTCTCGAGCGAGCTGGGCGACATCGTCGAAAAGGTGAACACGAGCAAGAAGCATGGCATCGCATTCGACTACCAGTTCGACGCGAACGGCCATCCGCAGCAGTACTACTGCCGCTCGGATCACTACATGTACGCGCGCTACGGCATTCCGGTGGCCTTCTTCAGCACCGGTGGCCACTCGGACTACCACCAGCAGACCGACGAGCCGCAGTACATCAACTACGGCCATATGGCGCAGATCGACAACTACATCAAGGATCTCGTGCTGGCGGTGGCCAACCTCGATCACCGGATCGTGGTCGACAAGCCGAAGCCCGATCCGAAGGGGCAGTGCGTGCAGTAGCGCGCTAGCCCTTCTTCGTTCCCACGCGGTACAGCGGGAGCGCAATGAACGCGGCAAAGCAGAGGATGCCGACCAGTGCGCTCTCGCCAACCGATCCCATCACCTTCTGCAGGTTGAACACGCCGTCCCACCCCTTCACGGCCACGGCGGTCAGCAGCACGCCCGTGATCGCGCCGCCCGCGATCAGTCCGGATGAGAAGAGCACGCCGGGCCCCGAGTCGGCCGACGCCTCGTCCTCGCTGCCGCTCGATCCGTTCTTGCGGTCCACGAGCCAGCGCACGCAGCCGCCCATGAACATCGTCGCACTCGTCGAGATCGGCAGGTAGACGCCCACCGCGATCGGCAACGAGCTCAAGCCCAGAATCTCCATCGCGACGGTGAGGAAGGCGCCGATCAGGATCAACCCCCATGGCAATTTCTGCGTGAGGATGCCATCGACCACGAGCGCCATGATCTGCGACTTCGGGCTGTCGAGCTTGTCGACTTCCCTGCCGTCCGCGCCCACGCGCTCGCGTCCGCCGATGCCTGGATCCACGAGGTAGCGGATCTTGCCGGCATCGTCGACGAGGTAGCGCCCCGCGGGCGCATCGCCGGTCGGCTCGTAGAGGTGCCCCACGCGGTACGCCTTGCCGTCGGCGCCCATGCGCGTCGTGGCATCGATTGACGCAGCGGCGATCGTCACCGCGGGGTAGTCGCGCACGACGATCGTCGTCTTCGCTTCATTGAGAAACGTGATGATGCCGCCGATCACGAGCGCGCTCGTCGTCACGCCGGCAAAGAGGCCGATCTGTTGGCGTGCGGGCGTCGCGCCCACGAGATAGCCCGTCTTGAGGTCCTGGCTCGTGGCCGCGGCCACCGCGGCCGCCACGCAGACCACGCCGCCGATGCTCAAGGCGAGCGCACGATGTTCAGGCTTCGTCCATCCGGCCGCATAGAACAAGAGCGCCGTCAGCAACACGGTCGCCACCGTCATCCCCGAAATCGGATTGGCCGACGCGCCGATCTGTCCGGCCACGCGGCTCGACACCGTCACGAAGAGGAACGCGAAGAACAACGCCAAGAGCGCACCGACGGCGTTGATGCGGATCTGCGGCAACAGCATCATTGCGAGCACGCACACGATCACGCCGCCCAACACGATCGTCATCGGCAGGTCGCGCGCCGTGCGCGGCGTTTCGTCGTCGTCCTGGGGCGTGGCGCCACGGAACCCGGCGAAGCCGCGTGAGAGCGCACTCACGATCGTCGGTAGCGCACGAACGAGCGAGATCAAGCCCGCCGTCGTCACCGCGCCGGCGCCGATGTAGAAGACGTACGCGCCGCGCACCTCACCGGGCGTCATGTCCGAGATCTTCTTCGCGGCAAAGAGCGGCTCGGCCAGCGCGGAACCGAACAGCTTGATCACGGGAATCAGCACGAAGTACGAGAGCATTCCCCCCGCGAACAGGTAGCCCGCGATCTTCGGCCCGATGATGTAGCCGACGCCCGCGAGCTCCGGACTCACCTCCGCCGAGATCTGACCGAACAGCTCCGGCTTGCCCGTCGCGGGCACGATGCGCTGGAAAATCTTGCTCGGCACCTCCGCCCACAGGTGCGCGCCACCGTTCAGGAACTTGTAGAGCACGCCGAGCCCGAATCCGCCGAACACCGTGCGCGCCTGCGTCCCCGCCGTCTCGCCGACGATCAGCACTTCGGCGCACGCAGTGCCTTCCGGATAGCGGAGCTCCTTGTGCTCCTTCACGATCAGGCTCTGGCGGAGCGGAATCATCAGCAGCACGCCGAGCAGTCCGCCCACGAGACCGACCGCCGCCACGTTCCAGTACGGCAGCTCGTAGCCGAGCAGCAGGAGCGCCGGCAGCGTGAACGCGATGCCCGCCGCGATCGACTCGCCCGCCGAGCCCGTCGTCTGCACGATGTTGTTGCGCAGGATCTGCGGACCCGAGGCGCCCATCGCCTTCTGCGCCCACTTGAAGATCGTGATCGAGAGGACCGCGATCGGAATCGACGCGCTCACCGTCAGCGAGACCTTGAGCGCGAGGTACACGCTCGACGCCGCGAAGAGCACTCCGAGCACGACGCCCACGACGATCGCGCCGATCGTCAGCTCGACGGGCGACTCGTCGGCGGGAATGAATGGCGCGTGGCCCTCCTCGACCTCGTCCATGCGCGACGATTGGCGCGGGGTGAAGCGGACCTGCCGGGTTTCACGCCTGGACATGTGGTGCGCTGGTCAGGGAAGCGGGCGGTTGGACGCAGGGGCCGGCACCGACAGCGCGCCGGTGCAGGCATCACCCGCGGAAGGGCTGCGCCCGCTCACGGCTGCACGCGTCCCGCGCCGCACGCGAGATCCACCGGCGCTTGCGCCGTGCTCAGCGTGGCTGGCCCCAGCTTCATCAGCGCCTCGATCTCCGCCATCTCGCGCGGCGCGCGCGAAATCCACTCGACGCCGCTCGCCGTCACGACATAGTCGTCCTCGATGCGCACGCCGATGTTCTGGTACTTCGCGTGGGCCACCTTGATCGACGCGATGAGCGCCTTGTTCGCGGGCGAGTCGGGCAGGATCTCGAGCAGGTTCTCGCGCACGTAGATCCCGGGTTCGATCGTGAACGCACTCCCCGCCGCCAGCGTGCCGGTGAAGTAGTACTGGTCGGGATCGTGCACTTCGAGCCCGATGCCGTGGCCGAGTCCGTGCATATAGTACAAGCTGAGCTGCGTGCACTTGCGGGTGTTGCCACAGTCGTACGTGCCATCAGCGCTCGTGATCAACCCCACGCGCGCGAGCCCCTCGGCCAACGTCTTGCTCGCGGCCACGTTCATGTTGCGCGCGGGCGCGCCGAGCACCGCTTCCTTTTCTGCGGCCGACTGCGCGTCGCGCACGATCTGGTAGATGTCGCGTTGCGCGGGGCTGTAGGTGCCCGTCACCGGTACCGTGCGCGTCACGTCGGCGGCGTAGCCATTGAACGAGGCGCCGATGTCCATCACCACCACTTCGCCGGCCCGCATGGCGCGATTGTTCGCGCCGTAGTGCAGCGTCGTCGAGTTGGGGCCCGATCCGACGATCGTGCCGAACGATGGCCGGTCGGCGCCATTCCGGCGGAAGGTGTACTCGATCAGGCCCTGCACCTCGTACTCGCCCGCATCGGGACGCACCGCGCGCATCGCCAGCTCCTGCGCGCCCACGGTCACGTCCACCGCCCGGCGAATGCAGGCGAGTTCCTCCGGTGTCTTGGTGCCGCGCAACTGTTGCAGCGCGCGGCCCGCGTCGGAGATGGCCACGTTCGGGTTCTTCTTCTTGATCTCCGCCGTCATCGCCTCGTCGCCGGCCACGAACGCCTTGCTCGCGCGCGTCGCCACCGAGTCGAGCACCTTCTGGAACTCCGTCACGGAGCGCCCGATGGTCGCGCTCTGCAATCCCGCCTTGGCCGCACCTGCGCGACTGCCGGTCCACACTTCCTTCGCGGGGTTCTTGTCTTCGCTGAACAGGAACTCCACCTGCGTGCCGCCCTGCTTCACCACGATCATCCTGGCCCCGGGCTCGCGGAAGCCGGTCAGGTAATCGAAGTCGGGCGACTGCCAGAAGTTGAGGTAATCCTCCTTCGGTTCCTCCGCGCCGGCGATCACCAGAACGCCGTCGCCGAGCTGGGCCATCAGCTTCTGGCGTCGCTTGGCGTACTCGGACGTGGCCACCTGGGCCGACGCGGGGCGCGGTGCGAGCATCAGGGCAAGTGCGAGCAGGGCGGCGGATCGGAGAAATCGAAGCACGGGCACGTGGGGTAGAGGCTAAACCCCCCGAGACGGCAAACCGCCCCGGGATTCGTGGGAGAAAGTACCCCCCGTTTCGCCCCTCGGGCAGAAGGGAGTCGCGGGTTAGCCGTTCCTCAACGCCGCCCCGGGGCATAGCGTAGGACGCGTGTCGCCGGCCACGTGGGCCGGACGCTGCCGTGCCCTCCCCAAGCCTGGTTTGCGCATGCTCTCCGTACGCACCCTTTGCCGCGCTGTCGCGGTTGCCATCGTCGCCAGTGCCGGCGCACTCCACGCTCAGCAGGTGCCCACGCCGAAGCAGTTCTTCGGCCACGACATCGGCGCCGACTACCAGCTGCCCAACTACACCAAATTCATCACCTTCTGGCAGGCGCTCGCCGCCTCTCCGCGCGCCAAGCTCGACACGATCGGCCTCACCGCCGAGGGCCGGCCGCAGCTCATGCTCACGGTCACGAGCCCGGAGAACCAGAAGAAGCTCGCCCGCTACAAGAACATCTCGAAGCGGCTCGCCCTCACCGAGGGCGTGAGCGACGACGAAGCGAAGGCGCTCGCCGCCGAGGGCAAGGTCGTGATGTGGATCGATGGCGGACTCCACGCCACCGAAGTGCTTGGCGCGCAGCAGCTCATGGAGACGAGCTGGCAGTTCGTGAGCATGAACGATCCCGAGACGATGCGCATCCTCAATGACGTCATCATCCTCTTCGTCCACGCGAACCCGGACGGCATGGAGCTCGTCAGCAACTGGTACATGCAGGAGTCGGACCCGAAGAAGCGCAACTCGCAGATCCCGCGCCTCTACCAGAAGTACATCGGCCACGACAACAATCGCGACTTCTTCATCGCGAACCAGAACGAAAGCATCAACATGAACAAGCAGTTGTACATGGAATGGTTTCCCCAGATCATGTACAACCACCACCAGACGGGTCCCGCGGGCACGGTCATGTTCGCGCCGCCCTTCCGCGACCCGGCCAACTACAACCTGCATCCGAGCATCATCACCGGGCTCGACCTGATCGGCGCCGCGCTGCACGGGCGCATGGTGGCGGAGAACAAGCCGGGCGTCGTCAACCGCTCGCTCTCCGGCTACAGCACGTGGTGGAACGGCGGCCTCCGCACCACGGTCTACTTCCACAACATGCTCGGCATCCTCACCGAGACGATCGGCAACCCGACGCCGATCAAGATCCCCTTCCTGCCCGATCGCCTGCTGCGCAACGCCGACCAGGTGCTGCCGCTCGAGCCGCTGCAGGAGTGGCACTTCCGCCAGTCCATCGACTACTCGGTCACCGCCAACCGCGCGATTCTCGACCTGGCCAGCAAGTACCGCGAGTTCTTCCTCTACAACATCTACAAGATGGGGAAGGACGAGATCGCGATGGGCTCGCGCGACAGCTGGATCACGACCCCCAAGCTGCTCGCCGAGGTGCAGGGCAAGGTGGAGGCTGAGCGTGCGCGCAGTGGCGCGACGCGCGACAACGAGGCGGAATTCTTCGGCTTTGGCGCCCCGGCGCCCGAGCGGTTGGTCGCCGACTTCAAGCAGCCCGACAAGCGCATGCCGCGCGCCTACGTGATCCCCGCCGACCAGTCCGACTTCCTCACCGCGACCAAGTTCGTCGTCGCGCTGCAGAAGAACGGCATCTTCGTCGATCGCGCCACGCGTCCGTTCTCGGCCAACGGCAAGAGCTACCCGGAAGGTTCGTACGTCGTGCAGGCCGCGCAGCCCTTCCGCCCGCACGTGCTCGACATGTTCGAGCCGCAGGATCATCCGAACGACTTCAAGGTGCCGGGCGGCGCACCCACGCGTCCCTATGACAACGCTGGCTGGACGCTCGCCATGAGCATGGGCGTCAAGTACGATCGCCATCTCGAGCCCGTCACCGGACCGTTCGAGCGGATGGATCCGCTGAGCGGCCGAGCGAAGCCATCGGCGGGCACGGTGGCGAGCGGTGGTGCAGGATGGACGTGGAGCGCCAAGCAGAACGACGCCTATCGCGTGGTCGCGCGCCTCTGGAAGGCGGGCGCCGACGTGTATCGCCTCGACAAGCCGTCGGCCAACGCGAGCGCGGGCTCGTTCTACGTGGCCAACAACGGCAAGAGCAGCGCCGTGGTGAAGGCGGCCGCCTCGGAGTTGGGCGTCAGCTTCGCGTCGAGCAGCAACCAGGCGTCGTCGGCGTCGCCACTCAAGGCGCCGCGCATCGCCATCGTCGACAAGTACGGCGGTCTCATGCCGGCCGGTCACACGCGCTGGCTGCTCGAGCAGTACGACATGCCGTACGAGATGATCTATCCGAAGACCGTCGACGCGGGCAACCTGCGCCAGAAGTACGACGTCATCGTGCTCGTCGATGGCGCGCTGCCGCGCAACGAGAACGCGACCGGACTCGCCGCGCTCTTCGGCCGCATCGATACCACCACGGTGCCAGCCGAGTTCAAGCCGTGGCTCGGCAACCTCACGCGCGACGTGTCGGTGCCGAAGCTGCGCGAGTTCACCGAGCAGGGCGGGCGCATCATCGCCATCGGTTCGTCGGTGAGCATCGGCCGTGCGTTCGGCTTGCCCATCGGCAACCAGCTCACGGAGCGCACGCCGCAGGGCGTGGTGCGCAACCTCACGAGCGACAAATTCTACGTGCCGGGCTCGCTGCTCGAAGTCGCGTATGACACCACCACGAGCCTCGCGCGCGGCCAGGATGCGCGCGGCACCGTCTTCTACGACAACGGCTCGGTGTTCAAGCTGCCGCCCAACGCCGCCGAACTGGGCATCCGCCCGGTCGCCTGGTTCGACACGCCCAGTCCGCTCAAGTCTGGCTGGGCCTGGGGCCAGACCTATCTCGAAGGCGGCGTGGCCATCGCCGAGGCAAGCGTCGGGAAGGGAAGCCTCTATCTCTTCGGCCCGGAGATTCTTTTCCGCGCCACGCCGCACGCGACGTTCAAGCTCTTCTTCAACGGCGTCTTCGGGCCGGGCGGCAAGGTCACGCAGTAGCCGCACGTCTCCGGTACGGAGTTCTGCAAAGGTGCGCCGCGCCCTCTTTCAAGGTGCGGCGCATCACGCTTTTGCACCGAGGAGTTGCCGAAGGGGTGTGGTGTAGGCGCGCGAGTGCTTGACTCCGCGAACACGCGTCCCAACCTTGGGTTGTCGGCGTGGCGCGGGCTCGATGACGAGCAGTGCCACTCGTTCGGTGACACCTCCCGGGTCACTCGAGATGAAGGCAACGTTCGCGTCATCGCCCTGTGCGCGCCGCGCACTCGTCGGCGCAATCGTCGTCAACGTGCCACTCCTCGCGTTCCTGCTCGACTACTGGCAGGGCACGCCGGAGCGCTTCTTCACGTACCGGCTACCGGTCCTGCACGACTTCCCGAAGGGCTGGCCGGTGGACCTCGCGCTGGTACTCGTCGCGATCCTGGCCTGGCTCGTGGTGCGCAACATGCGGCTCGCGCGCCGCACGCTCCTCGTCTTCCTCGTACCGGTCGCGATCTTCGTCGTCGTGTTCCGGTTCCTGGATCACTACTACGAGCTGGCTACGCAGTTGCCGCTCAACATCTACGTCCTCTACGGCAACCTCGCGCGCGTGCAGGAAGGCGTCGGCGTCGTGCGCAGCGCGCCTGCGTTCGCGCTGCTGCTCATCGCTCTCGCGATCCACTACCTCCTGCTTGCCGTGTCGGCGCGGTATGCCGCCCGTCTCGGCCGCCTCGCCGACGCATGCGACGCGCGCCCACGCGCCATCGTGGCGTCCGGGTTCGCGTTTGCCATCGCCCTCATCATCGTCGACGCGCAAGCGGTCTGGCGCAATCCGCGCCCCGTCGCGGCCCTCATGTCCCTGTCGGGCGAATACGTGCTCCTGCGCGACTTGCCCAACTTCATTCGCGAGAAGGTCGGCGAGCAGACCCTCGTCGCGCATCGGCCCGGCCGGCTCGTGCTCCCCGAACATCGGCCGCCCGCGAGCCTGATCTCCCGTTCAACGCGCCGCCACCCGGACGTGATCCTCGTGACCGTCGAGTCGTTCAACGCGGCCTACACCCTGCCGCCGGCCCAACTGCATGCGGGGCTCCTCGATCCGCTCATGCCGTTCTTCGACTCGCTCAGCGCCGAGGGCATCAGCTTCGCGCGCGCTTACACGAGTTCCGCCTACACGTTCAACGGCATCCTCGCCGTGATGTGCTCCCAGTACACCATGTCCGAGGTTGTGTGGGGGAGCGGCTGCCTGCCGGAGGCGTTGCGGCGCTCAGGCTATCGGGCGGTGTCCCTCATGTCGATCAATCAGCTGCGCCCGTACCGGTACGACATGTTCACCGCCTTGGGCTTCGACCGGAGCCGAGTGTTCGACGCCGTGCGCATGCGTGCCGGCCGCCGCAACGTCGACTTCAGCTTCATGCACGATCACGAGCTGTTCGCGTTCGCCGAGGCCGTCGCGGACAGCGTCGCGAAGCTGCCGGGCCGCGCGCCGCTCTTCCTGCACCTCTCCACCAACTCGATGCACGTCCCCGGCTACGTGAGCCGTGCGACGTGCGCGCCGTACTCCTTCCCGCCGGGGATGGAGGTCGAGCCACTGACTCGCTCCATGATCGACGCCGCGCACTGCACCGATCACGAGCTCGGGGCTTTCTTCGCCCACCTCAAGCAGGCGGGTCTCTACGACGACGCGCTCATCATCGTGACGGCGGATCACGCCTTCAACATCGCGTTCTGGGACCGCCACGAGAGCGAACTGGCGCGCATCCCGCTCGTCATCAAGTTCCCGCGCAACACGGTCCTTGGGCAGGCGATCGACACCGCGCAGGTCGTCGGCCAGGTGGATCTCGCACCCACCATCCTCGATTTCCTCGGCATCGCGAGTGATCGGCCGATGTACGGTCGCTCGTTGCTGGGCGCCGCGCCCGCCGGCCCCCGCCGGCTCGACGGCATCTCGAGTTCTCGCCTCGTGTCGATGGCCGAGCGCGCCGGCTTCTCGCAGCACATGCACGGACAGGCCGACCTCGACGATGACGCGCTCCGCGCCGAGCTTGACCGGTTCTATGACACGGTGCTCTACTTCGACCAGCATCCGTGGGAGTTCGCGCCGTCCGTGCGGGCGGCGTGGACCGCGCGGCCTGCCACCGTGGCGGCGACGCACTGAGCAGTTCGCAACCGCCGCCGCCCGGTCACGAAGAGAACCATTTCACGACCTCCGGGGTCCAAATTGAAATGACCTTGGAGCGCACCCCTCGCCGCCACGCACGACCGCTCGCGATCCTGAGCGCTCGCGTGCAGGCGTTCATGCGGCCGGTG
>JANYHJ010000052.1 GCA_025359135.1 Gemmatimonadota bacterium | reverse complement strand
GCCAGAACCCGTCGATCACCTACATGGCGCTGACCGCGCGCGCAGCCGCGCACGCCGTGGCCGAGCTCAAGCGACAGGCGCTCTGAAGCCCGTCGTGCCGGCTCAGCGCTTGCGCCGAGGATGCTGCGGCGCGAACGCGAGCTCCCACATCAGCCCCCGGGTAGCTCCGTCGCGCCCAGGCGCGCGAGCAGCTCACGCGCTTCCGCTGCCTCCGCGCTCGGGCTGCGCCCCAACGCGAGGCGCGCGATCTCCGAGAGGGCGCGCGCGCGTTCGAGCGGCTGCGCCAACGCCTGCGCCACGTGCGCAGCCGTCTCGAAGGCACGGCGCGCGTCTCCCGGCTTGCCGTTGGCCAGCGCGAGCAGACCGCTCAAGTGTGCGCGACGCGCCTTGAGATTCCAGAAGTTGCGCGCGAGCGTGCGGACGAGCGCGCATCCCGCCGTCGCAGCTGCACCGAGCGCGGCATCGTCGGTTCCCGCGAGCCGCGCGCGCAGCAGCACCTCTACTGCGCTCGCCGCCGCTTCCGCCATGTAGTAGGCCGTCGGTGGGTGGCCTCGAACCACGTCGAGCACCGCGCGCGCCGCCGCGATCGCCTCGGCCCAGCGTTCCTGCCGTGCGCGCACGAGCGCCACGGCGCGCTGCTTGAGCGCAACACTTCCCGTGTCACCCGCGCGCGTCTCGATGGCCAGCGCACGCGCGAGCGCGGCCTCGGCACCGGCCACATCACCGCGACCCAGCGCGAACTCCACCAGGTTGAGCTGCGCCCAGCAGCCGAGCACCGTGCTGCCCGTGGCGGCCGCGCGATCGATGCACCTGGTGGCTGCGGCGGGCCCTTCGTTGCAGTCGAGCGCGGTCGCGAGAATCATCGCGCGCACGCTCCACGCCTCGGTCTCGAGGTTGAAGTCGCCGAGTTCCTGGATGCGCGCCAGCGCCGTGTCATTGGCGTCGAGCGCCGCCGCGATCTTGCCATTGGTGATTTCGCGCAGCGCTCCGATGTGCCAGACGTACGCGCCCGACGCGTACTGCCCTTCCTGCTCGGCCATGCGCGCGGCACGCCGGCCATACCAGTCGGACCACGGCTTGAACCCGAGCAGACTCGTGAGCGTGCCCATGTTCGCCAGCACGCGCGCGAGTGCGGGTGAATCGCCGGCCGCTTCACCGACGTTGACGCCGCGCACCGTGAGATAGGCGAGGCGCGTGGCCGGTTCTCCCTCGAGGTAGTAGATCTGGCCGAGCGCGCGATAGCAGTCGGTGGCCTCGTCGAGCGTGGCCTTGCGATGGGCCTGCCGTCCGAGTGCGAGGCCCGGCGCCACACGGTTGACCACCTGTCGTGCCGCCGCGCGCAACAGCGCGAGTCCTGCGGGCAGTCCGCCAGCGGGCACCGGCCGGTCGAGGGTCGCCACGGCGCGCTCAAGATGCGCGCGACTCGCCACCAGGTCGCCGAGAAAGTAGCGGGCCGTGCCGAGCCCACGGTGCCAGCGCGCCTGCCGAAGCGCGTCCGCGGCGCCCGGTGTTCGCTCGGCCAACGCGAGCGCTTCCGTATGGAAGAGCGCCCCTTCGGCGAAGGCGCCGTCGCGAAGCGCCTGCTCCCCTGCCATCTCGAGATACGTGAGGGTGCGCGGCACATCGTCGGCCTGCGACCAGTGCCACGCGAGCAGCGACGCCACCGGCCCGAGGTCGCGCGCGAACTCGCGTTCGATCCATGCGGCCACCGCGCGATGCAACGGCTGACGCTGAGCGCGCGGCATCAGGTCGTACGTGACGTCGCGCGTGGTGACGTGCTTGAAGAGATAGCTCCGATCGGGGTCCGGCACCTCGATCTCGGTCAGCTCGAGGGTGCGCAACTCGTCGAGCCGTTCGCCGACGCGCGGCGCTTCCTCGGCAACCGGATGTGTCTCGCGCACGGCGCGTTCGCGGAAGGTGCGACCGACGACGGCCGCGATCTTGAGGCAGAGCTGTTGCGACGGCGTGAGGCGATCGAGCCGGCTGACGATCACGCCTTCGATCGTCGTGGGCAGGTCGAGCGCGGCGAGATCGCCCACGATGCACCGGCCATCCTCGACCGTGACGGCGCCCGACTCGAGCATCGCGCGCACCAACTCCTCGCAGAAGAACGGATGCCCCGAGACGCGCGTGCGCACGTACTCGAGCAGCGATGCCGGTACCACCGGTACGCCGAGCCGGTGGGCGACGAGCGCATCGGTGTCGGCGTCGCCCAAGTGCGCGAGCCGCAGGTGTCCCGCGCTCGCGAGCGGTTGCAACCGGTCGATGTCGCCGCCGAGGCCGGACGCCGCCGGACGTACCGTGACGACCGTGAGCGCGGGGCGCACGTCGCGCACCACATCGACGAGGAGGGCGGCGGACGCCGAGTCGAGCCAGTGCGCGTCCTCGATCACGAGCAGTGTGGGACGCTCACGCACCGCCTGGGTGAGCAGCGCGACGAGCAGGCGCCGCGTGTTGTCGGCGCGCACGTCGCCCGTCATCTCCGCGGTCAGCGCGGTGTCGCCCAGTCGCAGCGGCAGCACCGCCGCCAGCAGCGGCATGAGGCGTTCGTGCTGCGGCAGCGCGCGCATGCGTTCGCCGATTTTCGAGACGGCCATCGTGTCGCCGTCGCCGGTGATGCCGAAGAGTTCGGTGAAGAGCGGACGCCAGGCGTAGTAGGGCGTGGCGCGATCGATCGCGTCGGCGTCGGCTTCGAGCACGCGCGCTCCGTCCGACGTGGCGGCGGCGGCGAGTTCGCGGACGAGCGTCGACTTGCCGAGTCCCGCGTCGGCTTCGACGAGCAGCATGCCGCCGCTCCCGCCGTCGCGGAAGGCGGCGAGTGCGCCTGCGAGCGCTGCGCGCTCATACTCGCGACCGACGAGCGTGTTGCCGACCGTGGGTGCGACATCGAGTCGCGTGCGCCCGGCGATGGGGCGGAAGATCGCGACGGGAGCGGCGCGTCCCTTGACCGTCACCGGCGGCAGCGCATCGGCGACGACACGCGCGCGCGCGGCGAGTGTCGTCGCCTCGTCGCAGGTGATGTCGCCGGGCGCGACGCCCATGAGGCGCGCCGCGAGGTTGATGACATCGCCGCGCACCATGTAGTCGCGCCGCCGATCGCTGCCGAAGGCGCCGCAGATGGCGCGTCCGGTGGCGAGGCCGATTCCGGATACGAGGCCGCGCGAAGCCAGCGCTTCGCGCAGTGCCCAGGCCGCTTGCACCGCGCGTTCGGCGTCGTCCTCGTGCTTGATCGGTGGCAGTCCCCAGATGGCGAGGAGGATCGTGCCCTTGTCGTCCATGTCGACCTTGACCGTGCCCTCGAGGCGGCGCACGATCGCCTGGAAATCGCGCACGGCATCGTCGGTGAGGTCGAGTCGCACTTCCGCTTCGCCGGGCAGGTCGGTGAGCGATGGAATCGCGGAGAAGAGCACCGTGACGCCACGACTCTCGGCGAGCCATTCCGCCGATGGCACCGCTTGCCGGCCGAGCACGGCGGGCGGAAGATGCGCGCGCAGGCGCTCCGGCAGCACGACGGGTTCGCTCGGCAGTTGAGCGGGCGGCGCACCCTCGAGCGCTTCGAGCGCGACTTGTCCGTCAGCGCGACGTGTCCCTCGAGCGCGCGCGCCAAGGAGCGACGTCGAGCGTGCGGAGAGCAGGACCTGCCCCGCAGTGGCGGCATGTTCGGCGGCCACGGCATCGCGAAGGGCCTCGCCGCTCACGAGCAGCTCCCAGCGGCCCTCGTCACCGCCCACAGTGGCAATCGTGGCGTCACCCGCGCCGATGCCGATGCGCGTGGCGAAGCGCATGCCGCGCCCGACGTCGCGCTCGTGCAACGCGGCCTGGACGGCGAGGCCGGCCGCCGCCGCGCGCGCGACGGTGTCAGCGAGCTCCTCGCCGGGGGCCGTGGGCCAGACGCAGAGGAACGCGTCGCCGGCGATCGAGACGACGTCGCCGCCGTGTCGCACGACTTCGTCGACCAGGTCGGCGAAGTAGCGATTGAGCGCCCACGTGAGTTCCTCGAGCCCCTCGCGTCCGCCCTGCGAAAAGCGCTCGACGAGCGACGTGAACCCCTGCAGGTCGGAGAGCAGCACCGCCGCAGGCTCGTCGCGTGCCTCGGGGCGTGATGGCGGCGCCAGCGCCGCGAGGCGCTCGCGGAGCAGGCGGGGCACGTAACAGTCCATCCGTTGGGCAGTCACGTCGCGGTGCGTGGGGATCGGGAGCGTGCGATCTATCGGGGGTGTGCGATCTACAGATTGCGGGAAGAAATGCCGCGTGCTACTCTGGCGCAACGTGCGACGACCGCTCGCGCCGCGCGATCTTCCGTCCCTTCCTCATGCACGCCAGCTCCTCGGCCGCAATGGCGCGCGCCGCGCACGCCGCCGACACGTCCCGGCCCTACGACCACGGCGACATGTCGCTCGAGAAGCAGGTGCAGCAGGGGCTCAACCTGTTCCTGCGCCTCAAGTCGCCGGCGCAGATGCCCGCGCTGCTTGCGGCCATCCAGGCGATCAAGCCGCAGATCTACGTCGCGCTCACGTCGCTCCACTACGTGCATTTCGCGCGCTTCCTGCCGTCGCAGGACTTCTCGACCCTCATGGTGATCACGGAGTACGACGGCGACCTCGAATCGTACCTGATGGATTTCGTGAAGGTGCTGGGCGACGCCTTCAACGCGATGCTCATGTTCGTCGACGGCGCGCCTCGGCTGCCGGTCCAGAAATATCCGCGCGACTTCATCGCCTTCGTGCTGGCCAACAACATGCAGCAGGTCCAGCCGTGGTCCGCGTACCCGGCCATGACCGTCATCGACATCCAGAACATCCATGGCAACGGCTGAGCACGCCGCGCCGCCCGCGATCGACCTCGCGGACGTGCAGGCCAACATCGTACGCGGCTTCAGTGCGCGCTTCGCCCGCCACTTTGCGCTTGCGGTGCCCGATGCGGTGCGCGGCAACCAGTTCCTGCGCGCCATCCTGCCCGACGCGCCCGGCAGCGGACCGCGCGTGAGTACCGCCGCACTCTGGAACGAGAAGCCCGCCTACTGCCTCAACATCGGCGTCACCTTTGCCGGCGTTGGCGCACTCGGCGTGCCGCCGAGCGTCGCGGCGCTCTTTCCGCCGCGCTTCCAACTGGGGCCCACGCAACCGGCCGACGTCGCGACCGGCATGGGCGACCGGGGTGCGAGCGCACCTGAGCACTGGGTCGTGGGTGGACCGGCGACGCCCGCGGTGCACCTGCTGCTCTCGCTCTACACGCACGCACACGAGATGAAGGTGCTCGACGACTACTCGGCGCAGCTGCGCGCGATCATCACGGCGCATGGCCTCACCGAACTCTCGCACTTCGACGCCGCTGCGCTCCCCGAGGGCCGCGTGCATTTCGGCTATCGCGACGGCATCGCGCAGCCGCGCATCGAGGGGGTGCCGGGCAAGTCGCTCCCCGACATGCAGCCGGCGAGCAGGGCGGGCGAGTTCCTGCTGGGCCGCGACTACGTCAACCAGTACGACGGCAACTTCCTCGGCGACCTTCCGAACGCGCTCGGCGACAACGGCAGCTACGGCGTCTTCCGGATGCTCGAGCAGGACGTGCCAGCATTCGAGGCCTTCATCCGGCGCGCGGGAGAGCGCTTCAACCTCGACCCGGAGCTCGTCGCGGCGAAACTGATGGGACGGTGGCGGAGCGGTGTGCCGCTCGTGCTCTCGCCCGAGACGCCGCATCCGGTGCCGCCGATGCCGCACGGCGCCATCAACGACTTCGACTACGCGCCGAGTGCCGCCCATCCGGCGTACTTCGACGATCAGGTCGGCACGCGTTGTCCCGTGGGCGCACACGCGCGACGGTTGAATCCGCGCAGCTCGCGGGTCATGGGCCAACCGTACAGCCGGCGCATCATCCGCCGCGCCATGCCGTACGGCCCGGAGTACAAGCACGGACACGATGATCCAGCGGTGAAGCGCGGACTCGTCGGCTACTTCGTCTGCGGCGACATCGAGATGCAGTACGAGTTTCTCTCGACCACGTGGGCCAACCTCGACATCGCGATGTCGGGCATCCGCGGCACGCGCGATCCGATCATCGGCTGGCAACCGGATGACGGCGGCAAGTTCACGATCCGCACCAACGACACGCGCGACCCGATCTCGATCTCGGACCTGCCGCGCCTCATCACCACGTGCGGAAGCCTCTACTGCTTCCTGCCGGGCATCGGCGGGCTGCGCTTCCTCGCGTCGCTGGCGCCGTGATCAACGCCGCGCTCGCCCTGCAGCTGACCCAGCTGCGGGCGCAGGCCAACGCGACCACGGTGCCGAGCGGTGTGCTGGCGTGGTGGGGGTCGGTTTCCTTGCCCGATGGTTCGGCGGTGGGGGCGCCGCTCTCGCTCTGGGCGTGGACCACGGTGATGAATGCGCTTCGCCAAGCGCAGCTCACGCCGGGCCTCGTGACGCCGCTCCCGGCCATCGACGCGATGACGGCGGCGATACGACCGGACGGTCCGCTGCCCGTGGCAATGACGCGCTACCGCGTGAGCAAGCCAACGTCGGCGTTCGTCTCGCAAGTGAACGCCGCGGCCGCAGCGGGACGCGCGCTTCCTGAGCCGCTGCCGGCGCTCGCATCGGTTCTCGAGACGCAGGACGTGTTCGCAACCGCGGCGCCGATGCACGCGCAATGGGCGCGCGCGACACCGACGTTCCGGAGCCGGCTCGCGACGTGGAGCTTCGACCAGCGGTTCTTCTGCGCCATTCCGGGTGCGCCGTTGCCGGACCGGATCGACTTCGACGCAGGCGACGGCCTGGGCTTTCGTCGCGTGCAGTTCGGCGACGTGATCGCGAGTGCGCATCCGACCGGCGACACGATCACGTACGCCGTGCGCGCGCAGTGGGGCAGCGTGACACTCGAGGCGCGCGGCACCGTGGCACTCGGCGGATCGCCCACGCCGCTGCCGGACGACACGTGGGACGTGAACGTGCCCGGCGGGCTTGGCGGCGTGGCGTACGTGTTCCGCGCACCGGGACACAGCGACGTCGTGCGCCCGGTGATCATCGCCGAAGGATTCCCGGGCGGCTTCCCGTGCGACTACCTGTACGAGATGCTCAACGAGGGCGGTCTGCTCGAGTCGTTGCGTGCCGCGGGACACGACGTGATCCTGCTCGGCTTCGACGACGGCACGGCGCTCATGGAGGACAATGCGCCGGTGGTGATGGCGCTCCTCAAGCAGGTGGCCTCGCGCACGCATCACCCGGCGGCGGTCGGCGGCGTGAGCATGGGCGGATTGATCACGCGCTACGCGCTGGCCTGGCTCGAACAGCACGGGCTCGCGCATCACGCGCATCTCTACTTCTCGATCGACACGCCGCACCGCGGGTCGGTCACGGCCGTCGCCATCCAGTGGTTCACGCACTTCCTCCGCAAGGCGATTCCGATGGCGGCGGATTTCTCGGCGCTCATCTTTACGGACGCGAACCGGGAATTCCTGCTCGCGCTGCTCACCGGCAACGAGATCGGCGTGGATCCCAAGCGCACCGCGTTCATGGCACAGCTCGCCGCGCTCGGCAACTATCCGCAGCGCGTACGGCGCATCGCGATCGCGTGCGGTCACGGGAACGGGGGCGCGTCGCTACCCGCCGGCGCACCGCTGCTCTCGTGGACCGGCACGCCGTGGGTGGGCCTGCAACTCACCGCGAGCGCCGGCAACGACGCGCCGGGGGTCGTCGCCCAAGGGCATTGCCTGCTCGCGCCTGCGACGCCCACGGCCACGCTCGGCATGAGGAGCGCGGTCAGCTGGGAAGGCGCGCCCGGCGGCCTCAACCAGTACACGCCGCTCGCGGCACAGATTGCGGGGCTGCTCGGCTGCGGCACCGTCACGGTGCAGGCGCCCACGGCGTGCGTCGTGCCGACGATCAGTGCGCTCGACATCGACCAGGACCCGTTCGCGCCGATTCCGCCGGTCGCGGCGGGACGCTCGCCCTTTCACGACTACACGTGCAGCGCCACCGATGTGGTGCACGGCACGCTCACGCCCGCGGTAGCCCAATGGTTGCTCGCGCGGCTCACCGCACCGCCTTCGCCCGAGCAGGCCTCGCCATGACTGCGCCCTTCAAGCCCGCGAGCTTCAACCCGCACGATCCGGCCTTTCTCGCGAATCCGTATCCGACGTACCAGTTGTTCCGTGAGCAGGCGCCGGTGAGCTGGGTGACGCCGTACAACACCTGGTGGTGCTTCCGCTACGAAGACTGCCAGCGGATCCTCACGGGGACGGATCTCTTCCTCAAGAACAATCCGGTGCCGTCGAGTGGAGCGCCGGCGCCGATTTCGGGAGTGCTGGACGCGATGCCCGAGTCGGTGTTCAGCGTCGACAATCCGCGCCACGACCAGGTGCGTCCCATTCTCGATGGGCTGTTCGCGACGGCCATCGCCGATGCGGTGCCCGCTGCCACGGCGCTTGCGCAGCAGCTGCTCGTGTCGGCCAAGGCGAGCAGGCAGTTCGAACTGATGAACGCGTACGCGTTGCCGCTGCCCGCCGGCGTGCTGCAGGGCGTGCTCGGCGTGTCGGCGGCGGACTTCGCGGGGATCAGCAACTGGGTGACGGCGATCGTCGCCGCGAACGACATGACGGCGCCGATGTCGGTGCGCCTAGGCGGCCTCACGTGCAGCATGGCGCTCAATGCGTACTACCAGGCATTCGCGCGTTGTCCCATGCACAAGCCCGACGCGATGTTCGACCTGATGCGCGGGCCGGGCATGCAGGCGCCGCTCGGGCTCTCGATCGAGGAAGTCCAGACGAATGCGGTGACACTCTCGATCGCCGGTTACTACTCGACCACCTTCCTCATCGGCACCGGCACGCTCAACCTGCTCGACAACCCCGATCAGCTCGCGCTCCTGCGCGCGCAGCCCGACCTCATGACGCGCGCGGTGACGGAGATGCTCCGCTTCGATGCGCCCGTGCAGCTCATCAACCGCTACGTGGCGGCCGACACCGAGATCGGCGGCGTCACGCTCAAGCCCGGCGACGTCGTCACGGCGGTGACGGGATCGGCGAACCACGACTCGAGCGTCTATCCCGACGGGGACCGGTTCGACATCACGCGCACGGAGACGACGCATCAATCGTTCGGCGCGGGCATCCATCGCTGCCTCGGCGCGCCGCTCGCGGAAC
>JANYHJ010000015.1 GCA_025359135.1 Gemmatimonadota bacterium | reverse complement strand
GCGGGAACCGCTTCGTCGTGCGCGAGCCGGCAGATCGCGAGCTCACCGGCCCGGCGGACGAGGGTCAGCGGCATTCGCGCGGACTCAGGTCGTGAGTGGCTGGAAGTCCATCGCGCCGACGCTCTTCTTGTCGCCCGTCACACTGCGCCGGTGATAGTCCATCTGCCCCAAGTGATAGGCGAGATGCGCCGTGAGGTGCAGGATGCCGAGCGGCGCGGGAAGCTGCTTGTCGCCGGGAAAGGGAATCGGCGGCATGACCTCGAGCAGGTTCGCGGGCGCCTTGGCGAACGCGGCGCTGACTTCGCTCGCGGCGGCGTCGATGAGCGCCGCCACCTCGGCGCGTGATGTGCCGCGCGTCGCGAACTCCACCGGGCGATCGCGCTTGTAACCCGACCCGCCGATGCCCGCGCCGAGGAAGTGACGCAGGTTGCCGGCCAGGTGCAGCGCGAGCGTGCCGCTCGAGTTCGGCAGTCCGGGCACCTCGCGCCAGAGCGTCTCGTCGTCCGGGTAGCCGAGCACTTCGGCCTTCACTGCGGCGATCTCGCGCGCGAACACCTTCGCGAGGTCCTGATTCGTGATCGGCATCTAGGGCGTGATTTCGGGAAGTGAGGCAGCCTTGAGCTGCAGATTGAGGCGTGGCAGCTCCGTGCGCAACGCCGCGTTCCACGCGCCCCAGAGTGTGGCGAGGTCGAGCAGCTTCTCGCGTGCCGCGGCCGCCAGCTGAGTGCTCGGCGCGACATCGGATTCCTCGACAAACGCGAAGAGCTGCGCCAGTTCGCCGCGCAGCCGCGTGAAGTTGGGCGCTGCGCTCGTGCCGGTGGCCAGTCGTCCGATGCGCTCCTCGAAGGCTTTGAGCGAATCGGCGACCAAGCCGGTCGCCTTGTCGCGTGCGCTGGACGCCTTCAAGCGCAGCGTGCGGATCGCATCCGCGACGTCGGCCGACCGCGAGATGCCGGAATCGAGCTGCCGCGAGAGCAGGTACATGCGCGCGAGCGATGCGGCGGGAGTGCGGACACGCGGGTCGAGTCGCACCTCGAGCGAATGCGAGATCGCTTGGCCGCTCGTGCGCAGCGTGACCACGTAGTGCCCCGCGGGAATCCACGATCCCGCCGGCTCGCGCGGCGTGTCACCGATGACCGCGGCCATCGAGTAGCCGCTTGACGGCACGCGGGGTGCGGCGTGGCGCAGGTCGTAGTAGAAGCGGTGCATGCCCGGCGCTGCGCTCAGCGACTGGAACGGGCGGATCCAGTAGTCGGGGATGTTGCGATTGGCGAGCGGCGCCTCGACCGGATCATCGCTCGAGAAACGGCGCACGATGCGCCCGTCGGCGTCCGCGACTTCGAGCACGAGTGGCCCGCTGGAGCCTGGCGGCAGCCAGTAGTCGATGGCCGCGCCATCGGGCGGGTTCGGCGACGACGGCTCTTCGGGCGGCAGCGGCGTGTCGGTGTTGACGTTGTTGCGCACGCGCGTGGCGTGCGACGGCACGAAGAGCACGGCACCGCTGGCGAGTTCATCCTGCTGCCGGAGCGGGCTGATGTCGTCGAGAATCCAGAAGCCGCGGCCATGCGTGCCCGCGATCAGGTCGTCGTCCTTGATCCAGAGGTCGCGGATGCTCGACGCGGGCATGTTGCGACGGAGCGTCTGCCAGTGATCGCCGTCATCGTAGGAGACGTACACCTGCTGCTCCGTGCCGGCGAACAGCAGCCCCGCCTTCTTGCGATCGGCGCGCACCGTGTTGACCGTCGTGCCCGCGCCGATGCCGTCGGTGATGTGCTGCCACGTCTTGCCGCCGTCGCGCGTGCGCCAGAGGTGTGGCCGCTGGTCGTCGAGACGGATCGTGTTGACGGCCGCATACGCGCTGTTGACGTCGAACGGTGACGCCTCGATCATCGAGATCTTGGCCCACGGCACGATGCCGCTCGGCGTCACGTTGCTCCACGACTTGCCGCCATCCTTGGTGACATGGATGAGACCGTCGTCGGTGCCCGCCCAGAGCACCTGCTCGCTCTTGGGCGACGGCCCGAGCGTGTAGACGACGCCGGGATGCCGCGCCTTCGCCTGCGGCAGCCCCGTGTAGACGCCGACGTTGAGCGGCACCACCGAATCTCGGCGCGCGAGATCGGGACTGATGGGCTTCCAGCTCGTGCCGCCGTCCACCGTCTCCCACACCGTGTTCGTTCCGAAGTAGAGCTTCTTCGGGTTCACGGGCGAGAAGATGAGTGGCGCGGTGCGTAGCGTGCGATAGTCGGCAGAACGGAACGTCTTGGGCGCGACGTTGGTCACCTGGCCCGTGCGACGGTCCCAGCGCGTCACGCGTCCGCCATAGACGATGTCCGGGTCGAGCGGGTCCGGCGCGACGTAGCCGTACTCGTCGACACCCACCGTGCTCCAGTCGCGGAAGGTGATCTGGCCGAGCGGGCCACGCGAGAGCACGCACGCCGAGCCCGATTCCTGCTGGCCACCGCAGACGCGGTACGGGAACGCGTTGTCGGCGATCACGTGATAGAACTGCGCCGTGTTCTGGTTGTACCACGAGCTCCACGTTTCGCCGCCATTGACCGTGACCTGCGCGCCCTGGTCGGCAATCAGCAGCATGACGCGCGAGTTGTTCGGGTCGATGTAGACGCCCTGGTAGTCGTCGCCACCGGGAGCGCCGCGCATCGCCTGCCACGTCACGCCGGCGTCCACCGAGCGCCACGTGACCACGTTCGCGCTCCAGACGATGTTCGCGTCTTTCGGATCCACGGTGAGTGCGGCGAAGTCCGACGCGCGTCCCCAGATCCGGTTGTCGCTCGTGGTGCGCGCCCATGACGTACCGCCGTCGTCGCTGCGGTAGACGCCGCCCTTGCCGTTGCCGGCGTCGACCGTGGCGTACAGTCGCTTCGCGTTGCCCGGTGCCACGGTGAGTCCGATGCGACCGAGCTGGTCCTGTTCGAAGGCGGGGAGCCCTTCGTTCTGCCGGATCCACGTCGTGCCGCCGTTGATGCTCTTGAAGAGTCCCGACCCCGGTCCCGCGAAGGCGCCGTTCTCCCACGGCGCTTGTCGCGCTTCCCACAGCACGGCCCAGAGCGTGTTGGGATCATCCGGGCTCATCACGAGCTCGGCCGCGCCCGTGTTCTCGTTGACGTAGAACACCTTCTCGATCGTCTTGCCGCCGTCGCTGCTGCGAAAGATGCCGCGCTCCGGATTCGAACCATACGGATGGCCGAGCACGGCGATGAAGAGCCGATCCGGATTCTTCGGGTCGACGACGATGCGCGTGATCTGCTGCGCGTCTTCGAGCCCGAGGTGCGTCCACGTCTGCGCGCCGTCGCTCGATTTCCAGAGCCCATTGCCGATCGAGAGGTCGGGGCGCTGCATGCCCTCGCCGCTGCCCGCGTAGATCACGTCGGAGTTGGACGGCGCCACGGCAATCGCGCCGATCGAACCGGTGTTCATCGCATCGGCCACCGGCTTCCACGTATGGCCGTAGTCCGTCGTGCGCCAGATCCCGCCGTTGACCGCGCCGATGTAGAACATGCCCGGCTTGCTCGGCACGCCCACCCCCGACTTCGTGCGCCCTCCGCGATACGGCCCGATCGGCCGCCACGTGAGCGCCGCGCGCGGATCGGGGCGCGCCTGCGCGAGCGCGCGCGGCGCACCGCCCAGCAGCGCTATGGCAACGAATGCACCAGCGACAAGTCGGGTCATGACACCTTGCCTTCCCTCAGCATGCGTTCGCGATCGACGAGGAAGCGTCGCAGGATCTTGCCCGACGGGCTCTTCGGAATCGCGTCCGTGATCTCCACTGCGCGGATCTTCTTGTACGGCGAAACACGCTCGGCGATCCACGCCATGATCTCCTCGCCCGTGATCGGGCTGCGCGTCACGATGTACGCCTTCGGAATCTCGCCCGCCTCTTCGTCCGGAATGGGAATCACGGCCGCGTCGGCGATGGCCGGATGCGCGAGCAGGTGGGCCTCGAGTTCCGCGGGCGCCACCTGCATCCCCTTGTACTTGATCAGCTCCTTGACGCGATCGACGATCACGAACCAGCCCGTGTTGTCCACGATCGCGACGTCACCGGTCTTGAACCAGCCGTCGGCGGTCATGCAGAGCGCGGTCGCCTCAGGCTTGTTGAAGTAGCCCTTCATCACCTGTGGCCCGCGCAGCCAGAGTTCGCCGCGCTCGCCAACCGGCACGTCGTCGCCCGTGTCGGGGTTCACGATGCGCGCTTCCGTGTTGGCCACGAGCGGCCCGATCGAGCCGTGCTCCACGCGCGGGCCATCGAGCGGATGGAAGTGCGTCACCGGGCTCGTCTCCGTGAGGCCGTAGCCCTGCCGCACCGTGATGTTGAGCCGGTTCTCTGCCGCACTCGCCAGCTCCTCGCCGAGCGGCGCTGCGCCCGAGCCGAGGAATCGCAACGACGTGAGGTCGTAGTTGGCGACGATCGGATGCTTGGCGAGCGCGAGCACGATCGGCGGCACGATGTTCGCCACCGTGATGCGATGCTTCTGGATCGTCTCGAGAAAGTTGGGCAGCTCGAACTTGGGCAGCGTCACGATCGAGGCGCCCTGCACGAGCACCCCGGCCATGATCACCACCATGCCGTAGATGTGGTAGAAGGGCAGCAGCCCGACCACCACGTCGCTCTCCTGGAGCGCGACAACGGACTTGATCGTCTGCTCCATGTTGGCCACGAGGTTGCGATGCGTCAGCATTACCCCCTTGGGCACGCCCGAGGTGCCGCTCGAATACGGCAGCACGCAGAGGTCGTTCGCGAGGTCGATCGTGATGTTGGGAACAGGCAGGTCCGGCCGCACGAGCGACATGAAGGGCGTGCACCGGGGCGCCTCGCCGAAGACGTACACCTCGCTCGCGCCGCACTTGGCCGCTGCCTCGAGGCACTTCTCGGCGAAGAGCGGAATCGTCACGATGATCTTCGCCTGCGAGTCGCGGAACTGCGTCGCGATCTCGTCCGCGGTGGCCACTGGATTGACCGTGCTCGCGCAAGCGCCGAGCAGCGTCGGCGCCATGAAGGCGATCGCATACTCCGGCACGTTGGGGCTCACGAGGCCGATGACGTCGCCCTTGCCGATGCCGCGTGCGTGCAGCCCCGCCGCGCAGGCGCGGATCGCGCCGTGCAGCTGGCCGAACGTGTAGCTCCGTCCCGTGATGCCGCACGTGATGGCGGGCTTGTCCTTCAGTCGCGCTGCGTGCTGGAAGACGTAATCCACCAGCGAGACATCCGGGATCTCGACATCGGGATACGGGCTCTTGAGGATCATCGGTGAACCGGGAGCGTGAAGGTGGTCTGGTGCGAACGTGTCTCGAACGGCGAAGCGATGGTGACTATGGGTGCTCGACCAGCCAGAGGTGCCGGCGCTGGTGCGCGGTCAGCACGGTGACGGCGGTCCAGGCGTTGTACTTGGTGTTGGGCGCAAAAGGCGACGCGACCTTGGGCGTGTTCAGGTCCGATCCCCCGAGGCTTTTCACGCGGTCGCCGAGCACGGAGTTCAGGTGCTCGAACGCGGCGAGCACCTGCGCACGCGGTGCATCGGCGTTCGGCACGAAGGACGGCGGCGTCTTGAAGCGCACGCGCACCGGCGGTTGGATCATCCAGCAGAGGAAGGCGCCGAGCCAATCGCGCGAATAGCGGCGCGTCTCGTCGCGCGCCTCGGTCGCGCTCGCATCGTGGAGACCCTGGAGAATGGGCAGGTACGCCTCGGTCGTCAGGTTCAGGTGCGTGAGGTGTTCGCCGAGGCTCCAGCGACCGCTCGGAGGTCGTGTGCGGAAGCCCTCGTCACCCGCTCGCTCAGCCAGTCGGCGGGCGTGCGCGGTGCAGGCGTCGAGTTCGACGAGCCACGAGGAGATTTGCGCGTGCATGGCAGGGGACAAGGTGCGCCCCGGCCCCCGAAGGGCGCTAGAGACGCAGGTCACCGTGGATCGTTAAGGACGGCGTGGAGCCGCCCGTCTAGTTGGTACCCTCCACCCCGGGAGCCATTCCTGCCCGCACCGCACGCTACAACCGCACTGGCACACGTCGCGTCAGGTCGCCACCCTTCGTCCCCATGACGCAGGTTGAATCGACGACACGCGGCGGGCGCTCGCGCAGGCCTCCCGGGAGCCGCCTCGCGCGGTGACCGAGGCGACCGATGCCGACCTCGTCGCGCGTGCTCGCTCCGGTGATGCCGCCGCCTTCGAGCTGCTCGTCCGCCGCCACTACCGCGCCACGCTCGTCGTCGCGCAGCAGGCCATGCGCGACGTGCAGGACGCGGAGGACATCACGCAGGACGCCTTCGTGCGGGCCCTCGAACGGCTCGAGCAGTGCCGCGACCCGGCGCGCTTCAGCAGCTGGCTGCACCAGATCGTGCGCAACGTCGCGCATGACCTCCGCGACAAGCAGCGGGTGCGACGAGCCGAACCGATCGACGACGTCGAACCGCCAGGGAAATCGAACCCCGCGAAAGACGCCGAGAACACCGAACTCCGCGAACGATTGTCTGCCGCCCTCGACCAGTTGACCACCATGCAGCGCACCGTCCTCCTCCTCTTCGATCGCGATGGCCTCTCGCACGGCGAGATCAGCCAGCGCGTCGGGTGTTCGGTGGGGATGTCGCAGCAACACCTCTTCGCCGCGCGGAAGACCATGCGCGCGCTGCTCGGAGGTCCCGATGTCGGCTGAGCAATCATCGAGCGAACCGATCGACCTCTCGGCCCTCGGTCCGTCGCTCTCGGCGAACGTGTTCGACGCGCGCATCGCGGCCATCATGCGCGCGAGCGCACCCGAGCTCGAGCGCCGCAAGTCGACGTCGACACTCGCGCTCGTCGTCGTGCAGTGGCGACGCCCGGTGCTGAGTTTCGCGGGGCTCGCCGCGGCGGCCGCCGTGGCGTTGTTCGTGATGCCGTCGCGCGGTTCCACGGGTGACGCGTCGGCGCTCGCCCCGAACGTTGGCAGCGCCACTCCCACCGCGCTCAGCGACTCGGCGTCCGTCGCCGAGTGGCTCGGCGTGCCCAGCGCGTACGCGGGCGTGGTCGAGGGCGCGAGCCCGAGTGCACCGCGGAGCGCACCATGAGCGAACCGGTCAAGGCCGTCGGTCGCATCGAGTGGCAGGCGTTCCTGATTCTCGCCCTCGTCTTCGGATCGGGCGCGGGGCTTGGCGTCGCCTTCGAGCGCACGCGCCAACCGGCCGCGCCGCCCGCAGTGCAGCCACGCGAGGGTCCGCCAGATGGTCCGCCGCGCCCGCCCGAGCCGCGCACGCGCGCCGATTCGCTGCGCGTGCCGCGCTACTTCGAGCAGTTGAATCCCACCGACTCGCAGCGGCTCGCGATTCGTGCGCTGCTCGAAGCACAACGCCCGAAGGCCGACAGCGTCATGGCCGGCGTGTTGCCACGCCTCCGCGCCATCACCGACAGCACCTTCGAGGCGATCGGCGCGCTGCTCACGCCGGAGCAGAAGAAGCTCTACGATGCGAGCAAGCCGCAGCGCGCCTTCCTGCCGATGCCGGGACAGGGGCGTCCGATGCGGCCGGGTGGGCCGCCGGGCATGGGTCCGCCGCCGTTCGATGGGCCACCGGATGGGCGTGGCCCTCCGCCACCCGATGGACGCCGCGGCCCGCCACCGCGCGATGGTCGCCCTGCAGGTCCGCCGCCCGGCGGACCACTCGAGGGCTGAAGCGCGTCGAGCGACAACCGCGGTGCGGGCGTAATTTCACGCGCTGTCGTGGCGAGTGCAGCCAAGGAGCTGCGCGTCGCCGCCTGCCCGTCGCCCTCGTCATGAACCGCATGTCCTCGTTCGTCCCGCAATCTCCACCGGTCTTTCCGCGCGGATTCCGCTGCGCATCGCGATTGGTCGGCCTCAAGCAGAGCGGCCGCGACCTCTCGCTGTTCGCTTCCGACGTTGACGCGGCGGCCGCTGCCGTCTTCACGCGCAACCAGTTTCCGGGCGCGCCCATCATCCTCGGCCGCGAAACCATCAAGCACGGCTCGCTCCGCGGCATCGTCGTCAACTCGAAAGTCTCCAACGTCGCCACCGGCGCCGAAGGGCTCGCCCACGCGCGCCGCATGGCGGTTGCCGCTGCGCGCGAACTCGGCACCGTGCCCGAGCGCGTGCTCGTCTCCTCGACCGGCGTGATCGGTGTTCCGCTGCCGATCGAGAAGATCGAGACCGGCCTCGTCGGCATGCACGGCGAACTCCAGTCCGATCCGCTCGTCGGCGCGCAGGGCATCATGACCACCGACACGCACCCCAAGGCGCTGAGCACGCGCGTCGGGCCTGCCACCATCACCTGGGTGGCCAAGGGCTCCGGCATGATCGAGCCCAACCTGGCCACGATGCTCGCCTACATCTTCACCGACGCCGAGTTCGATGCGGTCACGCTCGACCGGCTGCTGCGCCGCGCAGTGAACGTCTCGTTCAACATGCTCTCGGTCGACAGCGACACGAGCACGAGCGACAGCTGCGTGTTGATGGCCAACGGCATGGCCGGACGCGTCGACGAGGCCGCGTTCTACGTCGCGCTCGAAGCGGGTTGCATCCGCATGACGGAGGTGCTCGCGCGCGATGGTGAGGGCGCCGAGCATCTCGTGCGGGTGAACGTCACGGGCGCAAAGGACGACGACGAGGCGCGCGTCATCGCCAAGGCCGTGGTGAACTCGCCGCTCATCAAGACGATGGTGCACGGCGCCGACCCCAACGTCGGGCGCATCCTCATGGCCATCGGCAAGTCACCATCGGTCAGCGTGATCCCCGAGCGCACCGATGCCTGGGTCAACGGCACGCAGGTGGTGCAGGGTGGCACGCGCATGAACTTCGATGACGCCATCGTCCGCGCGACGCTCACGCACGAGGTCGTCGACCTCGCGGTTGCGCTTGGGCTGGGCGAGGGCAGCGCCACCGCGTACGGATGCGACCTCACCAAGGGGTACGTGGACGAGAACGCCGCCTACTACTCGAGCTGATCACGCCGTGACCACGCCAACCGCGAACACCCGCACCGCCGCACCGGGACTCGAGCGCAAGATGGGCTTGCTCGGCCTCGTCGCCACCGGCATCTGCTCGATGATCGGCGCGAGCATCCAGATCGTACCCTTCCAGCTGCAGCGCACCGTGCCGGGCATCGGCCCGTGGGTGCTCGGCGCCTTTCTCACCGCGGCCGTGCCCGCGGTGCTCGCCGCACTCTCGTACGCCATTCTCGCGAGCGCGATGCCGCGCGCGGGTGGCAGCTACGTGTACGCGAGCCGCGGGCTCAATCCGTACTTGGGCTTCGTGGCCAGCTTCTCGCAGTGGTTCGGGCTCTGCATCGCGATCGGTGTGGTGAGCTACGTGATTCCGCCCTTCCTGCGCGACGTCGCGATTCCCGCGGGTTTTCCCGCTGTCGGCGCGGCGCTCGATCACGGGCCGATTCGCCTCGCGGTCGCGCTCGCGTTCCTGTGGAGCTTCGTCTGGGTCAACGTGCGCGGCGTCGACGCGGTTGAGAAGACGCTCATCCCGCTCATGATCATCATGTTCGTCCTGGGCGGCATCGTGATCGTGGCCGGCAACCGGTTCGATCATGCCGACTTCGCGACCGCGCTCGCAGCGCGCGAGCCCGGGCGCACGGTGCCCGCGACGCTCGCGCCGTTCAACCTCGCCACCTTCCTCACCGCGAGTACGGTGCTCTTCTCGAGCTTCATCGGCTTCGACACGATCGCGCAAGCCGGCGGCGAGGCGAAGAACGCCGCACGCAACCTGCCGCTCGCTACCGGCATCGCGGTGCTCACGACGAGCGTGTTCTACTTCCTTTTCGCGGGCGCCGTGTACCACGCCGTGCCATGGAGTTTCGTCGCCGAGGAAGCGGGCCGGCACGACGTCACCGCGCCAGGGCTGCTCGGCTATTTGCTCGCGCCCGGTTGGACCTTGGCAATCGTCGCGGGCGCCACGGTGTCGCTCATCAACGACCTGCCCGGCATGGTGCTCGCCGTCTCGCGCCTCATGTTCGCGTGGGCGGAGGATGGCGTCTTCCCGCGCGCCGTCGCGGCCATCCATCCGAGGTTCCGCACGCCGCACAAGGCCATCTTCGCGAGTGCGCTGATGGCGACCGTCGGCATCCTCGGCTGTCACTTCGCGAGCGACTTCTTCCTCGGCGTCGACATTCTCGTCACGAGCATGCTGGTGAACTTCCTGCTCATGTGCGCCACGGTCTTGTCGCTGCCGACCGTCAATCCGGCCGTCGCGTCGCGCATCACCGTCATCAAGTCGCGCGGCGCGCAGGTGCCGGTCGCAGCGCTCGGCATCGTGCTGCTCGGCTCCCTCCTCGCCGTGAGCGTGTGGAAGGATATCGCCGCGCCCGCGCGCGCCTGGTACTACCGCAGCACACCGGTCTGGCTCGCGGTGATGGTCGTCGCGACGATCATCTACTGGCGCGAACGCAGCAAGCTCGCGGCGAGTGGCGTGGACGTTGCCGCGCGTTTCCGTGAGCTGCCGCCCGAGGGAGGCGTCGCATGAGCGTCGACCGGATCACCCTCGCGCCGGGATTGACGATGGCGCGCGCGCTCACGGGCCTCTGGCAGGTGGCGGACATGGAGCGCGATGGCCGCACGCTCGATCTCGATGCGGCCGCGCGTTCGATGCAGCCGTACGTCGACGGCGGACTCACGACGTTCGACATGGCGGATCACTACGGATCGGCCGAGGACATTGTGGGACGCTACCGGAAGCTGAGCGGCGCCAAGCCCGCGCAGTTCTTCACCAAGTGGGTGCCGAAGCCCGGGCCGGTGACGCGAACCGACGTGCGCGAGGCCGTCACGCGCGCGCTCACGCGCATGCAAGGCGAGCGCATCGACCTGCTGCAGTTCCACGCGTGGCGCTTCACCGATCCGTCGTGGCTGGATGCGCTCGGCTATCTCGACGAGTGTCGCAAGGAAGGGCTCATCGGTGCGCTCGGCGCGTGCAACTTCGACACCGCGCACGTGGCCGTGGCCGTCGCGAGCGGAATTCCGTTCGTGAGCAACCAGGTCTGCTGCTCGCTCATCGATCGTCGCGCCACGGGCAAGCTCGGCGCGTACGCCGAGTCGCACGGCATCAAGGTGCTCGCGTACGGAACGCTCGCGGGCGGTTTCCTGAGCGACACGTGGCTCGGCAAGCCTGAGCCCGAGATGGAGCGGCTCGCCACGTGGAGCCAGATGAAGTACAAGCGCTTCATCGACACCGCTGGTGGATGGGGCGCATTCCAGCGCGTGCTGCACGCCGCCAGTAGTGTGGCGAAACGCATGAACGTGAGCATCGCGAATGTCGCGTCGCGCTGGGTGCTCGAGCAGCCCGGCGTGGGTGGCGTGATCATCGGTGCGCGCTTGAGCCAGAGCGCGCACGTCGACGACACGCAGCGCCTCTTCGGGTTTGCGCTCGACGCTGCGGCCAAGGCCGAACTGGCGGAGGCGCTCACGCATCTGTCGCCGATCCCGGGCGACTGCGGCGACGAGTACCGGAAGCCGCCCTATCTCACCGCGAGCGGCGATCTCAGTCATCACCTCGCGAGCCTCCCTACGCCATACCGTGTGATGGCGGGGCCTCACGGACGCCAGCAGGTGAAGAGCGGCACGAGCTGGGAGACGATGTACGGCTACGCGCGCGCGGTGCGCGCGGGCAATCGCATCAATGTGAGCGGCACGACGGCGTCGCACGGCGACCAGCTCATCGGCGGCACCGATCCGTACGCGCAGGCTGTGTTCGCGCTCGACAAGGTGCAGGGCGCGATCGAGTCGCTGGGCGGTGCGCTCGACGATGTCGTGCGCACGCGGGTCTTCGTGTCGAAGGTCGCGAACTGGGAGGCCGTCGCGCGCGCGCACGGCGAGCGGTTCGGTGCGATCACGCCGGCCAACACGCTGGTGGAGGCGCGGCTGGTGGGCGACGAGTTCCTGGTGGAGATCGAGGCGGACGCCGAACTGCCGGGCTGAGGGCCGTCGCGCGCGGTCCGCGTGCGCGACGGCCGACGCGAGGCGACTCAGCGGACCGAGATCAGCATCGACGAGTGATCCGAATCGCGACGCAACCGCTCGTCGTGCGAGTACCACGCCTTCCGCACTCTCCGTCGCAGCGACGCCGTGCCGAACGCATGATCGATGCGATAGCCGCGTGGCGTGCCGCCGCTCCCCTGGCTGTACCACGTGTATTCGCGCGCGTCGCCGTTCGTGTGCCGCCAGAGGTCCGCGAAGCCGTGAAAGGGCATCGCCGTGAACCACCGGTCGCTCGAGATGGCCTGGCCCTCGGCGTCGAAGTGGCTCTGGCCGCTGTTGAAGTCGCCGACGAGCAACACCGCGGCGTCGCGCAGCGGGTCGACCGCCGCGAGCGCGTGCGGCCAGAATGACGCGATCGCCTTGGGCGTGTCGGGGAAATAGACCCCCACGAGCGTGAACCGCGCCTTCGTGAACCGTACCTCGGCCCACCGATATGCGCCGGCTCCCTGCACGCGTGACTGGCGCCGCATCGTGAACGCGAGTCGCGACGCGATCATCACGCCACCGCGCCCGGCCGGCGGCGCGGTGGGCACGACGGCGCGGTAGCCGAGCGTCTTGAGTCGCGCGGCGAGGGCCGCCGAGCGTGTCGGGGTGACTTCAGTGAGCACGAGCGTATCGGCGTCGTGTCCCGCGATCGTGTCGACGATGCGGTCCAGGCGCGTGCCGCCGCCCTGCATGATGTTCCACGAATGGACGAGCATCGGGTACAGGATATCGCGCCGTGAGGCGCGCCGGTACCTTCCCACCGTCTCGTCTCCCGGTCCCCGCGGAATCATGCACAAAGGCCGCCTCGAAGCGTTCTCCGACGGCGTGATCGCGATCATCATCACGATCATGGTCCTCGAGCTCAAGGTGCCGCACGGGAGCACGTTCGCCGATCTCGCGCCGCTCCTCCCGGTGTTCCTGAGCTATGTGCTGAGCTTCATCTTCGTCGGCATCTACTGGAACAACCATCATCACATGTTCCAGGCCGTGCACAGCGTCAGTGGCGGTTCCCTCTGGGCCAACCTGCACCTGCTCTTCTGGCTCTCGGTCATCCCGTTCG
>JANYHJ010000234.1 GCA_025359135.1 Gemmatimonadota bacterium | reverse complement strand
GCGGAGAACATCGCGAAGCTCGAGCAGGTGCGCGCTGACCTCGATCGACTTGGCGATCCGCGTGGGGCGAGTGCGTCGGAGATGGAGGCGATCGCGGCGCGCGCGCCAGCGGTGGTCTGGTTCTCGGGATCCGTGCACGGCGACGAAGTGCCGGGGTTCGAGGCGAGCATGCAGCTCCTCTATCACTTCGCGGCGAGCGAGGACCCGGAGACGGTGAAGCTCCTCAAGGACGCGATCGTGATCATCAACCCGAGCTCGAACCCGGACGGGCACGAGCGCTTCTCGGTGTGGTCCAACTCGATCGCGGTGGGCAGCCCCGAGCGACAGGCGATGGAGCAGCAGCGCGGCCAGCCGTGGAGCATCAGCGGCCGCTACAACCACTACCGGTTCGACATGAACCGTGACGTGATGAGCTCCACGCAGCTCGAGGTGCGCGCGATCATCAAGGGGATGCTGCGCTGGCACCCGATGGTGACGGCCGACCTGCACGGCTACGTGTCGCAGTACTACATGGCACCGGCGGCGCGCCCGGTGAACGCGAACATTGCGGGCGCGTTCCCGGTCAAGTGGAATGAGGTGATCGGGGCTGGCAACGCGGCCGCGTTCGACCAGTACGGCTGGCTTTACTATGTGCGCGACCAGTTCGATCTGTACTACCCCGGCTACTACGACTCGTGGCCCGCGCTCACGGGTGCGATGGGCGCGACCTACGAGACGGACGGTGGTCCGGCACTGCTCAAGAAGCGCGCCGACGGCACGCTGCTCTCGCTGCGCGACGGCATCGCGAAGCACTACGTGGCGTCGATCGCGACGTTCGAGACGACGGCCAAGCGGGCGCGCGAGCGGGTGCGCGACTACCTGGCCTACCGGCAGCAGGCGGTGACGGACGGCAAGAGCGGCACGATGAAGCGCGTGGTGTTCACGCCAGGCACGGATCCGGGACGCGCCGCGGAGCTGGCGGCGATGCTGATGCGGAGCGGCATCGAGGTGCAGCGACTGACGAAGCCGATGACGAGTCCCAAGACGCACGGCTACAGCGACGAGGCCATGGCGTCGCACACCTTCCCGGTCGGGTCGTACGTGGTGGACCTGGCGCAGCCGCAGGGCAAGATGGCGAAGGCGTTTCTCGAAGCCGATCCGGTGCTCGATCCGGTGTTCGCGAAGGCGCAGGTGGACCGGTTCAAGCGCAACCTGCAGCGCGGCAAGCAAGCCGATGGCGAGGGCTACGAGTTCTACGACATCACCGCGTGGGCGCTGCCGGTGACGTTCGGCGTGGACGGCTACTGGACCGACGATGCGCTGCCTATGAGTGCGGAGTTGCTCGTGTCGCCCGCGGCCGATGCACCGCGCGTGAATGGCGAGCAGCTGCCGGTGAGCATTCCGAGTGGCGTGATCCAAGGCGCCAACGCGCGATCGGCGTACCTCTTCCGCAACGATCGCAACGGGGCGTCGCGGCTCGCGGCCGCGCTCATGCGCGAGGGGTTCCGGCTGGCGGTGGCCACGGAGCCGATCCAGACAGGCAAGCAGGACTGGCCGCGCGGCACGTGGATCGCGCGCGTCTCGCGCAACGACAGCACACTCGGCGCGCGCATCGATGCCTTGTCGCGCGAGGCAGGCGTCGAGGTGACGGGCGTGAACACCGCGTTCCCCGAATCAGCGCAGTACGGCACGGGATCCGAAGTGGTGCGCGCGGTGCAGCCGCCCAAGATCGCGCTCGTGGGAGGCGACGGTATCGGGCTTGGCAGCTACGGGCACATCTGGTGGAACTTGGAGAAGCGCTACGGACTCGAGTTCACGCCGATTACGGTCGATGCGCTCAACAACGACCTCACGGCGTTCAACGTCATCATCGTCCCCAACGGCAACGTGAGCCGGCTCGGCAAGGCGGCCAACCTGCGCACCTGGATGGAGAAGGGGGGCACGCTGATCACGATGGGCGACGCGACCGAGTGGGCGGCGGGCGAGACCGCGAACCTGACGAGCGCGCGCGCGGTGGGGAGCGAGGAGAAGAAGGACGGCAAGGATGCCAAGGACGCGAAGAGCGACGTGAAGGCGCCCGCCGACACGATGTTCGCCGTGACGAGCCCGAGCGCAAATCCGGATGTGCCGCAGGGGGTGCCGGGCAGCCACTTCGACGTGGTGCTCGACAAGTCGCACTGGCTCACGTTCGGGTACGAGCAGCAGCGCATCACGGTGATGCTCGAAACGAACACCTTCCTCAAGCTGAGCAAGGAAGGGGCGAACGTGGGCGTCTTCCCGACGACGGGCACGCTCAAGCGTGCGGGCTTCACCTTCCCGGACAACACCGAGCGGTTACTCAAGGGCACGGCGTTCCTCGTGCACGAGAAGATCGGCGGCGGACACCTCGTGGCGTTCGCGAACGAGCCGATGTTCCGGGCCTTCTGGCGATCGCTCGACCGGCTCGTGCTCAACGCGGCGCTGCTCGGCCCGACGTTTTGATGCGTGGCAACGCGTTGCGGTTGCGGTGAGTCATTCGGTGCGCGACGCATCCGTCCTCGACCTGTTCGGTGACCCGCCGCAGGTGGCGCGTACCGAGCTTGCCGAGGGCGCGGTGGTGCTGCATGGACACGCGTTGGTGGCCGCGCCGATGCTGCTTGCCGCCGTGACGGAAGTGTCCGCAGTCGCGCCGTTCCGTCACATGCAGACGCCCGGCGGCCACCGGATGTCGGTGGCGATGACCAACTGCGGTAACGCGGGCTGGGTAACCGACGCGCGCGGGTATCGCTACGCGGGGGTCGATCCGGAGTCGGGCGTCGCGTGGCCACCGATGCCGGAGGCGTGGGCCGCGTTTGCACGCGACGCCGCGACAGCGGGCGGCTTTCCGTCGTTCGCGAGCGACGCGTGCCTGATCAATCGCTACGAGCCCGGCGCGCGCATGACGTTGCACCAGGACAAGGACGAGATCGACTTCGCGCAGCCGATCGTGTCGGTGTCACTCGGGTTGCCGGCGCGCTTCGCGTTCGGCGGACTCAGGCGCACCGATCCGGTGCGGCGCGTGACGCTCGCGCACGGCGACGTGGTGGTGTGGGGCGGACCGTCGCGTCTAGCGTTTCACGGCGTCGATGCGCTCAAGGCTGGCGTGCACGGCGCCACGGGCGGGTATCGCTACAATCTCACGTTTCGCCGGGCGCGGTAGGGCGGCTCGGTGAATGTGCGATGCACCAAGGCCGCACCCATCGCGGTCGTAGGTACGACCGGGACTAGCCACGCGAGAACTGCTGGAAGGGAAGCGCCCACCCGATCGAGTCCGCGGACAACCCGGGGCAGTTCATCAGTACCAACCTCCCCCTCCCTCTGAGTTCGCAAGAGGATCCGACGCCGCCTATTCGGCCTCCAGTATCTCGTCGGAGGACGTCGATTCTGGA
>JANYHJ010000211.1 GCA_025359135.1 Gemmatimonadota bacterium | reverse complement strand
GTGCGCGTGCGGCGATACTCGGGCGTCGCCTGGTAGGCGTGCAGCCGGTCAATGTGGAAGCCGGTCACGTCCACGTCGGCCCGACCGTTCAGGATCCAGTGCGCCATGGCGCGTCCCACGCCGCCGCCGGTGAGGATGCCGATCGAGTTGAGCCCCGCGGCCACGAAGAAGTTCTTGAGTTCCGGCGCTTCGCCCAGGCACGGCTTCAAGTCCGGCGTGAACGACTCCGGGCCGCAGAACAGCTTGCGCACGCCGGTGTCGTGGGTGATCGGCACGCGATCCATCGCCTTGGCGATATAACCGCCCATGCGCTCCCAGTCGGGGGCGATCTCGCCGAAGGCGAAGTCGTCGGGCACGCCATCCACCATCCACGGCGCGCACACCGGCTCGAAGAGGCCGAGCATCAGGCCGCCTCCCTCCTCGCGGAAGTAGCCGTACGAGCCGGGATCCTCGAGCACCGGCCACTGCTTGGAGACGCCGGCAATCGCCTCGGTGAGCAGGTAGTAGTGCTCGGCGGCCTGCAGCGGCACGGTGACGCCGGCCAGGGCGCCCACCTGGCGTCCCCACGCGCCGGCGCAGTTCACCACATACTCGGCCTCGATGTGGCCGAGCGGGGTGTTGACGCCGGTGACCGCGCCGCGATGCTGCGTGATGCCGGTGACGCCCACGCCTTCGAGGATCTTCACCCCCTTGAGTCGCGCGCCCTTGGCGAGCGCCATCGTCACGTCCACCGGATCCACGCGGCCGTCTTCCTTCACGTAGAAGCCGGCGAGGATGTCGTCGGTGCGCGCGAGCGGGAAGAGGTCCGCCACCTCGCGCGCCGAGATCTCGTGCACGTCCACGCCGCAATGGCGGTTGAAGGCGGACACGCGGCGGTACTCCTCGAGCCGGTCGGTGTCGCAGGCGACTTCGATGAACCCCACGGGCTTGAATCCCGTGGCCTGTCCGGTCTCGGCTTCGAGTCGCGCGTAGAGGTCGCGCGTGTACTTGCGGAACTCGGTGGACGTTTCGCTCGTGGAGCCGAAGGTGACCATCAGCCCGGCGGAGTGCCACGTGGTGCCCGCGGTGAGGCTGTGGCGCTCGAGGAGGACCACGTCCGTGCACCCCATGTGCGCCAGATGGTAGGCCACGGAGCAGCCGATGACGCCGCCGCCGATGACGACGACGCGGGCACGGGGGGGGACGGAGGTCACGGGCATGGCGGTCGGCAGGTGCGGAGGTGGCGCGCGGCGACTCGGGAAAGGTGAGACCGGGCGCAGGCGGGAGCAAAAGCGCGGGCGCGGGGCGGGGTTCCCGACAAGTATCGGAGTGGACGCATGCCGCTCGCGCCTACCGCCCCGCCGTCGCCGTCATCAGCGCCCGCCACCCCTGCACGAAGGTCGCGTGCGGCGCCGACGGCGACTGCCGCACGACAAACCGTTCGCCGTCGCCGACCACGGCGAAGCCGGTCCCGTTGTCGTTGAAGATCGAGCGACGCCAGGTTGGCGGCGCGAACAGCACCCGCTCCGCGCCGGGGGCCCCACCATCGGCGCCGAAGTGCACCTCATTCGCGCGGCCGCCCGAGGTGAGGAAGTAGAGTGTGCGACCGGTGCTCCCCCACTGCGGCCAGCGGCCGCCCGTGGTCGTCACGCGCGTGGCCGTGCCGCCCGCGAGCGGCATCACGTACACCTCCGGCCGCCCCGTCTCGTCGGAGCTCAAGGCAAGACGCGCGCCCGTGGGATCGATGCTCGCCTCGTACACGCGTCCGGGGCGAAAGAGCGTGCGCGTCACCGCGCCGTCCTCCACGCGCACGATGGCGAGCGCCGTGTCGCGTCGCACGAGCAGCGCGCGGGCATCGGGGGTCCAGCTCAAGGGCCAGTCGCACGGCAGCTGCGTGCGGATGACGCGCATGCCGATCAGCCGTTCGCTCCCCGAGGCGAGGTCGCGCACGGCGATCCCGCAGCTCTGGCGTCCTCGCACGCCATACGCGATGGTGCGTCCGTCGCGGCTGAGCACTGGACTGATGCCCCAGAGTGAATCCGCCAACGGCAGTCGTGTGGGGCGATCGGCGTCGAGCTCGTAGAGCCACACGCCGGCGAGGCGCCCGGCCAGTGCCACCAACGGCGGGCCGACGGCACGCGAGCGAGCCGAGATGGTCCAGGTCCCTTCGATGCGCACCGTGTCCAGCAGAAGACCGCGGGCATCGTACTCGAGATACGGGCGATCGATGGTGCCGCCCAGGTACACCAGATCGCCACTCGCGGCGACACTGAGCGTGGGGAGGCCGCTCGAGTTGCGCACGTCACTGACGAGCCGGATCTTCGGGCCGATGATCTCGAGCGAGCTGGCATCGAACCGGCGCGCCTCGACCGACCGATTCGTCGAGTTGAAGGTGACGAGCAGGTCACCCACGACGCTCGCAGCCGCCTCGCTGTCAGGCAGTTGGCGCAGCACGTGCCCGGTCAGGTTGACCACGCGGATCGGCGTGCCTCGTCCTGAAATGGGCGACAGCATGAGGCGCGCGCCATCGGCGAGGAACGAGACCATCGCGTCGGGGGCGGAGTCCGCGCTCACGATGACCCGGCAGGCGCCGCCACGCGCGCTCACCGTGCTCACGCCGCCGCGATGGGCGAAGGCGATGGTGTCGAACGGGCTCCACGATCCCGAGAGTGGGCCGGCTACTGGGCAGAGCGATGTCTGCTCGCCGCGCTCGTTGATGACCCACAGCGCCCCGCGCGCGAAGTAGCCGATCCTGCGGCCGTCGCTCGACCAGAACGGCGCCTCGGCGCCCGCGGTGCCGGTGATCGGCACCAGCTCGTCGCGATCCAGCGCGCGCCGCCAGAGGCCGCGTGACCCATCGCCGGCGATGAGCACCTGCACGATCGCGCGCCCATCGGGGCGCAACGCGATGGCGTTGCGTTCCGCGAGCGTGTAGCCCGACGGCGGTACGATCGACGTCACCGTGACCCGGTCGTCCTGCGAAGCCCCGCCAGAGGGGGCGCGGCGCGCGGCAAACCACCCAGCCACTGCGGCGAGGCCGATCAGCAGGATGCCGGCGGCCGCCTGTACGGCGGCAGATCGGCGCGGCGCAGCCCAAGTCGACGCGATGTTCGCATTCGCGCTCGCGGGCCTGGTCCGCGTCGCGGTCGCCGGCATGGCGCCCTCTGGTGCGGTCGCCACCAACGCATCGGCGAACTCCGCCGCCGATTGTGGGCGATCAGCCGGCAGCTTCGCCAGGGCACGCAACACCGCCGCGTCCACGTTCACCGGTACCGTATCGCGAACCGTCCGCAGCGACGTTGGCCGCTCCGTCAGCAGCTTGGCCACGATGCTCTGCGTGTTCGGTCCCGTGAACGGCGGCTCGCCGGCGAGCATCTCGTAGGTCACGGCGCCCAGCGCATAGATGTCGGCGCGCGCGTCGAGCGTGCGTTCGCCCATCGCCTGTTCGGGCGCCATGTAGTGCGGCGTGCCGAGGCTGAGTCCCGTGCCCGTGAGCCGCGACGTACCTGCGGATGCGATAGCCAGCGCGATTCCGAAGTCGGCGACCAGTGCCTGCCCATCCTGCAGCAGGATGTTCTCCGGCTTGATGTCGCGATGCACCACGCCCTGCCGGTGCGCGAAGTCGAGTGCGCGCGCCACTTCGCGCGCGAGTCGCAGCGCCTCGTCGATCGGAAGCGGACGACTGCGCTCGAGCCGTGCACGCAGCGACTCACCCTCCACGAGCGGCATCACGTAGAAGAGCAGCGCGTCGGCGTGGCCGCTGTCGAGCAGCGGCAGGATGTGGGGATGCTGCAGTCGCGCCGTGGTGCGGATCTCGGCCAGGAAGCGCTCGCCGCCCACGGCCACCGAGAGCTCGGGCAAGAGCACCTTGATGGCGACGTCGCGATCGTGCCGGAGATCGCGTGCCCGATAGACGGTGGCCATGCCGCCGGCGCCGAGCTCGCTTTCGATGCGATACCGGTCGGCGAGTGCGGTGTTCAGGGTGTCGAGTGGGTCGGGCACCGGGAAGCGCGACGAGGCGAGAAATCGGGACGCGGACGGCCTCGGCGAATATGCGGCGCGGGCATGGCGGTGTCACGCACGTGGCGGCCGCGCTCAGGCGTTCGTCTGCTGCAACGCAACAGAAGGCCGCGTGCGCGTCGGCACCGAGAGCCGCGCCCATGTCGATGAGCGGGGTGTTGCCGATGCTGGCGAGAACGTTCCCGTTGGGGTGTCTCATGTGCGACCTCCTCGATGGGCACAGGCCTTCGCGAAGCGCGAAGCCGTGCTCCGGATCAACGTGCGATACAAATAGCGGAGCAACCAGCCTGGAAACACTCGACCTCGCTCCTCGAGGGCGACACGTTGCACACGGGCGGTCCATGAATCGTCGCCCGGAAACCTGGTAGTCCGATGTTGGCTCGCGGAATTCGATGCGAGAGAGGTACTTCACGGACCTGTAGCCGTCCGGTGCAAGCATGTCCACGCCATTGCCGCTGCTCGACCAGATGCGGCCGTCCACTACCGTGCGTGGTCGGCTGGAGCACCTTGACGATCGTCCCGCTCGCCCCGATGATGTCGCTGGCATCGTCCGGCCGCTGGCCGCGCAGTCACTCACGCACTCTGCTCCGAGCATCCATGGCGCGCACACTCGTGATCGGTGGGACGCTGTTCATCGGCCGGGCGCTCGTGGAGCAACTGCTCGCGCGCGGCGACGACGTGGTCATCATGCATCGTGGCGCCGGCACGCCGTACGGCACGCGCGTGGGCGAGATCAGGTGCGATCGCAACGACGCTGCGGCTGTACGCGCCGCGCTCGACGGATCGCGCTTCGACGTCGTGTACGACAACGTCTTCGACTGGGCGCGCGGCACGACCCCCGAGCAGGTGTGCGCTGCGGCGCTGGCCACCGCGGCCGGATTGCACCGCTACGTGTTCACGTCGAGCGTCGCGGTCTACCCCTCCGGCGGCCCGCACGGCGAGGACGACGCGCTGGTGCCGGCCGACTTTCCCAATGCGTACGGCGCACTCAAGGCGGAGAGCGAACGCGCGCTCTTCGCGCTCAGCCGAACGCAGGGGCTCGGCGTCAGCACGCTGCGGCCGGCCTTCATCTACGGCCCGCACAACGCGTTCGAGCGCGAGTCGTTCTTCTGGGACCGCCTCATCGCGGGCCGGCCGGTGCTCGTGCCCGGTGACGGCATGGCGACGATGCAGTTCGTGCACGCTGCAGACGTGGCGCGCGCGGCCATTCGTGCCTCGGAAATGGACGCGGCCGTGGGTCGCGCGTACAATCTGGCCAATTTTCCCCCGATCACGCAGCTCGACTTCATCGAGCTGCTGGCGCGCGCGGCCGGCCGGCGTGCCACGCTGGTGCACGTCCCGCGCGAGCGGTTGCTGCAACTTGGCGGCGGCCTCATGCAACCGCCGTACTACTTCGGCGCCTACCTCGACGTGCCACCGATCACGGCGAGCGCCGACCGGGTGCGCGCCGAGCTGGGGCTCGAGCTGACGCCGCTCGACGCCGGCCTGCGCGAGACCTTCGCGTGGTACCAACAACAGGTCCGTCCAGCGGCGGACTTCACGTGGGACGACCGCGTGCTCGCGTCCATCGGCTGAGTCGCGCGCCGGAGGTGCCGCGAGCGCGCCATCGACGCGCTGCGCCCGCTACGGCGCGCAGGGCCCCGTGCCCAGCCGCGCGACGAGTGTCTCGAAGTGCGTGCGGTTGGTCTCGAACGTGCCGCGCGCGCCCGTGTACACGAACAACACCACGCGCTTGGGCAACCGCTTGACGACCGCGACGCTCGGCATCGGCGCCTTGTCATCACCACGATACCAGGCACCGGGCGTCTCCGTCGGGCCCATCGCATGGAGCGAAAAGCTCGCGATCGCGTCGTTCACGAAACGTGCCGAGTCCTTGGGCTGCACGGCGGCAATGAAGACGTGCGCCGCACTCGCGCCGGCCGGCGTCTTGTCGGGCGCGACGAGTGTCGAGAGAATCACCGTCTCCGCGGGCACCTTGCCCGGTGGTGCATCGAGGCCGACCGGTTCCGTCATGAAGAAGAACGGGTAGCAGACGCGCCACTGGCCGTCGGTCGAGCCCGCCGTCAGGTACGGTGACTCGAAGCGCACTTGCACGCCGCGATGGTCCACCTCGTACGGCGGCTTCGCGCCGGTCCACTGCGACATGATGAGCAGCGCGCCGGGATCACCGAGTCCCGCCGCGAGCACGAACGGGCCGATCGCGCCCGTGTCGCCGGGCGCCGGCAGCGTGCCGCCGCGCACCTTCGCTTCGGCCGATACATAGACGAAGAGCCGCTCGCGCGCGACGCGCGCCTGGTCGACCGACAACGTGTCCCGGTGTGCGCGCAGCCACTGGTTGAACGCGCCCCGATCGTTCGGCAGGCCGTCCTTGGGTGTCGGCGTCGGGGCGCGGAGCGGGGAGGTGCTCCAGCCCTGCGCGCCGGCGGGCGCTGTGGCGAGGCTCGCGAGCAGCGCGGCCATGGCAAGCGGATGTCGAGTCATGCCGGAGGTTAACCGCGCCTCTCGGACTTCGCAGGGAGGGCATCGGGTCGCGCGACCTGCTCGAGCACGCCGAGTGCATCGGCCAGCTTCCGCCGTTCGCCCGTGGGGAGCGCGGCGACGGCGGCGGCGAGGGCCGCGACGCGCCGGCGCCGGCCATCGTGGAGCAGCCGCGTGCCCTTGGTCGTGGCCACCACGCGCTTGACGCGCGCATCGCCGGGGTGCGCCTCGAGGCGCACGAGGCGGAGCGCCTCGAGGTCGCGCGCGACGCGCGTGATGGTGGGCGGCTGGACCTGTTCGCGGCGGGCGAGCTCGCCGAGCGTGAGGGGTCCGGCGAAGACGATCACCGAGAGCGCGGAGAGGCGCGGCGCGGAGAGGCCGGAGGCGTCGTCCTCGGTGCGGAGGCGGCGCAGCAGGTGGATGGCCGCCGAATGGAGGCGGTCGGCGATGCGCTCGGCATCGGCTTGACGGGAGGGCCGTGGCATATAGTTTGTTAGCCAAGCTAACTAATTATTCCGCTTCCGCAACCGGAGAGTCGACATGCCCGCCGCGCCCGCCACCGTCCCGCACGCCCTCGGCCAGGTCGCCCTCGTCGTGCATGACATCGACCGGTCCGTCGCCTTCTACCGCGATGGCATCGGCCTGCCGTTCCTCTTCCAGTTTCCCGGGCTCGCCTTCTTCTCCCTCGGCGCCACGCGGCTCATGCTCTCGCTCCCCGAGAAGCCGGAGTTCGACCATCCCGGATCGATCCTCTACCTGACCGTGGGCGACATCGAGGGCGCGCACGCGCGCATGAAGGGCGCGGCCATCGCGTTCGAGGACGAACCGCACGTCGTCCACCGCGCCGGCGGGAGCGAACTCTGGATGACCTTCTTCAAGGACCCGGACGCCAACCTCCTCGCCCTCATGCAGGAGAAGCTCGCGGTGTGAGGCGGCGCACCAGCCGGTGCGCGGGGCGGACGTGACCTTCCGGGTCGCCGGGGCGTCCCCCCTATCGAGTCCCTCCGTCCCCGACCCGCTGGAGCCCCTATGGCCCCCCGCCTTTCGCCCCTGCTCGTTCTCGCTGCCGTCGCCCTTGCCGCTTGCGGCAAGGAAGAGACGCCGCCGCCGAAGCCGACGATCGGATTCCGGGTCCAGTCCGTGGACCTCGGCAAGTCCGTCGGCGCCAACAAGCGCGTCGTCAAGCCCGCGGCCGCGTTCACGCCGAAGGACACCGTCTTCGCCGTCGTGAACTCGATTGGCGTCTCGCAGCGCGTCACGATGGTGGCGAGCTGGAAGGACGCCAAGGGCGCAACCCTCGCCGAGTACACGCAGGTGGTCGCGCCGTCCGGACCCGCCGCCACGGAATTTCACGTCGTGAATGCCAAGGGGTGGACGGTGGGCAAGTACGCCGTCGTGCTCACGGCCAACGGCACGCAGGTGGCCAACAAGCCGTACGAGGTCACGAAGAAGTGAGCGACGCGCGCGAGCTGCGCCGCCTGGCTGCGGAGCTCGAGCATGCGATGCGCGGCACGCCGTGGTACGGCAACGCGCTCGTGAAGATTCTCGAGGGGACGAGCGCAACCGACGCGCACGCGCAGCCGATTGCCGGCGCGCACTCGATCTGGGAGCTCGTCCTGCACATCACCGCATGGACGCGCGAGGCCACGCACCGCCTGCAGGGTGGCGTGCCGGCGGAGCCCGCGGACGGCGACTGGCCCGACGCACCATACGCGCCGTCAGAGTCGCAGTGGGAAGCGGCACAGGCGCGGCTCATCTCGGCGCATGAAGCGGTCATCGCCACGATCTCGCGCCTCGATCCTGCGGAGCTCGACGCGCCGCCGATCCAGGGCAAGGGTGGCGGTGTGGCCACGGGGGTGAAGCACCGCGTGCTGGTGCATGGGCTCGCACAGCACCATGCTTATCATGGCGGGCAGATCGCGCTGCTCCGTCGCGCCCAGACCGGTCCGATCGCGGAGTAACTCCGCCCACGGGCCGCTCGGGGTGCCGTCTCCCCCACCGCCCCGACACATCGCCATGCAGGACTTCGAACGCCTCGGCTCGTTCTACCTCGGTCGCGACGTGGACGACGCGTCGTTCAAGCCGGCCGAGCCGCTCTGCCTCGTCGACGCCAAAGACCTGACCACGCACGCCGTCATCGTCGGGATGACAGGCAGCGGCAAGACGGGTCTTGGCATCGGCCTCATCGAGGAAGCGGCGATCGACAAGATCCCCGTCATCGCCGTGGATCCGAAGGGAGACCTGGGCAACCTGCTGCTCACCTTCCCCTCGCTTGCTGCGTCCGACTTCCGTCCGTGGGTCGATGCGCACGCGGCAGAGGAGCAGGGGCTGGACGCCGATGCCTTCGCGGCCAAGCAGTCCGCGAGCTGGAAGCAGGGGCTCGCCGACTCGGGACAGGACGGCGCGCGGGTGCAGCGCCTCAAGGATGCGGCGGAGTTCGCGATCTACACGCCGGGGAGCAGCGCCGGCATTCCGATCAGCGTGCTGCGCTCATTCGGAGCGCCGCCCAAGGCGCTCGCCGACGATGCCGATGCGTGGCGCGAGCGCGTGCAGGCGACGGCCACCGGCGTGCTGACGCTCGTGGGCGTGGACGGTGACCCGATGCAGTCGCGCGAGCACATCCTGCTCGGCGCGATTCTCGAGACCGCATGGAAGGCGGGCAAGGATCTCGACCTGAGCGCGCTCGTGGCCGGCATCCAGCAGCCACCGATGACGCAGGTCGGCGTCATGGACGTCGACTCGTTCTTCCCACCGAAGGAACGATTCGCACTGGCGATGAAGTTGAACGGACTGCTGGCCTCGAGCGCATTCCAGGCGTGGACGCAGGGGGTGCCGCTCGACGCGGGCGCGCTCTTCCACACCGATGCGGGGAAGCCGCGCGTGTCGGTCGTATCGATTGCGCACCTGTCCGACGCGGAGCGGATGTTCTTCATGTCGATGCTGCTGGCCGAGATCATCGGCTGGATGCGCACGCAGCCGGGCACGGGCACGCTGCGCGCGATGCTTTACATCGACGAACTGTTCGGGTTCATGCCGCCGACGGCGTCGCCGCCGAGCAAGGTGCTGCTGCTGACGCTGCTCAAGCAGGCCCGCGCCTTCGGCCTTGGCGTGGTGCTGGTCACGCAGAACCCGGTGGATCTCGACTACAAGGGACTCTCGAATGCGGGCACCTGGTTCATCGGCCGCCTGCAGACGGAGCGCGACAAGAAGCGGTTGATGGACGGGCTGGAGGGCGCGCAAGCAAGCGGGGACTTCGATCGCGGCAAGATGGAGCAGACGATCGCGTCATTGCCCAAGCGCACCTTCATCCTGCACAGCGTGAAGGAGACGAAGGCGCAGCTCTTCAGCACGCGCTGGACGCTCTCGTATCTCGCGGGACCCATGACGCGCGAGCAGATCAAGGCGGTGATGGACGGCAAGCGTCCGGCGATGGCGTCGCCCAAGGGTGCAGCGCGCGCAGCAGCCGTTGGTGCGACCGACGGTGCGGCTGCGAGTTCACCGGTGAGCGCGGCCGCATCGTCAGCGGCGGCGGGAGCGCGCCCCGTACTGGCGCCGGCGGTGCCACAGCTCTTCCTGCCACTCGCCAAGCGCGGCGAGGCGGGCGCGACGCTCATGTACAAGCCGTTCGCGGCGGGCGCGGCCGACATTGCACTCACGAGCACCAAGTACAACATCAATGAAACGCAGCACCTCGTGCGGCTCTCGCCGATTGCCGACGGCGCGGTGCCGGTGGATTGGTCTTCGGGCGACGACCTCGAGCTCGAGGCGTCATCCCTCGAGACCACGCCCGCCGACGGTGCGACTTTCGCGCCGGTGACCAAGGCGGCGGGCGACGCGAAGAGCTACGACAAGTGGACGAAGAGCTTCACGGCCTACGTGAAGTCGAGCCAGGCGATCACGCTCTACGCGAGCAAGGCGCCCAAGGAGGTCTCGAAGCCCGGCGAGAGCGAGCGCGACTTCCGTGCGCGGTTGCAGGTGATCGCGCGCGAGGGGCGTGATGGCGGGGTCCAAAAGCTGCGCGACAAGTACGCGACCAAGGTGACCGCGCTCGAGGAGCGGATCCGCCTGGCGTCCGCGCGCGTCGAGAAGGAGCAGGCCGATGCATCCGCCAGCAAGCTGCAAGCGGCGGTGAGCGTAGGCAGCGCGATTCTCGGCGCGGTGCTCGGGCGGCGGGCGATGTCGGTGAGCAACATCGGGCGGATCAGCACGGCCGCACGCAGTGCGACGCGCGTCGCGAAGGAGTCAGGCGATGTCGGACGTGCGAACGAGACCGTGGCCGCGTTGCAGCAGCAGCTCGCCGACATCCAGGCGGAGATCGAGGCGAAGGCGAAGGAGCTGGGCGCCGACTTCGACGCCGAGACGGCGGAGCTGACGGAGATTCCGGTCAAGCCCAAGGGAACGGACATCACCGTGCACACGGTGTCGCTGGCGTGGGCGCCGCACTGGCAGGGCGCGAGCGGCGAGACGCCGGCGTGGTGACGTTGTCGTCGCTCCTGTTGTTTGCAGGTGCGTGACGACGCGGGGGTTGCGGCACCCTGCGCGACGTTCAACACTTCCCGCACGCGACGACGGCATGATGCACGGTCGCGTGCTCTCACCAGGAGGCAGCGTGATCAAGGAATTCATCGAGTTCCTCAAGCAGTACGGTGTCGTCGGACTCGCCATCGCCGTCGTGATCGGTGGCAAGGCCAACGCGATGGTCACCACGTTCGTGGATGGCGTGCTGATGCCGATCGTCGGGACGATGATTCCCGGCGGCGCGTGGAAGACGGCCACCATGGATGTCGGGCCGATCAAGTTCCTCCTCGGGCCCTTCCTCGGCGCGGTCATCGACTTCGTGATCGTCGCGGCGCTCGTCTTCGTGATCGCGAAGACTTTGCTCAAGCAGGAGAAGGTCGCGAAGATCTAGCGCGTCGTGAGCGGGCGAAGGGCCGGCAGCTGGCGTGCGCCGCGGGACCCTTCGCTCTGCTCAGGACGACAGCACGCGCGCGAACACGTCCGCGTCGACGTTGCCACCGGAGAAGACGAAGCCCACGCGCCTGCCCTTCATGGCCGGTGCTTCTGTCATGAGGGCGGCGAGCGGCGCCGCTGCCGCACCCTCGGCCACATTGTGCGTGTCGTGGAAGAGGGCGCGCATGGCATCCGCCACCTGCGCATCGTTCACCTCGAGCACGCGCGCGAGCTTGCCACGCATGGCGTCGAGCGCCATCGGCACCGGCGTGCGGCACGCCATGCCGTCGGCGAGCACGGTGCTCACCGCGTGCGACTCGGGGGCGCCGGCCGCGAGCGAGCGCGCGTACGCCGGCGCGTGTGCCGACACGACGCCCACGATCTTCGTGTCCAAGCCGAGCGCATCGCGGGCCGCGATCATGCCGCAGATGCCCGAGCCCAGCCCGATCGGCACGTAGACCGTATCGAGCGTGGGCGCGCCACGGAAGAACTCGAGGGCGTAGGTGCCCACGCCCTGCACGAGCCACGGATGGAAGGACGGGATGCGGTACCAGCCGCGTTCGCGCGCGAGCTGGTCGGCGGCTTCGACCGACGCCTGGAAGTCGTCGCCGATCTCGAGCAGCTCCACGCCGAGTGCGCGCATGGCGGCGTTCTTCTCGGTGCTGTTGCCATGCGGGACGACCACGAGCGCCTTGATGCCGTGCCGCCCAGCCGCGAGTCCGATCGACTGGCCGTGATTGCCGCGCGTGGCTGTCACCACGCCGAGTGGCCGCTGTCCGCTCGCGACGAGTTCGTGGAAGAAGACCAGTCCGCCGCGCAGCTTGAAGGCGCCGACCGGCGTGTGGTTCTCGTGCTTGACCCAGACCTCGGTGCCGACCCGCGCGTCGAGCAACGGCCAGCGTTGCTGCGGCGTGGGCGGGAGCAATGCGTGGACGATCTCGCTCGCGTGTTCGAGCTCGCCGAGGGAGGGGAGGGGCGAGAGGGCGGTGACGCTCATGCGTGGACGTTAGCGGTGGACCCAAGCGAAGCGAAGGACCTGCGGCATTGAGACAGCCGATGCCGAGCCGCCGACGCTGCGCTGTCGATGACGAGCTGTCGATGCCTCGGGGCGTCACGTGCAGCAGCTTCGCGTCAGCCACGACGGCCATGTAGCTTCCGCACATGGAGTGCGTACTGGTCTCCTGCGCGAAGCTCTCGGCGCCGACCGCGTCGGACGCGCTGCTCGCGGACGCGCTTCGGGCGCGCGGCGTGCATGCGTGCCATCAGGCGTGGGATGCGATGGAGCCCGAGCGGACAGCGGGCCAGCTGCTCTGCCTGCGCTCCACGTGGGACTACCACCTGCGCGGCGCGGAGTTCGGGGCGTGGCTCGACGCCTGCACCACTGCCGGCGCACACATCGTGAATCCCGCGCCGCTCGTGCGCTGGAACATGGACAAGGGCTACCTGCGCGACCTTGAAGCGGTGGGCGTGCCGTTGCCGCCGTCGCAGTGGTTCGACGTGGGCGAGCAACCCGACCTCGACGCGGTGCGCGCCGAGCGTGGCTGGAGCGATCTCGTGGTCAAGCCGCGCATCTCGGCCACCGCGCACGGCACGCACCTGCTGGCTACCGGTCAGTCGCTCGACCAAGCGCAGTGGGCCACGGTGGTGACGAGTGGCGCGATTGTCCAACAGTTCGTGCCCGAGGTCGCGAACGGCGAGCTCTCGCTGGTGTACATCGGCGGCCAGTACTCGCACGCGGCCCGCAAGACACCGCGCGCTGGTGAGTATCGCGTGCAGAGCGAGTTCGGGGGCACGTACGTGCCCGCCGAGGCAAGCCTGCAGGCACGAGCGCTTGGCGAGGCGGCGATTGCTGCCGCGCCCATGGCGCCGGTGTACGCGCGCGTGGACCTGCTCGAGACGGCGCAGGGACCGCTCTTGATGGAGCTGGAGTTGATCGAGCCCGAACTGTTCGTGACCCTGCACCCCGCGGCCGCAGCGCGGTTCGCCGACGCGCTCATGGCGGCCTTCCATACTCGATGATGTCTCCACGATGACCGTGACTGATGAGTCGCTGCGCTATCCGGTGGGTCGCTTCACGATGCCAGGCACACTGGCGCCGAACGCGCGTGCGGCGGCCATCGACGTCCTGACGGCGTTCCCTGCGCAGTTCCGCGCCGCGGTGCACGGGCTGGATGCGGCACAACTCGACACGCCGTATCGCGACGGTGGCTGGACGGTGCGGCAGGTGGTGCACCACGTGCCCGAGAGTCACATGAATGCGTACTGCCGGCTCAAGTTCGCGCTCACGGAAGAGACGCCGACGATCAAGCCGTACGACGAGGGTGCGTGGTCGAGCTTTCCCGACCAGGCCGCGGCGCCGGTCGAAGCGTCGCTCCAGCTCCTTGATGGGCTGCACGCGCGGTTCACGAGCGTCTGGTGCGTCCTGACCCCCGCGCAGTTCGCGCGAACGCTGTTGCACCCTGACAATGGGCCGATGACGCTCGACGACCTGCTCGCCATGTACGCGTGGCATTCGCGTCATCACGCCGCGCACATCACGACACTCCGTCAACGGAAGGGATGGTGACCATGCGCGACCACACGCTTTCGCGCCGCACGCTCCTCGCGCAGCTGGGCGCGCTGGCGCTCGTGGGCGCGCTGCCCCGCGCCGTGCACGCCGCGGGCGGCACCCTGATCACGGTGTACAAGAGCCGCAGTTGCGGCTGCTGCACCAACTGGGTGCGGCACATGACGGCCGCCGGCTTCGACGTCAAGGCGATCGACACCGAGGACGTAGCCGCGGTGAAGGCGCAGATGGGGGTGCGCGAGCAGTACCAGTCGTGCCACACGGGACTGGTCGGACGCTACGTGATCGAGGGACACGTGCCGGCCGACCTCGTGAAGCAGCTGCTCACGGAGCAGCCGACGGCGCTGGGGCTCGCGGTGCCGGGCATGCCCGTGGGGTCACCCGGGATGGAGCAGGGGCCGCCGGAGCACTTCGAGGTGATGCTGCTCGCGCGGGATGGCAGCGCGAAGGTGTACGCGAAGCGATAGGCGGGCCGCAGACGCATGCAGGTCGAGAGCAGAGCGCGCCGTCTGACCGTCACGCTGGGCGTGGCGGCGGCGGGACTCATCGGTGCCACGCTCGCCGTGCTGCTGTTCGAGCAGGCGGTGCCGCAGGTACGCCTCACGCAGAAGCTCACGGCGCCGCTCGCGCTTTCGGCAGCGCGGAGCTTCGCGCGCGCGCATGAGCTGCCGTTTCCCGAAGGGCGCACGGCCGTGCACTTCGCGGAGGAAGATTCGCTGCAGCTCTTTCTCGAGCTCGCGGCGCCAAACGGCAAGGCCGCGCTCGATACCATCGCGGCATCCGGCGACGTCGCGCTCTTCCGCTGGACCGTTCGCGCGCTGACGCCGGGCGACGTGCACGAGACGCGCGTGCGCTTCGCTCCCGATGGTCGCGTGACCGGCTTCTGGCGTCGCCTCGCGGAAACGGATCGCCGGCCAGAGCTCGACTCCGCCGCTGCCGCCAGTCGTGCCCGCGAGGTGCTCACGCAGTGGATGGGCAAGGACGCGGGTGCGTGGCCGCTCCTTTCGGCATCGCGGGAGGTGGTGCCCGCGAGCGGGCGCGTCAATCGCAGCTTCACGTTCGAGCGTAGCACGGGCCGCATCGCGGGCGCGCCGCTCCGGATGGACGTCGACATCGCGGGTGACCTCGTCGTGGGTGCGCGCGAGTACGTCGTGATTCCCGAATCGTTTGCGCGGCGCTACGCCGAAATGCGTTCGAGCAATGAACTGCTCGCGTCGCTCGCCGCCTTCGGCTTTCCGGTGTACGGGCTGCTTGCGCTGATCGCGCTCTATCGCGCCCAGCGTGATGGCGCCGTGCGCTGGCGCGGCGCGATCGTGGCTGCGTCGGTGATCGCAGGACTCCAGGCCGCGGCGATGGCCAACGACATCCCCGGCAGCTGGTACGCGTACAGCACCACGTCCGCGCCGGGCACCTTCCTGCTCAGGCAAGCGCTCGGCGCACTGCTCGTGCCGATCCTCTTCGGCGCCTTCCTCGTGGTGGTGCTCGCGGGTGGTGAATCGCTCGTGCGTACCGCGTTTCCGGAGCACCTCGACTGGTGGTCGGCGTGGCGCGCGCGCGGCACGCAGCGCTTCACGAAGCAGGTGCTCGCAGGCTACGCGCTCTGCGCGGTCGGGCTCGGCTACGTGGCCACCTTCTACCTCGTGGCGCGCAGCACGCTCGGCTGGTGGGTGCCGAGCGCCTTGCTCGATGACCCCAACGCGATCGCGACGCCGCTGCCCTTTCTCTCGGCCATCGCGAATGCGGCGCAGGCCGGCGTCATGGAGGAGGTGCTCTTCCGTGCGGTGCCGCTCTCCGCCATCGGCCTGCTCACGCGCGGGCGCTCGTGGCAGCGCGGTGCGATGGTCCTCGGCGTGATCGGGACGGCGCTCGTCTTCGGCTTCGCGCACGCAAGCTACGCCTCGTGGCCCGCGTACTCGCGCGGCGTCGAGCTCTTTGCCGAAGCGACGCTGTGGGCGGTGATCTTCCTCCGCTTCGGCCTCGTGCCGACCGTGGTCTGCCACTTCACCTTCGACCTGCTCCTGTTCGGGCTGTTCGCGATGGCGGGCGACGCGCCGGCGTATCGCGTCTCGCTCGCGGTGGTGGTGGCCACGCTGCTCGCACCGGCGGCCATCGTGATGTGGGCGCAGTGGCGGCGCGCCGCTCAGGCGCCCGCGTGGGAGACGCTGACGTTCAGCGCGTGGCAAGCGCCTGTCGAGCGCGATCCCGGTGACGAGGCGCCCGCACCGCGTGAGGGAGACGCCGTGCGCGAGCGCGAGACGACGGCGTACGGCGATGCCTCAAGGGAACCCGACGCACTGCGCGATCGCGTCAGATCGCGCGAGGACCGACGTCCTGCTGCGAGCGCGGCGCATATGTCCCTGCCGCTCGACGTGCCGCTCGACGTGCCGCTCGACGCGCTGCTCGACGTGCCGCTCGACGCCACGCATCCACGAACTGGACGCGACCTGCGCCTGCTCATGGTCGCGGCGGGTGCCCTCGCACTGCTCGTGCCGCGCGACACGAACATTGCCGAGCCTCGCTACTCGGTCGCTCGTCTGCGCGCGATCGCCATCGCGGATTCAGTGCTGCGCGCGCGCGGCGCCCACCTCGACGGCCTCGCGCCGATGGCAGAGGTCATCGGTGGCGACGACGCCGAGGGCGCGCGTTTCCTCGCGCACATCGAGCGGCCGGCGCTGGCCGCGCCGCTCGCACGCAGCTACCGCGCGCTCGCGGGGTGGGGGGTGCGGTTCGATCGCCGCGAGGGCACGGTGGCGGAGAAGGCCGAGGGGTGGCGGCTGCACCTGCTCGCCGACGGCACGCCTCACGACTGGCGGCACGTCATCGCGGAAGACGCGGCGCGCCCGGACCTGCCGCGCGACTCCGCGCGCCTGATCGCGCTGCGTGCGGCGGCCGCGTCCGGCATCGACACGAGCGCGCTGCGCGATGCCGGTGTCGACGAGGAGCAACGCCCGCATCGCCACGACCTGCTCTTCACCTTCGACGATCGTGGCGTGACGATTCCCGGGGGCGCGACGGCGCGCGTGCGGGTGCGTGTGGCGGGCAACGAGGCCGTCGGCGTCGCGCGCGCGCTGCGCTTTCCCGAGCGCTGGGAGCGCGCCGATGCGGCCGCGGCCGAGCAGCGCGCGACGGTGGCGATGGTCGCGGGCATCGCGCTCGTGCTGGCGGTGCTCGTCCCCGCGTTCGTCGTCGGACGGCGCGCACCGCGTCGCGACGATCACGCACTCACGCGGCGACAGGTCATCGTGCTGCTCGCGGCGTTGCTGGCACTGCAGGCGGGGCACGGCCTCAACGCACTCCCGGACGCGCTCGCGCAGTGGGACACGGCCACGCCGTGGACGTCGCATGTCGTGTCGGCCATGGTCGCGATCGCGGCGCAGCTCTTCGTGCTCGTGCTGCCGGCATCGCTCTGGCTCTCGGCCGAGGCGCTCCGCCGTCGCACGAGGCTGCCGGTCGCGACCTCGAGCGGTGAGGTGATGCGGTCGGGGTTCGCGCTTGGTGCACTCGCCTTGGGTACCTCGCAGCTCTCGTTCTGGCTTGGCACGCTGAGCGGCACGATGCGTGGCGCGAACACGGCGCTCGGTGCGTTCTGGCCGGTCGCGGCGAACGCGCTCGACGTGCTGACGAGTGCGGCCGTGCTGCCGCTGCTGGTGGTGCTGCCTGCGCTCCTGCTGGCGGGCGTGGCGGAGCGGCGCTGGGTGCGCCCGGCGCTCATGATCGGCGGGGCGCTCGTGGTGGCCATCGTGCTCACGGCGCGCGGCGAGGGGTCAGCGCGCCTGGCGCCGCTGGTAGCGGCCGCGATCATCGTGATCGGCTACGCGTGGTGGCACGCGGTGGCGCGCTGGGGCCGGGATGGCCTCGCCGCGTGGGTGATCGCGGCCGCCGTCTACGCAGGACTGGAGCAGCTCAGCTTGTGGCCGATGGCCGCGCACGACCTGGACCGGCTGGCCGCCCTCGGCGGCGTGCTCGCGGCCGCGCTGGTCGTGGCGGTCGTGCACCGGCTGGTGCGAGCGCGGGAGCGCGTCACGACCGTCGCTTAAGTTCCGCGCATGCCAACCACACGCACTCGCTCGAACACGAGCCGCCCACCGCGCGCTGCCAAGCCCGTTGCACCCGCACCGCTGCACGTCGTCCGCGAATCGACGATCCAGGGCCGCGGAGTCTTCGCCCGCACCGCGATCGCCAAGGGAACGCGCATCATCGAGTACACCGGCGAGCAGGTGAGCCACGCCGAAGCCGATCGCCGCTACGACGACGCGGCCATGCAGCGCCACCACACCTTCCTCTTCACGCTCACGTCGCGCATCGTCGTTGACGGTTTCGTCGGTGGCAGCGATGCGCGTTTCATCAACCATTCGTGTGATCCGAACTGCGAGGCGGTCATCGACAAGCGCGAGATCTGGATCGAGGCCACGCGCGACATTCCCGAGGGTACGGAGCTCGCCTACGACTACGGCTACGTCCGCGACGGCACCGAGACGGCGGCTGACGAGCGGCACTACGCCTGCCACTGCGGTGCCGCCAACTGCCGCGGCACCATCCTCGCGCCGAAGGATCCCGAGCTCCCGGCCGAGCACCACGCCAAGGCTCGCCACACCGATCACGTCGTGGGCTGACCGAGCCCCGGTCTCGGTCGTCCTTTTCGCTGGACGGCGCTCGCCCCGCGCGCGCCGATACCTCCACCACATGCCCACGCCATGACCCGTCTCCGCCTCATCGCCGCCGTCGCCCTCGGGACGACCGTGACCCTTCCGCTCGGCGCCCAGATCAAGGCCGCGCCGAGCACCCGCGCCACGGCGGAAGTGACGCTCGCCGCACCGCGCGTGCAGGGACAGCCCGCGCCCACGCCGTTCAAGATTCGCGTCGACTACGGCCAGCCACACGCGCGCGGCCGCAAGGTCATGCATGACCTCGTCAAGCTCGACGAGGTCTGGCGCCTCGGCGCGAACGCGGCCACCGAATTTTCGACCGACGTGGACCTCAAGCTCGGCGGCGCCACGGTGCCCAAGGGCAAGTACACGCTGTTCACGCTCCCGACCAAGTCGGGATGGAAGCTCATCGTCAACAAGAAGACGGGCGAGTGGGGCACCGAGTATGATGCGTCGGCTGACCTCGTGAAGGTCGACCTCCATGCGAAGACGCTCACCGATCCGGTGGAGAGCCTGCAGATCACGCTCGTACCGGCCGCAGATGCGGCCAAGGGCACGATGACGATCGCGTGGGGCACGCTGCTGCTCACGGTGGATTGGGCGGCGAAGTAGCCGTGACACGGCGCTCGCCCTCCTCGCGCGCACGCGCCCTCCGGGGAGCGTGCGCACGCGTGTGTGGCGGGCTCGCGCTGGGCATGTTGCTGGCGCACAGTTCGGAGGCGCAGTCAGCGGTCACGGTGCTGCTCGTGCGCGCCGACACGCTCTGGGACGCGGGGCGCACGGATTCGGCGGCCGTGCTCTATCGCGCGGCGCTCGCGCAGGATTCACTGGCGACGCCGCGTGCGGTGCTGCGCGTCGCTACGGTGTTCTCGTGGACCACGCAGACCGACAGCGCGCTCCGCTACTTCGCGCGCTACGAACGCATGCAGCCCGCCGATGCGCGCGGTCCGATGGGTCGCGCTCGTACGCTGGCGTGGGCATCACGGTACGCGGCGTCGCTCGCGGTGCTCGACTCCGTCGTGGGCGCGGCTCCGGCAGAGCGCGACGCGGTGCTGCTGCGCGCGCAGGTGCAGGCGTGGGCTGGTGATCTTGGAGGAGCGACGAGCGCGTACCGCGCGTGGATCGCGGGGCATGCCGACGACGACGACGCACGCGCCGGGCTGGCCCGCACGCTCAGCTGGGACGGCAAGTTCGATGACGCCGCCGGTGAGTATCGCGCGCTCGAGACGCGCCTTCCCGCCGAAGCGGCCAAGGGACTCGCGCGCGTGACCGCCTGGCGCGGCGACCTCGACGCGGCACGCGCGCAGTGGGCCGACGTGACGGTCAAGTATCCCGCGGATCCCGAAGGATGGACGGGCTTGGGCCAGGTGCAGCGCTGGCAGGGGCGTCCGCGCGATGCCGATCGCGCACTCGCGCAAGCGCTCGTGGTGAGCCCGGGCTACGCCGAGGCGCTCTCGCAGCGCGCGTGGGTGCGCGCGGATCTCGCCCCTGCCGGTGATTTGCTCGTGGCCTACGCCAACGACAGCGACCAGAATCGCACACTCACCACGGCGCTTGGTTTCGGCGTGGCGCCGCCCTGGCAGGGCAAGCTCAACGCGACGGTGCAGCTGCGTCGCGCGGAGTTCGGGACCTTCACCGGCACGACGAGTGCGCTGCGCATCGGCACGCAGTGGACGCCGCTCGGCGCCGCCTGGTCGATGCGCGGTGAAGTCGGGATCACGCTCTACGACGCCGCCAACCTCTTCAACGCCCTCGATCCGGCCACGCTCACGCCGCTCGTGCCGCAGCCCGCGAAGCCCGGCGACGCGCAGGCGTCGTACATGCTGCGTGCGTCGGGGCCGATCGCGTCGGGTATCGTGGGCGGCCTCACGGTGTCGGGCGGCGCATTCGACGAGACGGCGCTGCTCATGACGCACCGCATCCGCACCGACGGTGTGGACGCGGACGTGACGGCGACGCTGCCGGGCCGCTTCACGCTCGAGGGCACGCTGGGCTACGCGAAGATCGGCAACGGCGGCGTGCCGAACGCACGCTTGGGCTACGCGGCCACGTTGCGCTATGCGCTCGCGCGTGGCAGCTGGATCGGCGTGACGGGACGCGGCTACGGCTACGACGTGCCTGGGGTCGGCGACGGCTACTTCGCGCCGCAGAAGTTCCTCGTCGGTGAGGGCGCGGCGCACTTCGAGCTTCCGCGGGACATCGGGTGGAACGTGCTCGCCGACGCCGGCATCGGCATGCAGTCCATCCGACTCTCGGGCACGTCGGACAACAGCAAGGCCGCGCAGCGCGCGCAGCTTGGCGTGCTCTTCCGTCCGGCGCCGGGCAGCGAGGCCTCGCTCACGATCTGGATCGCGAACGTCGCGTCACCTTTCTCGGCGACGACGGACTATCGGGCTGGCGGAATCACCGCGCGTGGCCGGCTGCTCTTCTAGCGCCGCCGCGGCGGCGGTCGCGCTCGGCGCGAGCCTCTGCGCCGGCGCGTCGCTTGGCGCGCAGCGTGCACCCGCGAAGGCTGCGCTCTCCGCGGTCGTGACGGCGGCCGTCGCATCGCTCGTGCGTCCCGGCCCGGACAGCGCGAGCGTGGTCGCCGAGCGGCACATCGCGGGGGTGGCCGCGTACCAGCACGATGCGCCGCAGGCGCTCGCGGTCTACGTCACCGACGGCGACGCGTCGTGGATGTCGCTCGCGCGCGGCCTCGAGTCGGCGGGCATTCCCTTCGACTTCACGACCGACTGGGCACGCGCCCTCACGCACAAGGTCGTGCTCGTCTATCCGACGATCTCGGGACGCGTCATTCCCGCTGCGGGATTGCAGGCGCTCGCCGCGCATCCGCGCAATGGCGGCACCGTCATCGCCGGCGAGCTGCTCGGCGGTGGACTCGAGCCGATGTTCGGCGTCGACAGCATCCGGCCCTCGGGCAAGCGCAAGAAGATCGACTTCAGCGACAGCGCAGCGCGCGCGTGGGGCTTCGCCTCGGAACGTGAGCGCAGCGTGCCGGTGGGTTCGCGCATCGAGGGACGCGCGGGCATCGCGATCGTCGGCACCAACGGGTACGCGGCCACGACAGCCACCGCACTCGCGCGCTTCGAGGATGGCACCGCCGCGATCACGCATCACGCCATCGGCAGCGGGCACGCCTGGATCGTCGGCGTCGACTTGGGCGGCATCCTCCACCTTGGCTACGACAATCGCGAAGACGGCATGACCAGGTCGTACGTGAACACCTTCGAGCCGACGATGGACGTGCTGCTCGCGGTCATCGCGCGCGCGTATCGCGAGGGCGAGCCGGCGGCGGTCACGGTCGGGACGGTGCCGTTCGGTCGCGCGCTCGCGGTCTCGCTCACGCACGACGTCGATTTCTCGCAGGACTGGCCACACGCCATGGACTTCGCCCGCATGGCCCTGCGCCACGGCGCGCGCAGCACCTTCTTCGTCCAGACCAAGTACCTCAAGGACTTCAACGACAAGGTCTTCTTCGACAAGGAGGCAATGCGCTACATCAAGGCGCTCGACTCGCTCGGCATGGAGATCGCGAGCCACAGCGTGGCCCATGCGCGCACCTTCCGCGAATTCCCGCTCGGCACAGGCAAGGAGCGCTTTCCGAGCTATGCGCCGTTCGTGAAGGACCTCAAGACGACCTTCAACGGCACGATCCTCGGTGAGCTGCGCGTCAGCGGCTGGTTGCTCGAGCAGTCGATGGGCAGCGCGCATCGCGTGACCTCGTTCCGGCCCGGCGTGCTCGCCAACCCGTTCGCGCTGCCGCAATCGCTCGAGGCCACGGGCTACACGGCGAGCTCGACGATGACCGCCAACAACGCGCTCACGCACCGGCCGTTCCGCCTCTCGTACGATCGGGGCGGGGCGGGCGAGAGCTCCATCTGGGAGTTTCCGGTCTCGATCGAGGACGAAGAGAAGCCGCCGATGCTGCAGCGCCTGGGTCGCGCGATCGCACTCGCACGTGACGTCGCGCGCTACCATGGCACGCTCGTCGTCCTCATTCATCCGACGGAGAGCACGGGCAAGCTCCAGTTCGCCGACAGTCTGCTCTCGGCGCTCGGCGATTCCGCGTACGTCGCGCCGGTCGGCGTGCTCGGCCGCTGGTGGGCGGCGCGCACCGCGGTGGCGCTGACGGCCTCGCGCGCGGGCACGAGCGCCGAGGTGGTGGTACGCTCGAAGACGCCGGTGGACGGCTACGCATTCAACGTGCCCGATGGCTGGCGCCTCGTTGCCAGCACCGGTGCGACGCAATCGGGCGCCACCGTAGTGCTCGACACGCTCACTGGCGAACGCCGGTTCGCGTTCACCGTTTCATCGGCGCCCTAGCGCGATGCGTTCCGCTCAGCGCCCAAGCAGTCGCCGCAGGTCGCCAGCCAACGCGAGCGGGTCGAACGGCTTGGGCAACGTGCCGATCGCGCCGAGCGCGAGCGCCTGCGCCACCTCGTCACGCGAGGTCTTGGCGGTGAGGAAGACCACCGGGATCGACGCCGTGACGGGGTCGGCCTTGAGCAGTCTGCAGGCCTCGTACCCATCGATACCCGGCATCATGCCGTCGAGGAGGAAGGCGTCCCATCCCTCGTGTGCGCGCGCGATCACGCGCTCACCGTTCTCCACGAACTCGGCCTCGATGCCGCCATCGAGCGAGAGCGCGAGTCCGAGGATCGTGCGGATGTCCTCCTCGTCGTCGGCGCAGAGGACGCGCATCAGGGGACGCTCGCGGTGGAATCCATGCAGCCACGATAACGCGCCGGGCCGCCGCACGAAACGGTCGCGGTGCCCGGACCGGCGCGACGCCGGTTCGTTTCGGCGTCACACGCCTCCGGCGGCCCGATGACTGATCCCGCGCGCGCGGCCGCGACCGCGCTGGCCCTCGAGGCGCTGCGTCAGCGCTACCGCGCGTCGATCGCGAACACGCTCGAGGCGTTCCGCACGCTCGGCGCGCGACTCGCCGAGCAGCCCGATACCCCCGAAGTCGTCGAGAGCCTGCGCCGCGAACTGCACCGCGTGCGCGGCACCGCGGGCAGCTACGGGTTCGCGGAGGCGAGCCGTCTTTCCGCCGTGATGGAGGAGCGCGCCGTGCGCTGGACGGGCGACGGCCGCCTCGAGGCCGGCGAACGCGCGACGATCGTGGCGCGCTACATCGCGGCGCTCCGTTCCGCGTTCGACGAGAGCGGCGCACCGATCGAGGCGCCGATCGCCGTCGGAGGCACGAGTGCGACCAAGCGGCTGCTCGCCGTGGACTTGGCCGCCCCCTTCAGCGACCAGCTGCGCGAGGAAGGACGACTGCGGGGCTTCGATGTCGTCGTGCGCGCGGAGGGCGACTGGAGCCCCGCGGCCCTGCGCAGCGTGGCCGCGCACGTGCTCGTGACCACCGTGGGGTCCGCGATGGCCGTGCACCAGGCGTTGGGCAAGTCGAGCATGCCGATCGTCGTGCTGGACGACGGCCGCGACGCCGGGGCCGCGCGCGATGCGGCACGGATTGCCGGCGCTCGCGTGCTGAATGCGGCGGACGATCCGTCGGCGGTGTTCGACGTGGTCACGCGTGCCGCGGCGCGCGCGTCGTGGGACGGCGCCACGGTGCTCGTCTGCGATGACGACCCCGACGTGCTCGCGCTCGTGCGCGTGATCGTCGAAGCCACCGGCATGCATGTGCACACCCTGGGGCACCCCGAACGGCTGCTCGAGGCGATCGGTCGCGTGCATCCGTCGCTGCTCCTGCTCGACATCAACCTCGGCAACGCCGACGGCATCGCCCTCACGCGTGCGGTGCGCTCCGTCGACGCGTTCGCCACGTTGCCGCTCATCATCTTCTCGACCCAGACCGATGCGCGCACGCGCCAGCGCGCGCTCGACGCGGGCGCCGACGAGTTCGTCGCGAAACCGGTCGTCGCCGACGAATTGCGCGCGCGCATCACCGCACGGCTCGACGCCGAGCGCCTGCGCCAGCTCGACGAGGGACGGCATCCGGGCACCGGATTGCGGCTCGCCTCGCGCTTTCGGACCGTGCTCGGCGAGGACGTGGCGCGGCTCCGCGCGCGCGATGCCACCGGCGCCGTGGCGCTCGTGCGCGCCGATGGCGCCGTGCCCGGCGGATCGGCGCTCGCGGGCTGGCACGCCGAGGTGCGGCGACTCGCCGACGCGCTCGCGACGCCGGGCACCACGCGCCAGGTGGGCTATGCCGACGACACGGCGTTCGCGGTCGTGGCGGCAGAGCCCGCGGCGACACTGGTGGAGGCGCTGAGGCAGCTCGCCGCCCTCACGCCGTCCGGCGCGCCGGCCTGGCACGCCGGCGTCGTCGCGGTCACGCCGCTGATCGACGGCACCGATGCGCTGCTCGCGGCCGCCGCCGACGCGGCGGGCGTCGCCGAGCTCACCGACGAGCGCGTGCACGCCTGGTCGGCCACCGACGAACGTCTCGCGCCCGACGTCATCGTGGTCGAGGACGACATCGCGCTCGCCGACATGCTGCGCTACGCACTCGACACGCAAGGCTACACGCACCGCGTCTACACGACCGGCACCGACGCGCTCGACGCACTGCGCGTCATGCGGCCGCGCGTGGGACGCAAGCCGCTCATCCTGCTCGACGTCGACCTGCCCGGACTCGACGGCCACTCGCTGCACGAGCGGCTGCGCATCGAGCGGCCTGGCGTCTTCGCGGTGATCTTCGCCACGGTGCATGCCTCCGAAGGCGAGCAGCTGCGCGCGCTGCGCGCCGGCGCACTCGACTACCTCGTGAAGCCCGTGAGCCTGCGCGTGCTGATGGCCAAGATTCCCAACTGGATGGCGGCCACGGGCGCGGCGCGCGCGTGAAGGCCCAGCTCTTCCTCGCGATCGCCGTGGTGCAGGCGATCTTCTTCGTCCTCCTGGTCGCGCTCATCGTCATCAACCGGCTCAGGCGCCAGCTCGCGGGAAGGTCGCAGGACGACAGCAGTCCCGCGGTCGCGCTCGCCTTCACGCGCTGGCTCCTGGGCGAGACGGAGGTCGATGCCGTGATCGCGACACTGCGCGCCGCACCGCCGGCCGTGGCCCTCGAGGAAACGCTCGCGGCGCTCGCGCGGCGCGTGCCGCCGGCCTCCCGCCAGGAGCTCGTCGATCGGCTGCGACGCGAGCCGTGGGTGCGCGGCATGCTCGCGCGTGCACGGAAGCGCGCCTGGTGGGATCGGCTCGCCGCAGCGCGCATGCTGACCGCGGCCGGCACGGAGATCGACCGGGAGCTGCTGCGCCAGCTCCTCGCCGACAAGCATCCCGCGGTGCAGACGGCCGCCACCGGCGCCATCGAACGCATTGCCGACCGCAAGATCGTCGAGGATGTGCTCGACCAACTCGTGGACCGTCCGCTCGTGGTGCGCCAGATCCAGATGAGCGCACTCCTCCGCGCGCCCGCGTTCCTCGTGCCCGCGCTGCTCGAACGGCTCGTGCCCAGCGCATCGCCGCGTTTGCTCGAGGTCTGGATCGCGCTCGCGGAGCAGTCCACCGATCCGGCGTGCGTGCGCGCCGCCGCCGAACTCGCCGGGCACGCCGACGCGCAGGTGCGCCTCGCGGTGGCGCGCGCGCTGCGGCACTTCTACGACCCGCGCGTCCACGCCACGCTCGCGGCGCTCTTGCGCGACACCGACTGGCGCGTGCGTGCCGCCTCGTGCCGAACGGCCGGCTCGCTCTCCGACACCGCCTTCGTGGGCGCGCTCCGGCAGGGCATGGTCGATTCCGCGTGGTGGGTGCGCTTCCGCTCCGCCCTCGCCCTCGCGCAACTCGGCGAACCCGGCCGCAAGGTGCTGCGCGATGCGCGCAACGGCGACGACCGCTTTGCGCGCGACATGGCGACGATGGTCTCCGGACTGTCCGACGGCGGCATCCTCGAGCTGGCGGAGAGCTGAGCGTGGGGACGCTCGCCGCCTTTCTCGCCGTCGTCGCCCCGTGGTCCGAGGCGATCGTCCTCTTCTACTTCCTCGTCATCAACTCGTTCTACGCGCTCCTGCTGATCCTCTCGATTCCCGAGCTCTGGATGCACTGGCACCTGGCCGAGGATGAGCACGTGCAGCGCATCCTCGGCGCAGACGCGTTGCCGCCGCTGTCGATTCTCGTGCCCGCCTACAACGAGGAAGTCACGATCGGGGCGAGCGTGCTCTCGTTCCTCACGCTCGAGTACCCGCGGCACGAAGTCGTGCTCGTGAACGACGGCTCCAAGGATCGGACGATGGAGCGCCTCGCCGAGGAGTACGACCTGTACGAGGTGCCGCCCGCCTTTCCGGTGGCGGTGCAGACCAAGCCGGTCAAGGCGTACTATCGCTCGCGTCGCTTCAGCCGGCTGCTCGTGGTCGACAAGACCAACGGCGGCAAGGCCGATGCCTTGAACGCCGCCATGAACGCGGCCCGCTATCCGTACGTGATCGCGGTGGACGCCGACACGTTGGTGGAGCCCGATGCGCTCGTGCGACTCGCGCGGCCGTTCCTGCTCGGCGAGAGCGTGGCCGCGGTGGGTGGCACGATCCGCGTGGTCAACGGCAGCACCGTCGAGTTGGGGCGCGTCACCGATGCGCGCGTCTCGACGGACTGGATTGCCGGCATCCAGACCATCGAGTACCTGCGCGCCTTCCTCTTCGGCCGGCTGGGCTGGAACCGCCTCGGCGGCAACCTCGTGATCTCGGGCGCGTTCGGCCTGTTCCGTCGCGATTTCCTGCTCGCCATCGGAGGCTACACCACGGGCAACGTCACCGAGGACATGGATCTCGTGGTGCGGCTGCACCGGCACCTGAGCGAGCGGGGCATCGAGGCGACGATGCCCTTCATCCCCGATCCCGTGGCGTGGACCGAGGTGCCCGCGAGCATGAAGGTGCTCGGCCGCCAGCGGGAGCGCTGGCATCGCGGTCTGATTGCCACGCTGCTCTCGCACCGCGAGCTCCTGTTCAATCCGAAGTACGGCAGCACCGGCATGATCTCGTACCCGTTCTTCTTCCTGGGCGAAATGCTCTCGCCCGTGGTGGAACTGATGGGCTACGTGCTCACGGTACTCGTGCTGGCCACGGGCAAGATCGACGACGAGTTCGCGCTGCTCTTCCTGACGGTGGCCGTCGGCTACGGCATCCTGCTCTCGGTGTGGGCGGTGGTGCTCGAGGAGCTCACCTTCCGTCGCTACAAGCGCGCCGGAGATTTTGCGCGCCTTTTGTTCTACGCGGTCATCGAGAACGTCGGCTACCGCCAGATGACGGTGCTCTTCCGCCTGCTGGCTTTCTGGAAGTGGGCGCGCGGCGTCGAGAGTTGGGGGCGCATGGACCGGCAGGGCTTCGCGGCGAAACCCAAGCGCTGACGCTCGACGCTCCGGTGCCGCGCGTGGTAAGTTGCAGGGAGTTGGGCGCCCTGATGGGGCGACACCTGAGTTCCTCCCCACACGCGAGTCGCGAACGATGAGCTCCTCCCGCCTCCACGCGCTGGCCCAGGTCGGTACCTCCACCTGGCTGGACTACATCGATCGCGGACTGCTCGATTCGGGCGCGCTCGCGCCGCGCATCGCCGGCGAGGCGCTCGCGGGCATGACGTCCAACCCGAGCATCTTCGAGAAGGCGCTCGAGGGATCGGCGTACGACGACGCGATCCGCGCCATCGGCCCGGAGCTCGCGCCGCGCGCCATCTTCGAGCAACTCGCGACGCGCGACGTACGCGATGCCTGCGATCAGTTCGAGGGCGTCCATCGCGACACGAAGGGGGTCGACGGCTACGTCTCGATCGAAGTCTCGCCCGATCTCTCGAACGATGCTGACGGCACGGTCGAGGAAGCCCGCCGCCTCTGGGCCACCATCGATCGGCCGAACGTCATGATCAAGGTGCCGGGCACGGTGGCTGGTGCGGCGGCCGTGCGCACGCTCATCGCCGACGGGATCAACGTCAACGTGACCCTGCTCTTTGCCGTCGAGGCGCATGCGCGCGTCATCGAGGCGTACCTGGCCGGTCTCGAGGATCGCGCCACGAAGGGGCTGCCGATCGGCAACATCGCGAGCGTCGCATCGTTCTTCGTCTCGCGCGTCGACAGCGAAGTCGACAAGCGCCTCGACGCCAAGATGGTGGCCGCCACCGATGCGGCCACGCGCGAACGGCTCGCTGGCCTCAAGGGCGCGGCCGCGATCGCCAATGCCCGCCTCGCCTACGCGCTCTTCCTCGCGCAGTTCAGCGGTGCGCGCTGGTCCGCCCTCGCCAGGAAGGGCGCGCGCGTGCAGCGGCCGCTCTGGGCGAGCACGAGCACCAAGAACCCCGCCTATCGCGACGTGATGTACGTCGAGCAACTCGCCGGGCCGAACACCGTGAACACGATGCCGCCTGCCACGCTCGACGCCTTCCGCGATCACGGTGAGTCGAAAGACACGCTCTCGGGCAGCGAACCGTCGGCGAAAACCACGCTCGCGGCACTCACGGCCGCCGGCATCTCGATGGACGAGGTGACCGAGAAGCTGCTCGTCGAGGGACTCGCCGCCTTCGTCAAGAGCTTCGAGACGCTCCTCGCCGGGCTCGCGCGCAAGGTGGCCGCGACCCCCGTGGGCGCGGGTCGCTAGTCCGGCGCCGCATGTATCATCCGCGCACCAAGATCGTGTGCACGCTCGGGCCCGCCACGCGCACGAAGGAGCAGATCCGGGCCCTCATGCAGGCCGGCATGAACGTCGCCCGCGTCAACTTTTCCCACGGCACGCACGAGCAGCACACCGAAACGGTGCGCATCGTCCGCGAACTGGCCGCGGAACTCGGCCAGCCCGTCGCACTCCTCGGTGACCTGCAGGGTCCGCGCATCCGCATCGGCGACCTGAGCGCCAAGCGCCACCTCGCCGTCGGTCAGCTGCTCACGCTCGTGCCCGAGGGGCTCGAGCAGGGCGACGAGATTCCGATCACCTACGAGGCGCTCGCCGACGACGTCCACACCGGCGACCGCATCCTCATCAACGACGGATTGATCGAGATCACGGTCACCAAGGTCGCCGCGCCGCGCGTCACTGCGCGCGTCGTGCACGGTGGCGACCTCTCGAGTCACAAGGGGATGAACCTCCCCGGCGTCGACGTCAGCGCGCCCTCGCTCACGGAGAAGGACCTCGAGGACGTCACCTTCGCCGTCGCACAGGAGTTCGACTACGTCGCGCTCTCGTTCGTGCGGAAGCCCGAGGACATCGCGCTCCTCCGCGAGAAGATCCCGCGTGCGATGCTCATCGTCGCCAAGATCGAGAAGGACGTCGCGCTGCGCGACATCGAGCGCATCCTCATGGCCACCGATGCGGTCATGGTCGCGCGTGGCGACCTGGGCGTCGAGCTCCCCTTCGAGGAAGTCCCGCTCGCGCAGAAGCGCATCATCCAGCTCGCCAATCGCCACGGCCGGCCCGTCATCACGGCCACGCAGATGCTCGAGAGCATGATCGAGAATCCGCGCCCGACGCGCGCCGAGGCGTCGGACGTGGCCAACGCGATCGTCGATGGCACCGACGCGGTCATGCTCTCGGCCGAGACCGCAGCGGGCAAGTATCCCGCGCTCGCCGTCGATGCGATGCATCGCATCATCGTCGAGGTCGAGCAGCACTGGACGCGCCAGAGTCGCGGCGATCGCCGCATCGACTCGACCGGCCACGCCTCCACCGAGGAGACGATCGCCGCCGCGACCACCACCGCCGTGCAGATGCTCGGCGCGCCCTGCGCGATCGTCTTCACCAAGTCGGGGTTCAGCGCGCGCACCGTCTCGAGCCACCGGCCCGTCGTGCCGATCCTCGCGCTCACCGACAGCGCCCGCACCTACCGGCAGCTCGCGCTCGTCTGGGGCGTGATCCCCGAGCTCGTCCATCACTGCAACACGTACGAGGAGATGGCCAGCCTCGCGCGGGACGTGGTGAAGAAGCGCATGCTCGCCGCCAAGGGCGACCGCGTCGTCGTCACCGCCGGCGTCCCCTTCGACACGCCGGGCACCACGAACAACCTCCGCGTCGAGACGGTATGAGGCGCGGGGCAGGGCGGTGAAGCTCACCTTTCTCGGCACCGGCACCAGTTTCGGCGTGCCGCAGATCGGGTGTCATTGCCGCGTCTGCCGCTCGAGCGATCCGCGCGACCGTCGCACGCGCGTCGGCGCGGTGGTCGAGACCGACGGCGGCGTGCAGATCCTCATCGACACGCCGCCCGAGCTGCGCCTGCAGCTCGTCACGGCCGGCATCGACAAGGTCGACGCCGTGCTCATGACCCACGAGCACGCCGACCACACCCACGGCATGGACGACCTGCGCGCGATCACCGTGCGCCGCGACTCGCCGCTGCCAGTGTACGCGTCGGCCGAGACACATGCCGCGTTGGCGCAGAAGTTCGCCTACATCTTCGACGAGAAGCTGCGACCGCTCGCGGGCACGTCCAAGCCTGAGGGCGCGGCCCGCGTCGTCACCGCGGGGACGGCGTTCGACATCGGCGATGCCCACGTGATGCCGTTTCAGGTGCCACATGGTCACGTCATGGTGCTCGGCTTCCGCATCGGGCCGCTCGCCTACATCACCGATGCCAAGTCGGTTCCTGATGACGCGCTGCAGCAGATCGTCGGCGTCAAGGTGCTCGTGCTCAACGCGCTCTTCCGTGTCGATCACCCCACGCATCTGAGCATTCCCGAAGCTGTGCGCGTGGCGCAGGCCGTTGGCGCGGAGCGCACCTTCCTCACCCACCTTACGCACGACTACCTGCACGCCGATCTCGAAGCCGAACTGCCGCGCGGCATCGCGCCCGCCTTCGACGGCCTGACCCTCCGCGTGGACTGACCATGGCGATCACGCTCGACGTCACCAACCTCGTCGCCACGGCCGACGGTCGCACTGGCATTCCAGTGGCCGCGGTCGAAGGGGCGCGCGCACGTTTCGCCGCCGCGCACTCGCATCTCGAAGCCCAGCATGCGTCGGGCATCCTCGGCTTCCTCGACCTGCCGGGCAACGCCGCGCTCACGGCACAGAGCGTCGACTTCGCCGCCAAGGCCACGGGGCGCTACCGCGACGTCGTCGTGCTCGGCATCGGCGGCTCCGCGCTCGGACCGATCGCGCTGCGCACCGCGCTCAAGCCTGCGGGCTGGAACGCCATGAGCGATGCACAGCGCGCAGGCTGGCCGCGGCTCCACGTGCTCGACAACGTCGACCCGCGCACGATCGGCGCGCTGCTCGCATCGCTCGACCTCGCGGGCACGCTCTTCATGGTGACATCCAAGAGCGGCGGCACCGGCGAGACGATGGCGCAGTTCCTCGTCGTGCAGGACCGGCTCGCGAGCGCCGGACTCGCGCTCCGCGATCACGTGGTCTTCGTGACCGATCCGGCCAAGGGTGCGCTGCGCGCGATCGCGAATCGCGAGAAGATTCCCGCGCTCGACGTGCCGCCCAATGTCGGTGGTCGCTTCAGCGTGCTCTCGCCGGTCGGCCTGCTGCCCGCCGCGCTCTCCGGCATGGACGCGCACGCGATCATGGCCGGCGCCGCCGACATGGCCACGCGCTGCAACACCGACGATCTGCTCAAGAATCCTGCCGGCACCTTCGCCGTGCTGCAGTGGCTCGCCGACACGACGCAAGGGCGCCGCATCCACGTGCTCATGCCCTACCGCGACACCCTGCGCGACATGGCTGCCTGGTTCGTGCAGCTCTGGGCGGAATCGCTCGGCAAGATCCAGCCCGGCGGCGCGAGTGTCGGGCCGACGCCCATCCCCGCGCTCGGCGCCACCGACCAGCACTCGCAGGTCCAGCTCTTCATGGAAGGCCCGCAGGACAAGACCGTCACCTTCCTCACGACCATCGGCCACGACGCCGACGTCACGATTCCCAAGGCGTTCGCGGACATCGAGGAGCTGGGTTACCTGGCCGGCCACTCGCTCGGTGAGTTGCTCGACGTCGAGCAGCGCGCCACCGCGGGCGCGCTCGCCAAGCGCGGACGGCCGAGCATGACGTTCACGCTCGACACGGTCGACGCGTGGCACATCGGCGCGCTCTTCATGCTGTTTGGCATCGCCACGGTGTACGGCGGCCATCTGTACGGCGTCAATCCGCTCGATCAACCGGGGGTGGAACTGGGCAAGCAGTACACCTTCGCGAAGCTCGGCCGCGCTGGATATGACGCAGCGCGCGCGGAATTCGAATCCTTGCCCAAGAGCGATCCGCGCTGGGTCCTGTAGTCGTCCTGAGCGAAGCGAAGGACCTGCTTTTGTCGGGCGAAAGGCAGGTCATTCGCTTCGCTCTGGACGACGTTGCACGGGCCGCCGCTGCCTTCTAGTGTCTCCCGCATGACCTCATCGTCACCGCTGCCGGGTTTCAGTCGTGCCGTCTGGACCGTCCCGCTTCTCTGGGGACCGGTCGTCGGCACGATCGTCGCGGGCATCCTCGTGCTCGGCGGTTCCTGGCTGACTATACCGCGCGAACGCGTCACGCCCGGCTTCCTGCTCGAAGCCTTCAAGGCGGTAGCGTTTGCGGGCATCGTCGTCAGCGGCGTGTCGTCGGCTGTCTTCGGCTATCCCGTGGCGCGCTGGCTCGAACGGAGCGGGCGCACCAGCTGGGTCGCATTCGCCGTGAGCGGCGCACTCGGGGGACTGGTCGCGCTTGCCGTCTGGAGAGTTCTGGTCGACAGGGGACTTGTCTTCGTCCCGTACTTCCCGCCGTGGGCGCTCGCCTTTCCCCTCTATGGCGTGCTGCACGCGGTGCTCTTCCGCTGGCGGGCGCTATCGCCCTGAGCAAAGCTTGCGTGTCGTCTTGAGCGAAGCGAAGGAGCTCGCCTCGAACGGCAGCAGTTCCTCCCACGCCGGATTGCTGACAGCGATAAGCGCGAGCTTCTTGGCGCGAAGCAGGTCCTTCGCTTCGCTCAGGACGACAGCGCGTGATTACGCCGTCGCCGCCACACGGATCATCGCCGCGAGACTTCGCTCGACGTCGTCATCACTCGTCGACCATCCCGACACGCTGATCCGCATCGCCGTGTGACCCTGCCACACGGTCACGCCGGCCCAACTCGTGCCGTCGGCCTGAACCTGGGCAATCACACGCTGCGTCGCGGCCGCATCGCCGAACGAGACAAGCACCTGGTTGAGCACCACGTCGTTCAAGATCTCGTGACCCGCGGCGCTCAGTCCTTCGGCGAAGCGACGCGCGTGCCGACAGCAACGGTCGACCATCGCCGCCACGCCATCGCGGCCGAGCGCACGCAGCGCGGCCCACACGTCCACGCCGCGCGCGCGCCGTGAGAGCTCGGGGGTGAAGTCGCACGGATTGCGCTGTTCGCGCTCCGTTGGCAGGTACTCGGCCGTCACCGCCATCGCGGCTTGCAGTGCGTGCCCGTCGCGCACGATCGCGATGCCGCTGTCATAGGGGACGTTCAACCACTTGTGGAAGTCCGTCGCCCACGAGTCGGCCGCCTCGAGGCCATTGGTACGTCCGCGCAATGCGGGCGATGCGTTGGCCCAGATGCCGAACGCGCCGTCCACGTGCACCCATGCGCCGGTGCCGTGCACGCGCGCACAGAGCGCCGCCACGTCATCGAACGCGCCCGTGTTCACGTTGCCCGCCTGCGCGCAGACGATCGTCGGCCCCGCAATCGGCGGTACCTGGTTCACCCGCATGCGACCCTGCGCATCCACGGGCACCTTGACCACGCGGCTGCGCCCGAGTCCGAGCACGCCGAGCGCCTTGCTCACGGATGGGTGGACTTCGTTGCCGACGATGACCGTGATGCGCGGCGCGCCGAAGAGGCCATCGGCCTCGACGTTCCATCCCGCGCGCTCGAGCACGGCGTGTCGCGCCGCCGCGAGCGCCGTCATGTTGGCAACCGTGGCGCCCGTGACGAAGCCACCGCTCGCCGTCTTGGGTAGGCCGAGCAGATCGAGCGTCCACTTGAGGGCGACCGCCTCGAACGCTGCCGCACTCGGCGTCGAGCTGAAGTACGCCGCGTTCTGGTCCCACGCGCCCGCGAGCCAGTTGGCCGCGAGCGACACCGGCAACGAACCGCCGATCACGAAGCCGTAGAAGCGCGGACCCGCCATGCCCACCGTCGCGGGACTGCCGATCGCGTCGAGTTCCGCGAGCACGTCGTGCGGGTCAGTGCCGCCGCGCGCGAGTGGTACGTCGAGTGACGCGAGCGACGCCACCGCTTCGGCCGCCGGCTTCACGGGGCGAACATCGAGTCCCTCGAGGTAGCGCGCCGCACGGATGGCCGCATCTGCGAGCAGCGGCGCGTTCACGCGATCTGTGGATGCCGTGGCGCCAGCGCCACTCGCACGCGCGTCCCTCGCCACGCCGCTCACTTGAGCACGCTCGTGCGCTGCCCCGCGAGAAAGTCGAGCGCCAGCAGTGCGTACGCGCGCACGCCGATCGGCAGCGACTCCTCGCTCGGGTTGAACGTGGTCGAGTGGTTGGGTCCCGCCTTCTTCCAGTCCTGGTCCTTGGGCGTGGTGCCGAAGCTCACGAACATCGCGGGCGCCTTGGCCGCGGTGGCGAAGCGGCCGAAATCCTCGCCCGCCATGATCTGCGGGATCTGCTGCACGTTGCCCGCACCCGCCGCGCCCTGCAGCGCGGGCGTCATGCGTGCGACGAGTGCCACATCGCTCACCGTCACCGGATAGCCGATGCTGATGGTGACCGTGGCCGTCAGCCCCGCGCTCGAAGCGATCCCCTCCGCCGTCTGCTTCATGCGCGCGTGGATGTCGCGTCGCATCGCTTCATCGAAGGTGCGGATCGTGCCGATGATCACCGCGCTGTCGGGAATGATGTTCTCGCGCACGCCACCGTTGAACGCGCCGACGCTGATCACGGCCGGTGCCGTGGTGAGGTCGATCTGGCGGCTCACGATCGTCTGGAGGCCGAGCATGATCTGCGCGCCGATGACGAGTGGGTCCTTGCCACCCGAGGGGTTCGAGCCGCCCGTCTGCTTGCCGTGCACGACGATGCGGAAGTTGTCGCCCGCCGCGAGCGATGGACCCGGCGTGATGTAGAGCGAACCGACCGGACGCACCGTCGTGTGCAGCATGAATGCCGCATCCGGCACCGGATTCGACACCGCGCCCGCTTCGATCATGCCCTCCGCGCCGCCATGCGGCGGCGCTTCCTCGGCGGGCTGGAAGAGGAACAGCACCGTGCCCGGAAGCTGCGCCTTCATGCCGACGAGCACTTCGGCCGCGCCCATCAGCATCGCCGTGTGCATGTCGTGACCGCACGCGTGCATCACGCCGACATCCTGTCCATTGTACGTGGTGCGCACCACCGACTTGAACGGCAGCTCCACCTGCTCCTGCACGGGCAGCGCGTCCATGTCGGCGCGCAAGGCCACCACGCCACCCGGCTTTCCGCCCTTGAGCACGCCCACCACGCCGTTGCCACCGACGTGATCGCGCACCTCGATACCGAGCGCGCGCAGATGGTCGGCCACGAGCTTGGCCGTGCGCACTTCCTGGTACGACAGCTCCGGATGTTCGTGGATGTCGCGGCGCCAGCTCACGACTTTCGGCAGGACCACGGCGGTGCGCTTCTCGACGTCGGCCCGGAAGAGCGCCGTGTCGGCGCGCTGGGCGAGCAGAAGCTGCGGGACGAGGGCGACGAGGACGAGCGGGCGAACCATCGGAAGGCTCCGAGCGAGTGGGACGCGCCAGCCTCTGTGCAGCGGCGCCCCTCTACGCTACCGCAACGCACGGCGCGGCGCGATCCGATTCGTGCGATTGGCAGCTCTCAGGCATGGCACGGCGGAAGCCGGCTCTGCGACATGCACCCGCGCCGCGCCGCGCGCTCCACCGCTGCGACGCCGCCCGCTCACCGCCCGCTCACCGCCTGCTCATCGCCCGCTCACCGCCCGGTCACCGCCCAGTCACCGTCCGCTCACCGCCTGCTCATCGCAGCGTGGTGCGCAGGATTCTCGCGGTCAGCGCCGGCTCGGTGAAGAACACGTAGTGCGAACCCGCCTCCTCGCGGGTGCGCCCGCGAGGAACGGTCGCCGCGAAGTGCGCGCAGAGCCGCCGCTGCAGCGGTAGCAACTCTCGCGCCACGTACCGCACTGCAGCAGAGAATGCCGTGTCCGCGCGCGTCAGCCACGGATACTCGCTCGCGACCGTCGGCATCGCGCACAGCTGCAACGCCGGTACCGTGAGCGCGCGCAGCTCCGGCGGCGACTTCCACTGGTCGGCGATGTACCCCGTGGTCAGCCTCCGCCTGCGGTCCACGTCGGCGCCGAGCGGCTTTGCCCGCGCGTCCGCCGCCAAGGCCCGTTGCCACGGGATATAGCGGTAGCGCTTGAGGTAGGTGATCACCGCCTCGTGCGTCGTGTCACCGTGAAAAGG
>JANYHJ010000203.1 GCA_025359135.1 Gemmatimonadota bacterium | reverse complement strand
CGCGGTGGCGGCGATCATCGCGCCACCCTCGAGCGCCACGGAGCAATACTGGCGCGCAGAGCTCGCGGAGATGACGCATGTCGCGCGCCTGCTCGGGGCGCCTGCTGGCGACGCCGCGGCCGAGGCGCAGTGGCGTGACGAGGTGATCACGCTCGATGCCGACGCCACCGCCCGGCTCGTGCGTGAGGCGCGTCGCATGGGCGTGAGCGTCAACACGCTGCTGCAGGGTGCGTGGGCGCTGGCGCTCGCACGAACCTCGGGCACGCTCGATGTTTCGTTCGGACTGGCGGTGGCGGGGCGCGCGATCGACGTCGCCATGGTCGACGAGATCGTCGGCGTGCTGATCAACAACGTGCCCGTCCGCGCGAAGCTGGGCGGCAACGAGCGCGCTGCCGCGTGGCTGGCCGCGCTTCAAGCGCGACAAGCCGACATGCGCGCCGCGGAACAGGTGTCGCCCGAAGCGCTGCAGCAGTGGAGCGGTCTCGCGTGGGGGCAACGCTTGTTCGAGTCGCTCGTGGTCTTCCAGGACGACGCCGCCGAGTCCGGGCAGAGGGACTGGTTCGGTGCGTCGCTCAAGATCACGAAGGCCGTGACGCCGACCGCGACGGCGCTGCCCCTCACCGTGCTGGTGACGGGTACCGATACCCTCACGGTGACCATGCGTTGCGACGTGCGGTGGGTGGCGCCGGACCTCGGGGCTGCACTCGCTTCGCAGCTCGCCGCCGCGCTGCACGCGCTCGGGTCTGTCGGGGATTCCACGTTGGCCCAGTTGCTGGCCGCCCTCCCTCCTGCGCCCGAGGGGATTCTGCGTGCCGTGGAGCGCGCGCCAATCGTCTTTCCGCGTGACGATGTGGAGCGGGTGCTGGCGCGCCAATGGGCGACGCTGCTCGGGCTCGAGGTGGTGGGCGTGACCGAGTCGTTTCTCGCACTCGGCGGGTCCTCGCTCGCGGCCACGCAGGCCATCGCACGCGTGCGCGAGAGCTTCCAGGTCGACGTGCCCGTGCGCGCGCTCTTCGAGTCGCCGACTGTCGAGTCCTTCGCGCGCGTGCTCGTCGCGCGCGAGCGCAAGCGCGGACAGATGCAGCGCATCGCGCAACTCATCCTGCGCGTAGAAGACATGTCGGCCGATGAGCTGCGCGCGTCGGCCTCGCCGCATTCCCAGAACCCCGTACCCGTCGTGCCCACGTGAGTCCCGAGTCCCCGTCCGGATCTGATCTCGCAGGGGAGCGGCAGCGCCTCCTCTCGCAACTGCTCGCGGCCGAAGGGCTCGAGGGCGACGCCGGTGACGACGCGATCTCGCCGCGCGCGGCCGCTAGCACGGTGCCGGTCACCTTCGCGCAGGAAGTGCTCTGGCTGCTCGATCGGGCGACGCCGGGGCTGGCCGCCTACAACACGCCGGTGGCGCGACGCGTGCGCGGCCCGCTCGACCTCGCGGCGCTCGGCGCAGCGGCAAGTGCGCTGGCGGCGCGTCACGAGGCGTTGCGCACGGTGTTCGCCGCGGAGGGTGATGGCGCGAAGCAGGTGGTGTTGCCGCCGTCACCGGTCACCTTCGCCTTGTTCGATGTGAGTGCGGTCGAGCCGGATGCGCGAGAGGCGGCGGCGCTGGCGGCGTTGCGCGGTGTCGTCGACACGCCGTTCGATCTCGCGAAGGATGCCGGTTTCCGCGTCGCGGTTGCCCGTCTCGCCGCCGACGATCACGTCGTGCTGCTGCTCGCGCACCACATCGTGTCGGACGCGTGGTCGTTCGGCGTGATGATGGCGGACCTCGCGCCGCTGTACGAGGCGGCGCTCGATGGCCGCGCGGCAGCGCTCGCGCCGCTGGCGCTCCAGTACGGTGACTACGCAGTCTGGCAGCGCGAGACGCTGCAAGGCGCGACGCTTGAGGAGAAGCTCACGTACTGGCGTGGAGCGCTCGAGGGCGCTGCGGAGCTGGTGCTGCCCACGGATTTCGCCCGGCCGGCGACGCCGAGCTTTTCGGGGGCGCGGCGCGTACGCGTGCTGCCGCCGCCCTTGGCCGCGGCGCTCAAGGCGCTCGCACAGCAGCACGGGGCGACGCTCTACATGGCGCTCCTCGCCGGGTACGCCACGGTGCTGCGCCGGTTCGCGGGACAGGACGACGTCGTGATCGGTTCGGCGGTGGCGGCGCGTGATCGTCGCGAGATCGAGGGCATGGTCGGCTACTTCTCGCAGGCATTGCCGATGCGCGTGCGCTCCGAGGCCGGCGACTCGTTTGCCACGTTGCTGCCGCGCGTGGGGAGCGCGGTGCTCGGCGCCTTCGAGCACGTAGACGTCCCGGTCGAGTCGCTCGTGCTCACGCTGCAGCGCGCCGCCGCGACGCCGTCGCACGCGCCGCTCTTCAACGCCGTGCTCACGATGCAGGAGGGATTGGGCGGCGAGTTGCGCCTGCGCGGAGCCAGCGTGACGCCTATTGAGGTCGAGGCCAGCGGTACCAAGTTCGACCTCACGCTGCTCGTGACGGACCGCGCGGAGGGACTCGAACTCGCGCTCTGGTATCGCACGGAGCTCTTCACCGGCGCGACGGCCGAGCGGCTGCTCGGCTATCTCGCGCAGCTGCTCGCGGGCGTGGTGTCGAATCCGCGTGCCGACTTGCGCGCCATTCCGCTCACGACCGACGCCGAGCGCGCGCAGATGGCCGCGTGGAACGCGACGGACGCGGACGAAGGCGCCGAGACGACGGTCGTGGCCGAGTTCGAGCGGCAGGCAGCGCGCGTGCCGACGCGCGTGGCCGTGGTGTCGCCGTCGGCGGCTGCTGCGGCGCACGGCTCCGTGGCGGGCAGCGTGACGCTCACGTACCAGGAACTCAACGCGCGTGCGAATCAACTCGCACATCGCTTGCGCATCATGGGCGTGCAGCCCGGCGCGCCGGTCGGATTGCTGCTCGACCGCTCGGCCGACGCGATCGTCGGCCTGATGGGCATTCTGAAGGCGGGCGCGGCGTACATGCCGCTGTCGGTCGAGGCACCGGCGGCACGCATCGCGCGTCAGGTCGCCGATGCCGGCGCGTTGGTGGTCGTGACGGCGTCTGCCTTCGCCGATCGCGTACCCGAGGCGACTCAGCGCGTGGTGCTCGACGCCGAGGCGGCGTCGCTGCAGGCGAACCCGGACGGGAACGTCGCGTCGGCCGTGTCACCCGATTCGCTGGCGTACGTGCTCTTCACGAGCGGATCGACTGGTGTGCCGAAGGCGGTGGCCGTCACGCACGCGAACGTGATCCACTACACGCGCGCGGTCTCGCTGGTGCTCGAAGTCTCGTCCGACGAACCGGCTGACGGTCGCGCACGGCAGTACGGACTCGCGAGTACGCTCGCGGCCGACCTGGGCAACACCTGTCTCTTTCCGGCGCTGCTACACGGAGCGACGCTACACGTGCTCGGCAAGGAGGTCGCCACCGATCCCGCGCGCTTCGCGCAGTACATGGGAGTGCACCAGCTCGACGTGCTCAAGATGACGCCCAACCACTTCGGCGCGCTCACGTCCGGCAGGGCAGGGAACGAGCTCGCCGAGGTGATGCCGCGGCAGTGGCTGGTGCTCGGCGGCGAGGCGCTACGGCTCTCGGTGGCGCGCGCGCTGCTCGCTGAGGCCAAGTGTCGCGTGCTCAACCACTACGGCCCGACGGAAACCACGGTCGGCGTGCTCACCTACGAGGCCACGACGGCGTCGCTCGCCGATGCGGAGTCGCACGGCGCACAGACGGTGCCGATCGGCCGACCGCTCGTGAACACGCGCGCGGTGGTGGTCGACGGTGACGGGCGCGAAGTGCCGGTGGGCATGCCGGGCGAACTCTGGATCACGGGCGCCGGCGTGACGCAGGGCTATCTCGGCCGCGAGACGCTCACAGCGGAGAAGTTCACGATGTTCGGCGACCGGCGCGCGTACCGCACGGGCGATCGGGTGCGGCGCATCGCGAATGGTGCGATCGAGTTCCTCGGTCGCGCCGATGACCAGGTGAAAGTGCGCGGCTATCGGGTCGAGCTCGGCGAGATCGAGCAGGTGCTGCGCGCACATCCCGGCGTGGCGCAGGCCGTGGTGGTGGTGCGCTCCGACGGTGACGCCGAGCCGATGCTGGTGGCGTATGCGGTGGCCAAGGCGGCCGGATATGCGGTCAGCCATGGCGATCGCCCCACGAGCGAGAAGTTGCGCGCGTGGGTGGAGGTGGCGTTGCCGGAGCACATGGTGCCGCAGGCCGTGGTGCTGCTCGAGGCGTTGCCGCTGACGCCCAACGGCAAGCTCGACAAGCGTGCGTTGCCCGCGCCCGACGAAGCCGGTGGAGCGGCGGCGGACACGTACGTGGCGCCGCGCACCGACATCGAGAAGCAGATGGTGGCGATCTGGAGCGAGGTGCTCAAGAAGGATCGCATTGGCGTGACCGACAACTTCCTCGCCCTCGGTGGGCATTCACTGCTCGCGATCCGCGTGTTGGGGCGGATCAGCAAGGCGTTCGGCGTGCGACTGCCGCTCCGCGCGCTCTTCGAGACGCCGACGGTGGAAGCGCTCGGCGTCGCCATCGAGAAGGCTCGTGCAGGCCAGTAACTTGAGGCTGTCATGCGCGTGTCGTGTC
>JANYHJ010000034.1 GCA_025359135.1 Gemmatimonadota bacterium | reverse complement strand
TCGCGAACACGACGTTGCTCGTGCTCGAGCCCTCGCGCGAGCCCGCGCCGCTCGGTGTTCCCGGCGAGCTCTGGATCGGAGGCGCAGGGCTCGCGCACGGCTACCTCGGCCGGCCCGACCTCACCGCGGAGCGCTTCGTGGATGTCGGCGGCTTCGGCCGGCTCTATCGCACTGGCGACCGTGTGCGTCGCTTGGCCGATGGGCGGCTTGAGTTTCTCGGGCGCCTCGACGACCAGGTCAAGGTCCGCGGCTATCGCATCGAGCTTGGCGACATCGAACAGGCGCTCGCGTCGGCGCCGGGCGTGGTGCAAGCCGCAGCAACGGTGCACAGGGGCGACGCCGGCGACGCGCGCATCGTCGGCTACGTCGTGCAGCGTGGCGGTGCAGCGCAGTCGCAGGTCGTGCTTGCCGCGGCCCGTGAAGCCGCGCGACGCCTGTTGCCCGAGTACATGGTGCCGTCGCTCGTAGTCGAGCTCGAGGCGCTGCCGCTCACGCCCAACGGCAAGGTGAATCGGCGTGCGTTGCCCGTGCCCGATGCCGGTGTTGCCTCCGACACGCCGTTCGTCGAGCCACGCACTGCCCTGGAAGCCGAGATCGCCGCCACGTGGGCAAGGGTGCTGGGTCGCGCGCAGGTCGGCGTGGACGACGACTTCTTCGCGCTGGGCGGGCACTCGCTGCTCGCGATGCGCGTCGTCGCGCGTCTTGCCCAGTCGCTCGGCGTGCGGCTGACGATCGGCGTGATGTTCGAGGCGCGGACGGTGGCGGGTCTCGCAGCGGTCGTCGAGCGTCGCCGGGCCGAGAGTGGACCGGCGGAGCAGCGCCTCGTGCGGCGCGCGGCAGGCGCCGACGTGCCGGTCTCGCATGCGCAGCATCCGCTCTGGCTCTTCGAACAGATGCAGCCCGGCACCGCCGCGTACAACGTGCCGATCGTGCGGCGGTTGCACGGCAGCCTGCAGATGGACGCGCTCGTGATGGCCCTGCAGGCCATGGTCGCGGCGCACGAGGCGCTGCGCACGACATTCGTCGAGCGCGAGGGCTCGCCGTATCAGGTCGTGTTGCCGACGCTGCACGTGCCACTCGACGCGCACGACCTGCGCACCGCGCCGGCTGCCTCACGCGAGGCCGACGCGGCACGGCTCGTGGCGGCGTGGTCGGCACACTCGTTCAACTTGGGCGACGCACCGCTCGTGCGCGCGCACGCGGTGCGCGTCGCCGCCGACGAGACCATCGTGGCGCTCGTGCTGCATCACGCCATCTGTGACGGCGGATCGATTGCCGTGCTGCTCGAGGACTGGGCGACGGCGTACGCGCAGGTCTGTCGTGGTGAGGCCGTGCAGCTTGCCACGAGCACTATCTCGATGGCCGACTACGCCACATGGGAGCGGCGCGAACTCACCGATGCACGCCTTGACGCCGAGGCCTCGTGGTGGCGTGACGAACTGCGCGGTGCGCCTGCGGCCATCGACTTGCCGACGGATCGTCCGCGCGGCGCGAACCGCTGGGGCCCGGGCGCGCGGGCGCGTGCCACGTTGCCGCCGGCGTCGCTCGAGGCACTGCGCGCCTTCGGTCGCGCGCATGGTGCGTCGCCGTTCATGGTCCTCTTGGCCGCGTTCCAGGCCACGCTCCACCGCTACAGCGGTCAGGAGAGTCTCGTCGTGGGCACGCCGCTCGAACGTCGCGACCGACCGGAGCTGCAGCGGCTCGTCGGCTGTCTCGTATCGACCGTGCTGCTGCGCGCGGACTTCGATGGTGAGCCGACTTTCGCGCAGCTGCTCGCGGGGGTGCGCGAACGCGTCGTGCGCGCGTTCGATCACGCCGATGTGCCGAGCGACCGGCTCGTGCAGGCGTTGCGCGGAGCCGGGGCAGGGAGCGGCGCGGGACTCTTCGACGTGCTCTTCGTCCTGCAGGACGGCATCGGGGACATGGCGCAGTTCGGCGACTTGCGTGTCTCGCGCGTCAGTTCCGATCTGGGGATCGCGAAGTTCGACCTCTCGCTCGCGGCCGTCACGTCGGCGGACGGCGTGCGGCTTGTTCTCGACTACCGCGCCGACCTCTTCGACGACGCGTCGATGACCGCGCTGCTCCGCCACTACGGCGAGCTGGTCGCGCACGCCTGCGCGGAACCGCACGTGCCGGTGTCGCGCCTCAACCTGCTCGACGTCGGCGAACGCGAGGCGGTCCTCGCGCTGGGCGACGGTGGCACGCTTGCGTACGACACCCGGACGTCGCTCGGCGCCATGGTCGCGGTGCAGGCAGCGGCCACGCCGGACAGGGTCGCGATCATCGCCGGCCAAGAGCGCGTCACGTATCGGGAGATCGAGACACGCTCTCGTGATCTCGCCGCGCTGCTCGTGGCGCGTGGCGTGCGCGCGGAAGTGCGCGTCGGTGTCTGCGCGTCGCGCCGAGCCGATCTCGTGATCGGACTGCTCGCCGTGTTGCGCGCCGGGGGGGCGTACGTCCCGCTCGATCCGGCGTACCCCGAGGAGCGGCTGCGCGTGATCCTCGAGGATGCGCAGGCGCCGCTGCTGCTCACCGAGTCGGCGCTCGTGCCCACGCTGCGCCGATTGCTCGGCGCCACCGGCTCCTCGAGTCCCGAAATCATCGCGCTCGATGCCGTACCTGCGACGCCGAGCGCGAGCCTGCCAACGGTGCGTGGCGAGGATCTCGCCTATGTCATCTACACGTCGGGCTCGACGGGACGGCCCAAGGGCGTCGCGATCGCGCACCGGAGTGCCGTGGCCATGCTCGCGTGGGCGCGCACGGTGTTTGACGACGCGCAGGTGGCGGAGGTGATCGCCTGCACGTCCGTCTGCTTCGACCTCTCGGTGTTCGAGCTGTTCGTGCCGCTCACGCGCGGTGGCACCGTGCTGCTCGTCGACGATGCGCTGGCGGTGCGCGAGTTGCCCGCTGGTGTCGCGCCGACGTTGCTCAACACGGTGCCGTCGGCGGCTGCGGCGCTCGTCGCGGTGGGAGGCATCCCCGGGAGCGTGCGCACGATCAACCTCGCGGGCGAGCCGCTGGCGCAGGAGCTCGTCGAGCGCTTGTACGCCTTGCCGCACGTGGCGCACGTCTTCGATCTCTATGGACCGAGCGAAGACACCACGTACTCGACGTGGACGCGGCGCGCGCCCGGTGGGCACGCCAACATCGGCCGCCCGATTGCCAACACGCAGGCGTACGTGCTCGACGGATTCCGGCAGCCGGTGCCGCGTAACGTGCCGGGCGAACTCGCGCTCGGGGGCGACGGCCTCGCGCGTGGCTACCTCGGGCGGCCCGATCTTACCGACGAGCGCTTCCTGCCCAATCCGTTCGCAGCCGAGCGTCATCGGCCTGCGGGCGACCGCATCTATCGCACGGGTGACCGCGTCCGCTGGATGCTCGACGGCACGCTGCAGTATCTCGGCCGGCTCGACCATCAGGTGAAGCTGCGCGGCTTCCGCATCGAGATGGGCGAAGTCGAGGGCGCGCTGCGTCGCGTGCCTGGCGTCCGCCAGGCGGTGGCCATCGTACGGAATGATCCGCGTGGTGAGCCGCGCCTCGTGGCGTACGTGGAGGGTGAACCCGACAAGCCGGCGCCCGAGCCGACCGCGCTGCAGCTCGCCTGCGCCGCTGCGATGCCCACCTACATGGTGCCATCCGCGTTCGTCGTCATGGATGCGCTGCCGCTCACGCCCAACGGCAAGGTCGATCGCAAGGCGTTGCCCGCGCCGAGTCGCTTCGCCAGTGAACGCGAACCGCTCCCGCCGCGGAACGACATCGAGCGTGTCGTCGCGCAGGTCTGGGCCGAGGTGCTGGGAGGGGACGTCGACAGCGTCGAGGCCACCTTCACGGAGCTCGGCGGCCACTCGTTGCTCGCGACACGCGTCGCGGCCCAGGTGGGCAAGCTCTTCCGCAGCAGCATCACGTTGCGTGTCTTCTTCGACACGCCGACCATCGCCGGACTGGCGCGCGCGCTCATCACGCTCGAAGCCAAACCGGGTCAGGCGGCGCTCATCGCCGCCACCATCCTGAAAGTGCAGCAGATGTCGCCGGAGGAGCGGGCTCGCCTTCGCCGACCCGCGGCCTCTTCGGCCACGCCCACCGGATCCGCATCATGAGCCGTTCGCCATCGGACAACACGCCCGAGTCCGACGACACCTTCGACCTCCTCTCGCAACTGCTCGACGAGGCGGGCGTCAGCGCCGCAGAGGGCAACGCCATTGCGCGTCGCGCCGACGCTGCGAGCGCGCCGATGTCGTTCGCGCAGGAGCTGCTCTGGCTGCTTGACCGCGCCACGCCCGGCATGACGGCATACAACCTGCCGATCGCGCGCCGGCTGCGCGGGCCGCTTGATATCAACGCACTGCAGCGCGCGCTCGACATGGTGGCCGCACGGCATGAAGCCCTGCGCACGCGCCTCTCCGACGCCAGTGGTGAAGCGCGCCAGCTCGTCGACGCGCCCAAGCCGGTCGTCATGCACCGCGAGGACGTCAGCAAGCTCCCGGCCGAGCTCCGCGCTTCGGCGCTCGCGCGCATCGTGCGCGACCGCGCCCGTACGCCGTTTGATCTCGTGGCTGAACCGTGTTTCCGCGCCACGCTCATTGCGGCGGCGCCGGACGATCATGTGCTCGTCATCGAGACCCATCACATCGCGGTCGACGGCTGGTCGCTTGGCATCATCAACAAGGAACTCGCCGACGCGTAC
>JANYHJ010000241.1 GCA_025359135.1 Gemmatimonadota bacterium | reverse complement strand
ATCGATGGTCTTGAAGACGCCACCGCCGGTGGTGCCCATCCAGTACTCGAGTGGGCGCGAGGCTGAGCCCGTCGCCGCGACCGAGCGGCCGCCGCGATAGGGGCCGATTTCGCGGTAGCGCAGGGCGCCGAAGGCGTTCGTGTCGAGCGCATTCGCGTACGCCACGGCCGGCATCTGCAGGATGGGCGGCTTGGGGTCGACGCGCACGGCGCGTTGCGCAGAGAGCGTGGCACACGGGACCACGAGGGAAATCAGGCGCACGACGCGACGCGTGACGGCGACCAGCGATGGCTGGGACATGCAGGACTCCGAGGGGGAGAAGGACATCACGAATCCTGCGCGCAGCATACGGCTGCGGGCAAGGGCTTGCTGCTGCGAATGTGAGCTGCGTTGGCGATGATCGACCGCAGTGGGAGGGCGCCGTCGCCCGGTGCCGGTGCTAGAAGCGCATCTCCGACGTGAAGCTCGAGATCGGACCGTCCATGCGCCGCGCCGCCTTCTCCGCGCGCGCCGCCACGAGCCGCCGGCGTTCGACGACGAAGTAGAGCGCCGGCATGGCGAGCAGCGTGAGTACGAGTGCCGACAGCAGGCCGCCCACGATGACCGTGGCGAGCGGGCGCTGGATGTCGGAGCCGATCCCGCTCGCGCGGGCCGCCGGAATGAGCCCGATGAGCGCGACGCTCATCATCATCAGGATCGGGCGGAGCTGCGTCACGGCGCCATCCACCACGGCGCGGCGCAGCTTCACGAGCCGCTCCTGCCGCAGCAAGTTCACGTATGACACCAGCAGCACGCCGCTCATCACCGCCACGCCGAAGAGCGAGATGAAGCCGACGCCGGCCGACACGGAGAAGTTGATGCCACGGATCATCAGGAAGATGACGCCGCCGACGAGCGCGAACGGCACGTTCATCAGCACGATGCCGGCGTGCAGCGCGTCGGAGTCGAAGAGGATGAACAGCACGCAGAAGATCAGCGCGATCGTGATCGGGATGACCAGGGTGAGCCGCTTCTTCGCACGTGTCAGGTTCTCGAATTGGCCGCCCCAGTCGAGGGTGTAGCCTTCGGGCAGCTTCACCTGGGCCTCCACCTTGGCCTGCGCCTCCGCCACGAAGCTCCCCTGGTCGCGGTCGCGCACGTTGGTGCGCACCCCCATCTGCCGGCGGCCGTCCTCGCGCGCGATGATCGTCAGCCCCGGCACTTCGCGGATGCGCGCCACCTGACTGAGCGGGATCTTGGCGCCGTTCGCGTTGGTCACGAGGATGTTGCCGATCGCCTCGGGGCTCGAGCGCTGGTCGCGCGTATAGCGCAGCGCGATGTCGAAGCGGCGCTCTCTCTCGTACACGACGCTCACCGGCTTGCCCGCGATGGCGAGCTCGATGACCGCGTTGACGTCCTTGATGTTGATGCCGAAGCGCGCCATCGTCTCGCGATCGAGGTCGATCACGAGCTGCGTCTGCGGCCCTTCCTGCTCGAGCCCGCTCTCGCTCGCACCACGCACGGTCTTCACCACGGCGAGGATCTCGTTGGCGCTCTTGCGCAGCTGCTCGGGATCATCGCCGCCCACGAGCACGGCGAGGTCAGCCGCCGACCCCGTCACCGCCTCCGCCACGTTGTCCAGGATCGGCTGCGAGAACGAGAACGACGCGCCGGGCAGCCGTTGCTCGAGGTCGGACTTGAGCACCTCGAGCAGCTTCTTCTTGTCGCGACCCGAGGTCCAGGTCTCGTACGGCCGCAGCTGCACCAGCACTTCGATGCGGCTCGGTCCGTACGGATCGGTGCCGTCGTCGTTCCGCCCCAGCTGCGAGATCGCGAACTTGACCTCGGGGTAGCCCGCGATCGTGCGACGGATGAGGTCGGGGTAGATGCGCGCCTGCTGCAACCCGACGCCCGACGGCAGGATGCAGCGGATGTTGAAGCCGCCCTCGTCGAGCTCGGGGAGAAACTCCGTGCCCAGCTGCGACGCCGCGGCGAGCGTCATCATCACGAGCACCCCCGCGGCCGCGAGCGTGACGAACGGACGCTTGAGGATGCGCGTGACGAGATCGCGGTAGCGCACCTCGAGCCACGCCAGCGCCGGGTTGTGCCATTCCGTGTAGGTGGGGCCGAGCAGAAAGGCGCAGGCCACCGGCACGAGCGTGAGCGCGAGCAGCAGCGATCCGGCAATTGCGTACGCGAGCGTGTACGCCATCGGCGAGAAGAGCTTTCCCTCCACGCGCTGCAGCGTGAAGAGCGGCAGGTACGCGAGCACGATGATCGCCACGGCGAACACGATCTGCCGCTGCACCTCGACGCCGGCGCGGAAGATGAGGCGCCGCGTGCCGCGCTCGCGTTCCTCCGCACTCGCGTGGCCGATCTGTCGCGCGATCGATTCCACCATGACCACGGCGGCGTCGCAGATGATGCCGAAGTCGATGGCGCCGAGCGAGAGCAGGTTAGCGGGAATCCCCGTCAGCTTCATGGCCACGAACGCGAACGCGAGCGAGAGCGGGATCGTGATCGCGACGGCGATCGCCGAACGCAGCGAGCCGAGGAAGAGGAGCAGCACGATGACGACGATGCTCACGCCCTCGAAGAGGGTGCGCCCGACGTTCTTGAGCGTCGTCTGCACGAGGTCGGTGCGGTCGTACGCGATGCGCAGCGAGACGCCCTTGGGGAGGCCGCGCCGGTTGAGTTCGGCGATGCGCGCCTTCACGCCGGCCAGCACGTCCGACGGATTCTCGCCGCGCCGCATCAGCACGATCCCCTCGACGGCGTTGTCCTCGTCGCTCCCCTTGACGGGGTCGGAGAAGCCGAGGATGCCGGACGGCGGCAGCGCGCCGATCTCCACCGACGCGACGTCGCGCACGAAGACGGGCGTGCCGCCCTTGGTGGCGAGCACGATGCGCTCGATGTCCTCGCGCTTCGTGATGCGTCCCACCGAGCGCACCGCGAGCTGCGACGCGCCATAGGGGATGACGTTGCCGCCCGTGGAGCTGTTGTTGGCGCTGATCGCGTCGGCCACCTGCTGCAGCGTGATGCCGTAGCGGTCGAGCGAGCCGGGATTGATGATGACCTGGAACTGCCGCACCAGGCCGCCGAAGTTGGTGATGTCGGCAACGCCGGGCGACGCCTGCAGACGCGGCGTGATGACCCAGTCCTGCAGTTCGCGCAATTCCATCACGGAGTGCGTGCCGTCGCTCTCGACGATGTAGCGGAGGATCTCGCCCACCGGCGTCGAGAGGGGCCCGAGCGTCGGCTGCACGCCGTCGGGCAGCGTCGCATCCTTGAGCTTCTCGAGCACCTGCTGCCGCGCGAAGTAGTCGTCGGTGCCTTCGTCGAAGCCGAGCTTGACGATCGAGAGCCCGAAGATCGTGCGCGAGCGCCGCGCCGTCACGCGCGGCACGTTGTTGACCGCGCGTTCGATCGGGATCGTGACCTGCTGCTCGACTTCCTCCGCGGCACGCCCCGCGTACGGCGTGATGATCACGACTTCCGTGTCGGCCACGTCGGGATAGGCCTCGAGGCGGAGCGAGCTCCACGCCCCGGCGCCCAGGGCGACGAGCAGCGCCGCGAGGGCGAGCACGAGGTAGCGCTGCCGAAGGGCGAAGCGCAGGAGAGAATCAAGCATGGTCGGCCGGCCTCAGTAACCGAAGCTCAGGCCCTTGAGCAGGATCGTGTTGCTCGTGACCACGGCATCGCCGGCGGCCAACCCGGACTTCACCTGCACGTCCTTGCCATTGTCGAGGCCGAGGACGACCTCGCGCCGCTCGAACGTGGCCGGCCCCGTGCGGACGAAGACGAAGGTGCGCGCTTCGACCGAGATCACCGCCGGCAGCGGAATCAACAACGCGCGCTCCGTCCGCTCCTCGATGCTGACGCGTGCGAACATGCCGGGCTTGAGCCGCCCCTCGTGCGCGTCCATCGTGATCGTGACATGGATCGCGCGGGTCTGCGGGTCGACCGCATCAGCGATGCGTGTCACACGTCCCGTGAAGGTCTGGCCGGGGAAGGCGTTGAAGTCGAAGATGGCGCGCTCCTCGAGCTGCACCGCGCCGATGCGCGCCTCGGGCACGTCGGCCACCACGAGCAGCGAACCGGCCTTGAGCGTGAGCAGCTGCTGCGGATCGAACCCGATCTGCCGCAGCTTCGCGTCGGTGTCGCGCAACGAGGCTTCCGACGTGCGCAGCTCCGTCTCGGCGTCCACCACGTCCTTGCCCGCGACCGCGTCGCGCGTGGCGAGCTCGCCGATGCGCTTGCGTTGCAGGTCGGCGCGCGCGTACGCCGCGCGGTTCTTGGTGAAGTCGCTCCAGAGCGCCGACTCGTCCTGCGTCTCGAAGAGCACGAGGGGCGTCGGCAAGTCAGTGGCCGCCACCACGGTGGCCACCGCGCGTGCAGGCGCCACGAGGTTGACGGCGAAGTCGCGGCTCGCCGCCGTCGTCGTCGCGAACTTCTCCGCGTCCCTCGGCGCGAGCGTGATGCGCGCGCCGCCCGGCTCGACGGTGACAGCCTGCGTGCTGTCCTTCGCCACTGCGGCCGACGCATCGCCCTTGCCGCAGGCAGCGAGCGCGACGGCGAGGCACGCACACGCCACGACGTTCAGGCGCACCTGCGCCGGCGCAAGGTGCAACGCGTGGACGCGCACGACATTCGACGCGCGCATCCGGGCGTTGCGCATGACGAAGCTCATGGCCGCCCCCCAGGCACGCGGTCCAGCAGGCGCGGCGTGTCCGCGCCCGTCGCGGCATCGAGTGCCGCCACGGCCTTGTTGTATGCGGTCACGGCGTCCACGTACGATCGGGTGATGTCGGCAAAGGTGCGCACCGCGTCGAAGTACTCGAGCAGGCTCAGGCTTCCGCTGCGATACGCGAACTCGGTGGCGTCGAGCACGGCTTGCGCCCGCGCGAGGATCCCCTCGCTGCCGCCGGCGCTGAAGCGCGCGATCGCGGCGCGCCGCGTGTCGTAGTCGGCCCACGCCGAGCGCACGTCGGTGAGCGCGCCGACTTCCGTCGCCTGTTCGGCGCGCGCAGACTGCTCGAGCCGCGCGCGCGACTTCTCGCGTTCGCCCTGATTGCGACTCCAGACGGGAATCGGGATGTTGCCCGACACGCCGTACGACGTGACGCCCTGCGACGCCGTGAAATCGGCCGACACGGTGGGCGTGATCTGTCCGTTCGCGTCCTGCAGCTTGACGTTCGCGTCGGCCGCCGTCCGCTGTGCCCGCGCGAAAAGCACATCGGGGCGCTGTTGCAGCGCGAGCGCCTCCAGTGCTTCGACCGCCGGTACGTCGCGCGACGCGAGCGAGAGGGTGTCGCGTGCGGCCACGCGCTGCCGCCGCCCGATGGTGAGCGCGAGGTTGTCCTGCGCACGGCGCACTGCGAGCAGCGCCGCATCGCGTGCCAGCTCTGCCTGCGCGCGAGCGAGCACGGCACGCGAGTACTCGGCCCCCGAAATCTGCTTCTGCTCGAGCCGGTTCTGCGAGAGCGTCGTGAGCCGCTGGTAGACCGCGAGGTTGCGCTCGGCCAGCAGCAGCACTTGGTCGGCCGCCTGCAGGTCGAAGTACGCGTTGCGCACCACGAGCAGCACGCGGCGCGCACTGTCGACGTAGAAGTAGCCCGCGCCGACCGCGAGTGCCCGCGCCGTCTCGCTGCGACGCGCGCGCTTGCCGCCCAGCTCGACCGGCAGCTGCAGCGAGAGTCCGAAGGTGTTCTGCGACACGCTGCCGAGCGACAGGTCGCGGAGCGGCAGGATGTCGCCCGTCAGCTGCGCGGTGGGATTGGGGCGCAACCCCGCAGTGATCACGTCGGCGCGCGCCTGGCGCACGTCGAGCGCAGCCACGCGCAGCCCCGGGTTGGAATCGAGCGCCGAACGCTCCACGTCGGTGAGCGATTGACGCACCACCGAGTCGCGCATGCTGCGCGCCGGCGACGCGACGAGTACGGGACGCGATTGCGCCCCCGCAGCGGCCAGGGGGAGCACCAGCGGGAGGAGAACGTGGAGGCGGTGCCGCATTACAGGAATTTTTCCCTTCGCAGGACTTCGGCGTCGAGCATGTACGCAATCACGGCGTGCGGGCCGAACAGCTCGTGGTGCACCGCGCGGAGCGCGTCCTCCGCCTTGCCCTCGGCGGCCACCGCCTCGACGATCACGTTGCTCGACTCCGGCGTCTCGCCCGTGCGGATGCCATGCACTCCGGCCCCGCCGGCACGGATCACCGTGTAGCCGTGGATGCCGGCCGCGTCGAGGATGCGCACCACTTCGCCCTGCAATGCGGCGGTGGCGACGACACGGAGCAACTTGACCTTGTGCAGGTGCATGCGAACGAGGGCGGTGCGAGGTGGACGCGAAAGCTCTCCGGGCTCGCGTGCGAACGTGACTTAAGGGTTCGCAATTAGCAGCGATTCAGCAGTCGATGAGGGATGAGTTCTCGGGGTCATCACGAAGCCAGTCATTGACCGGAAATCACCCCCGAAACGGCCCAATTCCTGCCTGTCGTCCCCGCTGTCCACGGGTAAATTCCCGCTGCTCCCCGTGGTTTCCTTCCCGTCGCAAACGGTTGATGACCGACCACCCCCTTTCCACCGTCGTCGCCGGCGCCGGACTGTTGCTGCTCGTGGCCTGCCGACCGTCCGGCGGTGGCGAAGCGCGCGCGGGTGATGCGTTGTCAGGTGAACCCCGTCTTCCGACTGGCGTCCACCTCGACCCGGCTGGCGCCCTTACCCCCCTCGGATCGATGCCAACCTCCATCACGGCCACCCCGGACGGGCGTCGCTTCGTGGTCGTGCTGAGCGGGTGGCGGGAGCAGGGGTTCCAGGTCATCGAGCGGGGCAGCGGCGCCGTGGTGCAAGACGTGCGGCAGCCCGCTGCCTTCCAGGGCGCCGTCTTCGCGCCCGATGGCAACACCCTCTACGTCTCGGGCGGCAACCAGGACGTCGTCTATCGCTACGCCTGGCAGAACGGGGCCGCGACCCTGCGCGACTCGCTGGTGCTCGCAAGCAAGGCAGCGGGGAAGAACGGCACGCGCTATCCCGCCGGCCTGGCCGTGAGCGCCGACGGTGCGCAGCTCTACGTGGCCGAGAACCTCGGCGACTCGTTGGCCGTCGTCGACGTGACGAGTGGTCGCGTCGTGCAGCGGCTCGCGACGGAGAAGTACCCCGTGTCGGTGCTGGTCGGCCGCGACGGTACGGTCTTCGTGGCTGCGTGGGGTGGCACCACCGTGTCGGCGTTCGCGCGCGGCAGCGACGGTCGCTTGGGCGCCGGCGCGCGCATCCCCGCGGGACGACATCCCTCCGCGCTCGCGCTCAACGACGCCGGTACGCGCCTCTTCATCGCGAGTGGCTCGACCGATCGCATCACCGTCGTCGATCCGCGCACGCGGACCATCGTGGCCACGCTCAGCGACGCGCCACCCGCCGGCCCCGCCGAAGGCAGCACGCCCACTGCGCTCGCGCTCGCCAATGGCGGCAAGCGCCTCTTCGTTGCGGAGAGCGACGCGAACGCGGTCGCCGTCTTCGACCTCACGAGCGCCACCTCGGGCGTGAGTTCGAACATCGCGCGCGACACGCTCGTCGGTCGCATCCCCACGCAGTGGTATCCCACCGCCGTGGCCGCAGCCGGCGATTCACTCTACGTCGTCAACGGCAAGGGACGTGGCACGCGCGCGAGCGCCACGCTTCCGCCGCTCGACTACGCCGGCAATCGCGAGGAGATCGAGGGCGGGCGCCAGTACACGCTCGGCCAGCTCGATGGTTCGCTCATGATCGCGCCGCTCGCGCGCGCCGCCGCAACGGAACTCGCGACCACCACCGCGCGCGTCGTGCGCGCCAACGGCTGGGACCGCGCACGCGAGTTGCGCACCGTCGCGCACTACCCGCCCATCCAGCACGTCATCTACATCGTCAAGGAGAACCGCTCGTACGACCAGATCCTCGGCGATCTCCCGCAAGGCGATGGCGACACGGCACTCAGCTTCTTTCCGCGACCACGCGCGCCCAACCAGCACGCGCTCGCCGAACGCTTCGGGCTCTACGACCGGTTCTTCGTGAACGCCGAGGTCAGCCCCGACGGCCACAACTGGAGCATGGGTGCGTACGTGACGGACTACGCCGAGCGCACGATTCCGAGCAACTACTCGAAGCGCGGCCGTTCGTACGACTACGAAGGCACCAACCGCGACAAGATCGCCGGCGACGACGATGACGATGTGGCCGCTCCGGCACAGGGGTACCTCTGGGACCTCGAGCAGCGCGCCAACGTCAGCTTCCGCAACTTCGGCGAGTACGCGGCGCGCGCAGGCAACTATGGCACGGCCTCGGGCAGCGGCTACGTCGGGCTCAAGAAGTTCATGAAGGACCACACGAGCCCGGCCTATCCGCCGTACAACCTGTCGATCCGCGACCAGGTGCGCGCGGACGCATGGCTCGCCGAATTCGCCGGCTGGGTGAAGTCCGGTGCGATGCCGCGCCTGCAGATCGTGCGGCTTCCCAACGATCACACGTCGTACGCACGCGCGGGGTTGCCGACGCCGTTCGCGTACATGGCCGACAACGACCTCGCCCTCGGCCGCATGGTCGAGGCGCTGTCCAGGTCACCGTTCTGGACGTCGACCGTGGTCTTCGTGGTCGAGGACGATGCGCAGTCGGGGCCCGATCACGTCGACTCGCACCGCTCGGTGCTGCAGACGATCTCGCCGTGGGCCAAGGGTGGCACCTGGCATCGCTTCGCCAACACCACCGACGTGCTGGCCACCATCGAGGAATTGCTCGGCCTCGGCTCGCTCTCGCAGTTCGATCACTTCGGCCGGCCGTTGCGCGAGATCTGGCGCGACACGCCGGACCTGCGCCCCTACGCGACGCTGATGCCGATCACGCCGCTCACCGACGTGAGCCCTGCACAGGGACCGGGGGCACGCGAGAGCCGCAACTTCGACCTCTCGCGTGAAGACGCGGTGCCCGACGAAGCGGGCCAGCGTGTGCTCTGGATGATGCTCAAGCCCGGTGTGCCGTATCCGGGCTCGCGGCGCATCTCCACCCAGGAGTTGGCGCGCGCACGGTGAGCAAGCGACGATGGCTGGTCATCATCCTCTCGTTCGCGTCCATGGTCGGCCTCTCGATCTGGATCGCGCGTGCCGGCATTCCGCCCGACACGATCAAGGTGCACGTGCCGTGGTGGGCGCATGGCCTCGCCTTCGGCGCCATGGTCGGTGAGGTCATCACGCGCGCGTACAAGATCGGCTGGAGCGCCAAGGCGCTCAACATCGAACTCCCGATCGGCCTCTCGATCCGCACCTGCCTGGGCGGCGACTTCGGCGCCACGATTTCACCGTCGCGGTCCGGCGCGGAGCCCGCACGCTTCCTGATTCTCGCCGAGGGTGGGCTCAAGCCCGCCGACGTGTTGATGGTCCTCTTCATGGAGATTTTCCTGGAGACGGGTTCGCTCGCCGTCGTTGCGGTGGTGCTCTACTTCCTCTTCCCCGGCGCCGGCACGGTGGTCAAGGCGCTCGTCGCGGTGGTCGGCGGCTACGCCGTTTTCGCGATCGCGGTCGGTGTCATCGGCTACTTCATGGCGCACCGCAGCGCGCATGGCCCGCCGCCGGCCTGGGCGGTGAAGGTCGGGCTCCGCGCGGGTCGCTGGCGCCGCGTGCAGATGCAGCTCCGCCAGCTGCGCGTCTCCATCGACCACCTCAAGCACGCGCGCGTCGGCATGATGACGCTGTCGTTCCTCGCGTCGATCGTGCACGTCGCCTTCCGGCTCACCATCCTGCCGATCCTCGTCTACTCGCTCGGCGCCGTGAGCGCAGACGCGGCGCAACTGGTCATGTGGCCGGTGATGCTGCTCTACGGCGGGCCCGTGGCGCCCGCGCCCGGTGGTGGCGGCGTCGTGGAGCTCGGCTTCAAAAAAGTGCTGCACGCCACGATTCCGGCCAACATCCTCGGTGCGTCGCTCATCTGGTGGCGCTTCTACACGTACTACCTCTACGTGCTGCTCGGTGGCATTGCCGCGGGCGCCACCGTGCTGCGCGCCATGCGCCGGCAGGAAGAGGAAAAGCAGAAGGGCGTCGTGCATCGTCCCGGTGTACCGCCCGAAGCGCCGCCCAGTCCACGCTCGAGCGGCTTCCTGCGCCCGAGCAGCATCACCACCAAGAGGGTTCCCTGATGCACCGCCCCTTCACGCGCGCGTGGGCCGATGCGCTCCGCGAAGCGATCAACAGCGACGCGACGTACAAGAGCGCCGCCGCCAAGTGGACGTGGCCCGTGGCGCTCGTGCTCGAGGCCGACCCCGCGCTCGGCTACGAGGAGCCGGTAGCCGTCGAACTCGCACTCGACCGCGGCACCTGTCACGCGGCGACGCTCGTGGCGCCGGCGGCCATCACCGCGCCATTCACGCTGCGCGCCGCGTATCCCGTCTGGAAGCAGATCGTGACCGGTTCGCTCGACGCCGTGACCGCCGTGACGATGGGACAGGTCAAGTTCACCGGCGCACTCACCACGCTGCTGCTGCACGTCAACGCGGCCAAGGCGTTGGTCGGCGCGGCGCGTCTTGTTCCCACCGCCTTTCCCGACGAAGCGACCTGACCGCCTGATCGTCCCCCTGGAGGCCCGCATGTTCGCTGCATCGCTTTCCCCTCGCGCACACCGGCGTGCCGCACTCGCGTTGCTCGGAACGGTGCTCGCCACGCCGCTCATCGCACAGACCAGACCCGACGCACCGAGGAAGAGCGCGATCAAGGCCGCGCGCTTGCTCGATCCGGCCAGCGGCCGGTTCACCGAGAACGTGGTCGTGCTCGTCACCGGCGACTCGATCACGCAGGTCGGCAGCAACCTCGCCATTCCCGCGGGCACGACGGTCATCGACTTGGGCAGGGTCACGCTCATGCCCGGATTGATCGACGTGCACACGCACCTCACCTCGAGCCGCTCGTCGTACTACGAGGGACTCTTCCGCCGCTCCGTGCTCGACGCCGCCGTGCGCGCGCCCGCCAACGCCAAGGCCACCGTCGAAGCCGGCTTCACGACGGTGCGCGACGTCGGTGCGGGCGAGTACCTCGACGTCTCGCTCCGCAACGCCATCAATGCCGGTGACCTGGTCGGCCCGCGCATGTTCGTGGCCACGATGGCCCTCTCCGCCACGGGCGGACACGGCGACCTGAGCGGCTTCTCGCCGTACCTCCACTTCGACGGCATGGGCGGCCCGGTCGACGGTATCGAACCGATCCGCAAGCGCGTGCGCACCAACATCAAGTTCGGCGCCGACGTCATCAAGGTCGCGGCCGGCGCCGGCGTCCTCTCCGAGGAGGAATCGGTCGGCGGCCCGCAGTACACGCAAGCCGAGCTCGACGCACTCGTCGACGAGGCCAAGATGTGGGGCCGCAAGGTGGCGGCGCACGCGCATGGCGCCGAGGCGATCAAGCGCGCCATCAGGGCCGGCGTCGCGAGCGTCGAGCACGCGGGACTGATCGACGAAGAAGGCGTCGCGCTGGCCAAGCAGCACGGCACCTTCCTCGTGCCCGATGTCTACACCGACGTGTGGATCATCGATCAAGGGCCGGGCATGGGCCTGCCCGAGAAGATCATCGACAAGGAGCGCCAGCTGCGGAAATATCAGGAAGTGAACTGGGGCCGCGCGCGCGCCGCGGGCGTCAAGTTCGCGTTCGGCACCGACGCGGGAGTCTTTCCGCACGGCGAGAACGGCCGGCAGTTCCGCTACCTCGTCGAAGTCGGCTTTCCGCCGCTCATGACCATCCAGATGGCCACCATCAACGCCGCCGAGCTGCTCGGCCTCAGCGGGAAGGTCGGCGTCATCGCACCCGGTGCGTTCGCCGACATGGTTGCGGTCGACGGCGATCCGCTGGCCAACGTGAAGCTGCTCGAGAAACCGAGCTTCGTGATGAAGGGCGGCAAGGTCGTCGTCGGCAAGGGCATGTAGTCGCGAGCCACCGCACCAACACGGGAGGCCCGATGCCGCTCACGCGCGACCAGGCTGCGTCCAAGTACTTCCAGCTTTACGCCAACTCCAAGCGCCTCGCGTGGGACCCCGCGAGCGTGGACGTGCGTGCCGACATCGCGCAGTGGTCGCGCATCAAGGCCGAGCATGGCGACATCGATGCGACGACGCAGCTCCTGCAGCTGATCGCGCTCTTCCACGCCGGTGAGGAGTCGGTCACCACCACGCTCGCGCCCTACGTCGGCGCCGCCGCGCGCACCAACGCGGGACTCGACGTCGAGATGTTCCTCGCCTCGCAGCTCTACGAAGAGGCCAAGCACTTCGAGTTCTTCGATCGGTACGTGAAGGAGGTCGTTGGTCCCGACGCCGCCGGCATGGACCGGTTCCTGCCGGGGCCGCCGCAGCAGGTGTTGATCGACGACCTGGCCGAGGTCTCCGAGCGGCTCCGGCGCGAAGACGATCCGGTGCTGCTGCGCGCGACCTTCGTCGAGGCCATCACGCACTACATGGGCGTCGTCGAGGCGATGCTGGCGCGCACCGGATATCGTGGCGCGCACGAGGCGCTCACGCTGCGCGGCTGGCTGCCCGGATTGCAGGAGGGGTTCCGACTCATCCGTCGCGACGAGGGACGCCATGTCGCCTTCGGCATCCACTTCATCGCCGACGCCTGCGCACGCGACGAGTCCATGCGCGCCATCGTGCAGCGCACCTTCGAACGCCACCTGCCGAACGTGCTCGGCACCGTGGCCAGCTTCGTCTATCCGCATCCACTCGTCGACGTCGAGCAGTTGCAGGGCTATGCCATCGGTGCGTACCAGCAGTTCATGGCGGCGGCCGGCCTCGCCGATGATGCAGCCGCCGCGCAGGCGCTCGTACTGGAGTTGGACGAGAGCGTGTAACGCGGTCGAACGCGCGCGCTGCTACTCGAGCGGCAGGCTCGCGTCAGGCGGCACGTCGAAGACCGTCACGGAGAAGCTGTGGCCCGCGGCGCTGAAGCAGCTGTCACGCACGATCGTCGCGTCCGGAATGCGCTGCCCGAGGCGGTCGCTTTGGAGCGGGTCACGGGTGTGGATATCGGTCCTCTTGATCAGGAAGTCGAGCCACGCAAACACGCATCCACTTGCGCTGCAAGACTTTGCCGACACGGGGTCACGTCGCAACGCTTGTCGGCCGCAGCGTGTACCGGTAGTGGAGCGTTGGCTCTCGGAGCGACGCACCCAACTCTCGGGCATTGGAGCAGACCACATGCGCACCTGGCATCGAACGGCGTTCACGATTCTCCTGCTCGGTGCATGCACATCCACGGTCATCGCTCAGGGCGGCATGGGAGGCGGACGACGCGGAGGTGGTGGCGGACGTCGCAGCGGCGGCGATGAAGGCGGCCGCCCCAGCGACGCGCGCACCAATCCCCTCGGCGACGAGATGGCCAAGCGCTTCGACGGCATGGCGTCGCTCAAACCCGTGCTCGACGACGTGAAGGTACCGCGCAATCTCCGCGACACGCTCGACGTCATCGAGAAGACGTACAGCGCGTACTTCAGCGGCTACGCCAAGTGGGCGCGTGAACAGTTCGCGAAGCAAGCGCGTCCCGACACGGCCGAGATGCGCAGGATCACCAAGGATGCGCGCACGCTGCGCGACGAAGAGCATGCGCTCGTCAAGTCGCTGCTGCCCGCCGATCAGGCCAAGCGCATCGACGACAACATCACGAAGATCATCGTCGAGGAAACGAGGCGCGACGTCGAGCTGCAGCGCCGCCAGGAGCGGCAGCAGACCGACGCCGCGACGCCGGGCGGTATGTCGTCGCGCCCGCCGCAGCGCTGACGCTCGCTACGGCGTTGGACAGCGCGACGGCTGCATCACGGCCGTGGCGCTCGCCTTGACCGGCGCGCCTGCTTCGCCGAGCGTGGCCTGTCCCTTGAGCGCCGAGGTGCGCACGGTGACGCGCAGCGCGTAGCCCAGCACCACGCGATCGATCAGCACGCTGGTGGTGTCGCCACTCACGTGCCACTGGCCCGGTGCAGGCACCGGTGCGTTGCTGCCCACGAGCGCACGCGCGACGCGAGCCGTGCCGACATGTTGCGAGTCGAGCAGCACGCCGACCGGCACCGGGAAGCTCGGTGCTGGCGTCCACTCGTTGAGTCGAACCGTCCAGCACGCGGGAGCCACCGTGGCCGCCGTGGCCGCAGTGGTCGCTGTTGCCGCTGTTGCCGCGTCGAGCGCGCGACGCGCGGGCGCGGCGTCCGCAAGCGTCTTCGCCGACGCCTTCATCGCGTTCGACGCGCGCCCTTCGAGCGCCGCGGCACTTCCCGCACCCTGCGCTGGCGACGCTGCGCCGACACCACCAAGCGCTCCGGCCGCTGACGCCGCGGACACCGCGGAC
>JANYHJ010000201.1 GCA_025359135.1 Gemmatimonadota bacterium | reverse complement strand
CTCACGTATGGCCCCCTTCGCGAGCTCCACGAGCCTCTGCTGGATGACCTTCGAGAGCATGGGCGTCGTGAACTGCTCACTTCCACGCTCCGCGTTGCCCTTGATGGCGGATCATCCCACCGCAACGTGCTGCTTCGCGTCAGAAGTCTCGTCGAGGATTCCCAGCTACTCGTCGAGAGACTCGAGGCGGCCTTCAGTTAGCGGCGTAACTCGATTGAGCGCTCTGCGTCGCTACGCTGCCTCCACCCGATGGGCCAATTCTGCACATACCTCTGGTGGCTCGCAGTCGTCATCGTCGTCGTCGCTGTGCGACGCTGGTTCGCGCCATGATCACGCGTAGAATCGAGGCAGAACACCCAACAGCACGCGCGTGGCACACACGCTCGCGCACACGCATACTCTCGTGAGCGCCTCCCACAACTTCCGCGTCACCAAGTACGACCCCGCCTTCCGCAACAACGTCGGCAACTACCTGCGTGATGACTGGACCGCGATCAGCGACGTTGGCGACACGTTCGATGGTGTGGTGCTCACGCGCGAGACGTACGATCGCGTCGAAGATGCGTACATCGACGCCGCGCTTGCATTGCTCGATGAAGCCGGCGTGCGCGCACTCGTCGTGCGCGACCTCGAACACGGCCAGGACATCGTGCCGGGACTGCGAGAGGGTTCGCGGCTCCCACTCGCGCAACTCGGACCCGCGCTCCGCGCCGTGCTCCGCGAGGATTCGTGGTGCCGCTTCGAGTCCGACGATGCCTACGTCCACGTGGGATGGGACTACTACATGTTCGTGGGTGTACCGCGCGCGTGTCCGAAGGCCGAGGCGCTCGCCGTGTCGCGCGGACTCTTCGTCGAACCGATCGAGCGGTCGCCGTACGCCCGCACGGGGTGAACCCGCGCGATTCGCGCTAGCTTCCCGGCACTCGCTTCTCCTCACCGCTGACCAGGCCACCGTCATGCGCAGTCCCGCCACGCGCGCCCTGCTCGCCGCCGCAGCTTCCTGCCTCGCCATCATCACCGCGTGCGGTCCGCGCGATCCGATGGCCGCGCCCTACGACCTGGTCATCACCAACGCCCGCATCGTTGATGGCACGGGCAATCCCTACTACTACGGCGACATCGGCGTCCGCGGCAATCGCATCGGCACCATTGCACCACTCGGTACGCTCGCCGAGGCGACGACCAAGGAGAAGGTCGACGCCAAAGGGCTCGTCGTGTCACCGGGCTTCATCGACATCCAGGCGCACTCGTGGAATGCGCTCCTCTTCGCTGACGGCCGCGTCATCGGCAAGGTGTCACAAGGCGTCACCACGGAGATCCTCGGCGAGTCCACCACGCCCGGTCCATCCAACGAACACCTCGATTCGCTCTACAACGGCGGCGACCCTGACGACGCACTGATGCGCGCGCAGGTCAAGACGTTCCGCGGTGATCACGGCTTCGGCCTCTGGCTCGCGGCCATGGAGAAGCACGGCAACTCGGTGAACGTGGGCAGCTACGTGGGTGCGAGCACGGTGCGCGCCTACGCGATGGGCCGAGCGCAAGGCGACGCGCCGGCCGCGGCGCTCGACACGATGCGCGCCGTGGTGCGACACGCGATGACCGACGGCGCGTTCGGCATCTCGAGCGCGCTCATCTATCCGCCGGGGAGCTACGCGGGCACGAGCGAGCTGATCGAGCTCGCGAAGGCGATGGCGCCGCTCCATGGCACCTACATCTCGCACATCCGTGGCGAAGAGGGCGGACTCCTCGGCGCGATGGATGAGGCCATCAAGATCGGCAAGGACGGCGGCGTCCCCGTCGTCATCTACCACTTCAAGGCGGCGGGCCAGCGCAACTGGTCGCTCGCAGCGCCCGCGATCGCGAAGATCGACTCGGCGCGCCTCGCTGGCCAGGACGTGAAGGCGTCGATGTATCCGTACCCGGCTTCGGGCAACAACCTCTCGAGCTGCATTCCGGGTTGGGTGCACGCCGATGGCAAGTTGCTCGAGCGGCTGCAGGACGCGTCTCTCAAGGCGCGCATCCGGAAGGAGATGACGGACCTGACTGCGGGCGCGCCGAGCCTCTGCCAGGACAACCCACCGCACGCGTACCAGATCGCGGGGTTCAAGACGCCCGACTGGAAGAGGTTCGAGGGGAAGCGGCTCGACGAAATCGCCAAGGCGCTCAAGCTCGACTGGGTCGA
>JANYHJ010000191.1 GCA_025359135.1 Gemmatimonadota bacterium | reverse complement strand
CCGAGTCGGCAACGACACCCACGGCCCCCGCCGTCACCGTGAATGGCCTCTGGGACTTCACCGCCAGCGCGGCGACGCCGGCGTTGGGCTACCTCTGCGTCGACAGCGGGAGCATGGCGCTCACGCAGCAGGGCGCGCTCGTGACGGGTCTCATCGAGTTCGTGCGCACGTGCGGCATGTCGGGCTCTGCAACCATCAGCACGTCGCACCAGCTCGACTCGATCAGCGGGAGCCTCGCTGGACGCGTCCTCACCGTGCAGCTGCGCAGCGCATCCGGCGGTCTCGTGCTCTGCTCGGATACGCTGACGCTCATTCCGGACAACGCGATCCTGGCAGGCGTCAGCTTCTGTGGCACGCAGCGGATGAACCGCTCCGCCGAGCCCGGCGCGTCCATCGTGTTCGCCAGCATGCAGCCGGATACCGTCGCGCTCCTCACCGGCGGCGGCGCGCGCGTCACGGCCGACTTCCGCACGATGACGGGCAGGCGCGCCTTCCTGCGTCCGGTCGTCTGGTCCGTTGGCAACGCCAGCGTCGCCTCCGTGAACGCCGCCGGCGACGTGCTCGCGCTTGGCGCGGGGGTCACCACCGTTTCGGCGACATCCGGCGGCAAGGTCGCGTTCGCGATCATCACCGTGCCCGCGCCCGCGGGCCTCGTGCAGGTTGGTGCGGGCAACGCGCGCACCTGCGCGCTCGGCAGCGTCGGCGACGCGTGGTGTTGGGGCGTGCCGGTGGCGGGTTCGCCCGGCGGGAGCAGTCCACACCTCGTGGGTGGCGGGCTCTCATTCGTCGAACTCGCGGTCGGCGCCGACCATTCCTGCGCGCGCACCGCAGCCAACGTCACCTGGTGCTGGGGCTCGGGCGCGCTGGGGCAACTTGGCACCGGCCTCATGTCCGATGCGACGACACCGCAACAGGTGCAGGGCGGGTTGAGCTTCGTCTCGCTGACTGCGGGCGGCGATCACACCTGCGGTCTCATCGCCAACGGGACCGCGTACTGCTGGGGCGCCGACTCGCTCGGCCAGCTCGGTGATCACGGCAGTGGCATCAGCAGCACGCCGGTCGCCGTGTCCGGCGGGCTCACCTTCACCGCGCTCAGCGCGGGACCACGCCACACCTGCGGCATCGCCACGGGTGGCGCGCTCTACTGCTGGGGTGAGAACCTCATGGGGCAGCTCGGCGACAGCACCACGCTCGCGCGCGATGTCCCCGTGCTCGTGCGGGGTGGTCTGACGTGGGCGAGCGTCAGCGCCGGCTTCTGGCGAACCTGCGCGCTCACGACGGCGGGCGCGGCGTACTGCTGGGGCAGCATCGGCTTCGGCGGCGCACTCGGCACCGGCAACGTGAGCGAGCTCATCCCCGCGCCGGTGCTCGGCGGCCACGTCTTCACCTCGATCACGACGGGTGGCAACCAGAGCTGCGCGCTCGATGCCGCGCACGCCGCGTGGTGTTGGGGCGTGAACAGCTTCGGTCAGGTCGGCATCGGCACGTCGGGTGCGGCGGTCACATCGCCCGCACTCGTCGCGGGCGGGCTCACGTTCACGTCCATCTCTGCCGGCGCGTACAACTACAGCGACGAAGCGATCAATGGCGGCACGGCGGCGCATACCTGCGCGGTCACCGTCGCGGGGAGCACCTGGTGCTGGGGCGTCAACAACGTCGGCCAGGTCGGCAATGGCACGACAGGTTTCGCTGGGGTGAACGCGCCGGCCAAGGTCGTCGGCCAGCCCTGACGCACCCTCTGAACCTCGCTGATCACTCGGTGGGTCGCGATCCACCGAGGCGCGTTGGAGTCGACAATCGTTCCAGAACGAGCTACGGTTTGGCTCGGACAATCGAGGGGGTTCTACGAACAACTCCTTGAAAAACGAGATGTCCGTCCAGCTTCAGCACCAACATTACTTCTTCGAGGCGGGCGGCTGGTCCGGAGATTCGCACACGTAAGTTTGCATTGAGCTGCAGTAAGCTCTTCCGACCAGTGAGAAGGGTGTTCCTCGTGGCAGGATCAAGAATCTGGAAGTCGGCGTCAAAGGGACCTCTCCAAGCATTGCAGTGCAGCACCAGCTCGTCGTTCGACCAGACCACGTTCTTTACGAAAGCGCCTCGATTCTCGAAGATGTCTTCCCGTGGATCAACAACCCGAACGCGCTCTCGCCACTCTGCGGCGCGGTACTCGAGCAAGCTCAGGAGTGTGTCTCGCTCTGCTCCAGTCCGGCATACGATCCATCGAGCATCTGCCAGTGATAGTTGGTCCGGAACGAGGATCTCGGCCTGTCGGTGGAACTTCGTGGCGTTCTTGGTGGCTTCGAGCATCGGTCCCGACGACAGGATCTCACGGAACGGCAGCGACATCAGCTCGACTGCGGTAGAGCCCAGCTGTGACTCAGTGCGCGCAAAGTTGCCATTGCTGAAGGCAACCGACTCTTGTCCGATGAGTCTAGCCGACGGGAACAGAAAAAGCACAGGTGCTGGGCAATGTGCCCCGTGCCTTATCGAGTGCCTCGGCAATACGCCTTCGACGCCGTACTGCATGGGTGTACGTGGTCGAAAATAGAGCCTGACGAATCGGTGCGCAGCAGGAGTTAGGCCAATGATCTCGCGATCCGCAGTGTCGTGCGCCTGTATGTCCAACGTCGCGCAGCGATCTCGCGAGTAGATATGCCCACTGCGGATGATCGAGGCAGCGTTGCCCAAACTGGTGAAGTGATACGCCCACCGCGGCCAATACGCACGCGGCGGGACAAGGCGGAGCGATTGCGGTAGCTGATCCATCCAGGCCGAAATCTCCGCAGCGTCTGGCTTGACGCCGTGCGTCATTCGCTAGGCCCCGAGCGACATTTGAGTCTGGTTTGCTCGGTCTGCAGGTGTCAATTGCACCCCCCACGCGCGCTTGTCGAGAATCGAGGAGAACTGATCTGCGAGCCTAATAGCACTGACGTAGGGTAGTGTTGCGAATACGGCTAGTACGAGTGGACTCCACTCAACGTCTAGCATTTGCGGGCTGACTATCCCCAGGCTCCTCAGGCGTCGCCAAGCTTCTTCGAGTTGTTGGCGATGCAAGACGCGCGACTGCTTCCCGTCATGGATCACCAGTTCTTGCCGATCATCGGACAGTTCCACGTCGAGAATGGAGCTACCGCTCAGTGAAGACACTTCGCGCGACCTTGTGAGGACCTCGGCTAAGTCGTTCATCACCTCGCCGAATGGAAGCACGGCGGGTTCGCTTCGAAGCCAATGTCGAAGCTCTCCCGGTTGACGGTGTTCAGCCAGCGCCGACTGGGGCAAGGGCGCGTAGATGTATACCGGAATCGGAAGCGCTCGAAGGAACTCCTCCATCACAGGACGAACCTGACGATCGAAGTTCAATTCGCCGTTCCCGCACCCCAGCGGAGGGAACGCGACAGAGTAGATGCCGAGGCTCTCGTAGGTCTCTACGAACGCGCGGAGGCCCTCCTCGATGTACTCGATTCGAGATGGCTTTCTCCACTCACGCTTCGTTGGGAAGTTGATGATGATCTTGTTGGAAGTTCTCCAAACATGCAGCTGGCCAATGTGGAGCTCACCCCGTTCACACAATTGCCTATACTCTTCAAACATCTCCGGGTAGACGCGCTTGAAGCCGAGCGCGATGCCTTTGCCCATCACGCCCTGGGTGTTAACCGTATTGACGAGGGTCTGCGCCGGTGATTCGAAAAGATTGCCCCGCAAGAATGTCAGCACCTAGCCATCCTCTTGTCTTCGTTAGATGATCTGCACCGTTCTAAGCGACAGTCCGCGACCGCCATCCAGATGCAGCCCGCGCTCAAATATCTTTGGAATGTGAAATCGACTGATATCTGGCCTCTCCCGCGTCCCACAGTCGCCGCCCCAGCAGGTGCCCGATCGCGGGAAACATCACCACCGCCACCGCGATGCCTGCGCGCAGCTTGAACGAGAACGGCTGCTCCACCGCGTGCCACGCGAGCCCGTTCTCCTTCACCACGCCGTAGGCGATGGTCATGAGCGCGGCCGGCAGTCCCCAGCCGAGTACGCCGTAGCGCCAGATGAACGACGCGCGTCCGGCGCTGCGCCGCTCTTCCCAGCGGCGCAGCTCGTCCGCGCGGACCTCCTCGCGCGTCGCGCGGGTGGCAGGGCGCTGGTCGGTCACTACTTGAGGATCGCCTTCGCGATCGTGTTGAGCTGCATGTTCGACGTGCCTTCGTAGATCGTGCCGATCTTGGCGTCGCGGTAGAACTTCTCGACCATGAAGTCGGTCGTGTAGCCGGCGCCGCCGAGCAGCTCCACCGCGAGCGACGTCGCCCGTTCGGCCACCTGACTCGAGAAGAGCTTGGCCATCGCGCCCTCGGTGGCGATGTCGTGCCCCGCGTCCTTGAGGCGCGCGGCGTTGTAGACCATCAGCCGCGCCGCTTCCACTTCGGTCTGCGCCTGCGCGAGCTGGAACTGGATCGCCTGGAACTCGGAGAGCGCGCGGCCGAACTGCTTGCGCTCCTTGATGTACTTCTTCGCATGGTCGAGCGCGCCCTGCGCCACGCCGATCATCTGCGCGCCGATGCCGATGCGCCCCTCGTTCAACGTCTCGATGGCCACCTTGTAGCCCTGGCCCACGGGACCGAGCACGTTGGCCGCCGGCACGCGAACGCCATCGAGCAGTAGTTCGCAGGTGCTCGACGCGCGGATGCCGAGCTTGTCTTCCTTCTTGCCCACCGCGAAGCCGGCGAAGTCGCGCTCGACGATGAAGCAGGTGATCCCCTTGTAGCCCTTGGACGGATCGATCGTGGCAAACACGATGTAGACGCCGGCCTCCGCGCCGTTCGTGATCCAGAGCTTGCGGCCCGTGAGCAGCCAGTCGTCGCCGTCCTTGACCGCGCGCGTCTCGAGCGCAAAGGCGTCGGAGCCCGAACTCGCCTCGGAGAGCGCATACGCGCCGATCGTGCCGGCGGTGGTCGCCGTCAGGTACTTGGACTTCTGCGCCTCGGTGGCGTACGCGAGCAACGGATACTGCACGAGCGTGTTCTGCACGTCCACGAGGATCGCGGCCGCGGGATCGACCTTGCTCAGCTCCTCGACGGCAAGGGTCACCATCATCACGGAGCCGCCGGCGCCACCGTACTGCTCCGGCACCTGGATGCCGAGCAGTCCGAGCGCCGCGTACTTGGGGATCAGGTCGGCGGCGATCCGTCCGGCGCGCTCCATCTCGCGCACGCGTGGGGCGATCTCACCAGCCGCAAAGGCGGCCACAGCTTCGCGAAACGCGAGTTCGTCCTCGGAGAGGACGGTCAGGGGTCCCGGCGCGGCCGGGGACGTCACGGTCGAGGTCATACAGCATACTAGGGCGCGAGGGGGACTGCCGCCATCTCGCCCCCGCCTGTCGTCCCGGGCTGAGGCGTGCCGGTTCTCGCTCGCCGAGCAGTCGAGACTACCGCATCGGCATGACAGTCAGCATAAGGCCGGAAGTCGCGGGGCTCATGCGATTGAGTAGCGCGCCCGTCGCGACGTCGAGGACCACGACGCTCGCGAGCAGCTGAGGGGCGACCACCGCGCCACCCGTGAGCGCGACCAGCAGCCGGGCGCCATCTGTCGACCACGCGATGTTGCCGGCCAAGGCCCAGGAATCGCGATCCGCACGCGACAAGAGCCCGCCGCCGCCGTACTGACGGTCGGCCACTGTTTGCCCCGCGGTGTCCACCACGAGGATGCGCGCGGAGTAGGCGATCGGCTGAGGATACGAGCCGATGATGGCGAGTCGGCGGCCGTCCGCAGACAGCGCGAACTGTCCGGACGCGCCCCTCGGCAACTGCCAACGCTGGGTGCCAGTGACCCGATCGACGCGTGTCAGCAATCCATCCAGCAACAGGTACAAGGCCGTGGATGTGGCAACAGCGGAGGCGCACGAAGCGGACGCAGCCGCGAGCGCAATCCGCCTTCCAAGTTGCCCCGTCGCCGCGTCGAGTTCGCGGACCGCAAACATGGGCGCGGCGTCACCGGCCACGGAGTCGAGCCCGACGACGAGCACGCTTGACTGGGACGTATCCCGCACGAGGCAGGTCGATACTCCAAAACGTGACGAGCGCGCGACGTACCGCGGCGTGTTGCTGCCGGAGTCGAGCAGGGCCACGATATTCATCGAGGTGACGTCGCCCTGATAGAGCGCGGTCCACGCCAATCGTCCGCCAGGCAGCGCGACGGCAGTGCCCGGGCCGGGGACGAGCGTCAGCGGAAAGGTGCTCGCGACGGGTGGTGGAAGTGAATCGAGCACGATGTGTCGCAGGCGGGCTCCCGCGCTACTCCACAAGTCGATCACCGGTGCGCTCCCGGCGTCGTTCGTACGGTCGGACACGAAGGCGCGCGCCGGCGCCGACCAGGATTCTTGGTACGTGGCCGAGCCGGAGGTGCCGGCGAAGAACGTCGTGACGGCTGCGGCGCGAGCAACGAAGAAGTTCGCGTTCGCATCCGACACGGCCACGTCGCCCATCAGCGTCGCGTCGAGCGATCCGCTGATGTCAGCCAATCGCCCGCCGGACGGCGCGCTTCCTTCCTTGCATCCTACGAAGCCCAGCAGCAGCATCGCCAGCACCGCGTGTCGCACGGCAGGCCTTGCGACCAGCGAGATCATGCGCGACCCCCGCGTACCCGATGCAACAGAAGGCGCGCCGCGCAGCGTCGCGCGAGCGGGGCCATGTGTTCATCATCTTGGACCCGCGCGGACGAATCGTCAATCCAGAAGCAGGTCGCCGCCACGATGTCCTCCTGGGCGAAGCCAGGACCCGCTGCCTCTTCCAGCGATCGCACTCGCCCGCCTACCGCGCCGCGCTCTCGGGCAGCCCCAGCGCGCGCGCCACTTCGAGCATCCGCGCATCGTCCCGCACCCCGTCAAACCACCACGTGCGGAGCGGCAGCAGGAACACGAACGGATCGCGATCGCGTGCCGCGCGCATCAGGCCAGCGAACACCGCGTCGCGATCACCCTGCGGAAGCGCCGCCACGGCACGTGCCAGCGCCGCCCCGGGCGCGTCGCCCAGGGCTACCAACCGGCGCCGCGTGGCGGCCGCGGCGGCGGTGTCGCCGGCCAGCTGCTGCGCTCGGGCCAACGCGCCGATCATGAGCGGCAGCTCGCCGAAGCTCACCGCCGTGCGCAACCGGTCCACCGATCCGGTCAGGTCGCCCTGCCGTTCATGCGCCATCGCGTCCGTGTAGTGCGGAAAGGGCGATCTGGGCGCCTGCGACACCGCGCGCGTCGCCACGCGACTCGCGCTGTCGCGCTGGCCCGTAAGGATGAGCGCCCACGCGTACTCCGCGACCACCGGCGCGCTGGCAGGTTCGAGCCGCGCCGCGCGTTGGAGTGCGCGCTCGGACTCCTCGAAGCGGCCCAGCGTGTAGAAGAGCTCGCCCAAACTCTGGTGCGCCGACGCAAGATCCAGCTGCAGCGTGGTCGCGCGCGTCAGCTCGCGCTCGGCGAGCGTCCACGCCCCGGTGCCCTTGGCCAGCAAGCCGAGCGACGTGTGCGGCGAGGCGAGCAGGCTGTCGAGCGCCAGCGCGCGTGCCGCCGAGGCGCGGATGCGCAGGGCCACTGCGTCGAACCCCACCGGGCCGTACAGCGGCTCCAGTGCGAGCGCCTCGGCGATGCCGGCGTGCGCGCGAGCGAAGCCGCTGTCGCGCGCCGCGGCGGCCATGAACAGCTCCACCGCGCGCTCGAGCGATGGCATCGTGCGCTCGTCGAGTGCGAAGCGCGCGCGCAGGAACAGGTCGTACGCGCCCGCATCGGCGGTGCCGAGGCCAGCACTCGTGGTCGTGCTCGCCAGCCCGAGGTGGTGCGCCAGCGCCGCCACCGCCTGCGCGCCGAGTTCGCGTTGCACCGACATCACGTCGGCGATCGGTCGCTCCACGCGCCCCGACCAGACCGTCGCGCCGTCGGCGGCGTTGACGAGTCGCGCCACCACTCGCAGCATCGTCCCCACCGGTTGTACCGAGCCCTCGATCATCGCGCGCACTCCAAGTCGAGCACCCAGCACCGCGGGTGGAAAGGCCGAGTCGGCGAAGGCGCGCACCGTCGTGCGCGAGGCCACCTGAACGCCGCGCAGTTCGGTGAGGCTGCCCATCAGCTCTTCGGCGATGCCGGCCGCGATGTACGCATGATCGCGCGGGCCGATGAACTCGAACGGAAGCACGGCAACGCCGGCGCGCGCCGCGGCACCTGCAACCGGTATCGCATCGTTCGTGCGTCCATCACGTGAAGTCGCCCACCAGGCGCCGGCCGCGATGGCCGCCACCAACGCGCACGCGGTGATCAACGCTCTCCTGCGACGCTCGAGACCCGATGCTTCTGCCACGCGCGGCGTCGCGGATGGGGCGTTCCCCGGCGTGGCACCGCGCACCTCCGCCGTGGTCGCCTCGAGCAGCCGGATGAATGCGTCCGCGGTGGGCCGATCGGCGCGATCCTTCGCGAGGCCCCGCGTGATCGCCTCCACCAGCTCGGGCGGCGCGGACGGCGCGAGCACCGCGAGTGAGGGCACCGCCTGCACGACGTGCGCCGACATCACCTGCTGCGGCGTGCCGGTGAACGGCGGTCGTCCCGCGAGGAGTTCGAAGCCGACGGCGGCCAGCGCGTACACGTCCGCGCGGCCATCGATCTCCGGGTCCGCCACCACCTGCTCGGGCGCCATGTAGGTCGCGGTGCCCACCGACATCCCCGCCGACGTCAGCGTGCCGTGCGAGCGCTCGTCGCGCGTCACCTTGGCGATGCCGAAGTCGGCGAGCATCGGTTCCCCCTGCGCGAGCAGGATGTTCTCCGGCTTGATGTCGCGATGCACGATCCCCTCGCGATGTGCGTACGCGAGCGCGCGCGCCAGCGGCAGGAGCAGGCGGCACGCCTCGGCCGCGTCGAGCCGCGGCTCGCGCACGAGCCGCGCCCGCAGCGACTCGCCGGCCACGAACGGCATCCAGTAGTAGAGGAGGTCGCCCGCGCCTCCCGCGCCGTGCACCGGCACCACTTGCGGATGCTGCAGCGTCGCGGACGTCGCGATCTCGCGGCGGAACCGGTCCACGTTGACGCTGTGCCCGAGCACCGGGTCCAGCACCTTGATCACGACCTTGCGGGCAAGTGCCCGCTCTGTGGCGAGGAAGACGCGCGACATCCCGCCGCCACCCAGTTCGCGCTCGATCGCGAACTGTCCGTCCAGATGGCGGCGCAAGAGGGCCTCGACTTCAAGCGCAGCGTGGTCGGTCATCGCGGGAACGTAGCGGGACGCGAGAGGCGCCGGCTCACCGCGGGCGCGCTGGTACGACAGCAGGCGCGGGATGAACGTTTCCCGCGCCCACACCTGCGCATCGCCTACCGATCGTACCCCAGCACGGGACTCAACCACCGCTCCGCCTCCCGCACCTCCATCCCCTTCCGCGCCGCGTACTCCTCCACCTGGTCCTTCTCGATCTTCCCCACGCCGAAGTACTGGCTCTCGGGACGCCAGAAGTAGTAGCCGCTCACCGCGCTCGCCGGCAGCATCGCATAGCTCTCCGTCAGCGAAATCCCCGCGCGCGCGGTCGCGTCCAGCAACCGGAAGAGCGTCCCCTTCTCCGTGTGGTCGGGACAGGCCGGGTATCCCGGCGCCGGACGGATCCCCTGGTACGTCTCCTTGATCAGCGCCTCGTTGTCGAGCGCCTCATCCGGCGCGTACGCCCAGAGCTCGCGCCGAGCGCGCTCGTGCATCCGTTCGGCCAACGCTTCGGCCAGGCGATCGGCCAGCGCCTTGATCATGATCGACGAGTAGTCGTCCTTGTCCGCCTCGAACTGCGCCACCTTCTGTTCGAGTCCCAGGCCCGTCGTCACGGCGAAGGCGCCGAACCAGTCCGCCATCCCGCTGCTCTTGGGAGCGACGAAATCCGCCAGCGCCCAGTTCGGCCGGCCGTCGCCCTTCACCATCTGCTGCCTGAGCGTGTGCACGGTCGCGAGCGCGGTGCTCCGTGTCTCGTCGGTGAAGAGCGTGATGTCCTCGTTGCCGTCCGTATTCGCCGGCCAGAAGCCCACCACCGCGCGCGCGCGCAGCCACTGCTCACGCACGAGCGACTTGAGCATCGCCTGCGCGTCCGCGAACAGGTTGGTTGCCGCATCGCCGACCACCGGATCCGACAGGATGTCCGGAAAATGCCCGCGCAGCTCCCACGTCTGGAAGAACGGCGTCCAGTCGATGCGCGACACGAGATCGCCCAACGGAATGTCGTCGAACGTCCGCACGCCGGTGAACGTCGGCTTGGGCGGCACGACGCGCGCGTAGTCGATCTTCGCGCGATTGGCACGCGCCGCCGCGAGCGATTGCCTCGGCGCCTTGGTCTGCCGGTCAGCGCGCGATTCCCGCACCGCCTTGTACTCGGCGGCCACGTCCGCCACGAACGCGTCGCGCAGCCCGTCGCTCACGAGCGAGCCCGCCACGCCCACCGCGCGCGACGCATCGGCCACGTGCACCACCGGCCCCGCGTAGTGCGGCGCCACCTTGATCGCCGTGTGCGCCTTGCTCGTCGTCGCGCCACCGATCAAGAGCGGCATCGTGAAGCCTTCGCGCTGCATCTCGCCGGCCATGAACGCCATCTCCTCGAGTGACGGCGTGATCAGCCCCGAGAGCCCGATCATGTCCACCCGTTCCGCACGCGCCGTCTCGAGGATCTTCGCGCTGGGCACCATCACGCCCAGGTCGATGACCTCGAAGTTGTTGCACTGCAGCACGACCCCCACGATGTTCTTGCCGATGTCGTGCACGTCGCCCTTGACCGTGGCCATCAGCACCTTGCCCTTCGCGCGCGTGTCGGACTTGGCCAGCTTCTCGGCTTCGATGTACGGAATGAGGTGCGCCACGGCACGTTTCATCACGCGTGCCGATTTCACCACCTGCGGCAGGAACATCTTGCCCGTCGCGAAGAGGTCGCCCACCACGTTCATCCCCGCCATCAACGGCCCCTCGATCACCTCGATCGGCCGTTCGGCGAGTTTGCGTGCTTCTTCGGTATCCTCGAGAATGAAGTCGGTGACGCCGTGCACCAGCGCGTGCGAGAGCCGTTCGTGCACCGGCGCCTGCCGCCACGCCAGGTCCACCGCCTTCTTCTGCACTTCGCCTTTCACCGACTCCGCCACCTCGACCAATCGCTCGGTGGCGTCGGAGCGGCGATTCAACACCACGTCCTCCACGCGCTCGAGCAACGCGGGCGGGATGTCGGCGTAGAGCGGGATCACGCCGGCATTCACGATCCCCATGTCCATGCCGGCTTTGACCGCATGGTACAGGAAGACGGCGTGGATCGCCTCGCGCACGGGGTTGTTGCCGCGGAACGAGAACGAGACGTTGCTCACGCCGCCCGAAATCTTCACGTTCGGCAGCGCGGCCTTGATCTGCTTCACCGACTCGATGAAGGCGACGCCGTAGCCGTCGTGCTCCTCGATTCCCGTCGCGATCGCGAAGATGTTCGGGTCGAAGATGATGTCCTCGCTCGGAAAGCGGACGACGTCCACCAGCAACCGGTAGGCGCGCGAACAGATCGAGACCTTCCGCTCCACCGTGTCCGCCTGCCCTTGCTCGTCGAAGGCCATCACGATCACGGCCGCGCCGTAGCGCCGCACGAGTCGCGCCTGCCGCAGGAACTCCGCCTCGCCCTCCTTGAGCGAGATCGAGTTCACGATGCCCTTGCCCTGCAGGCACTTGAGGCCCGCCTCGATCACCGACCACTTGGACGAGTCGACCACCACGGGCACGCGCGCGATCGCCGGCTCCGTCGCCAGCAGGTTGAGGAAGCGCGTCATCGCCGCCTGCGAGTCGAGCATCCCCTCGTCCATGTTCACGTCGAGCAGCTGCGCACCGTTCTCCACCTGCTGCTTCGCGACCTCGAGCGCGGCGTCGTAGTCGCCCGCGAGCACGAGCTTCGCGAACTTGGCCGAACCGGTCACGTTGGTCCGCTCGCCGATGTTCACGAAGTTCGAGTCCGGCGCGATCGTCACCGGCTCGAGCCCCGACAGCCGCAGCCTGGGCTCGAGCGTCGGTGGCACGCGCGGCGGCAGCCCCGCCACCGCCTGCGCAATTGCCGCGATGTGGTCCGGCGTCGTGCCGCAGCAGCCGCCCACCACGTTCACCATGCCCGATGATGCGAACTCGCGCAGCACGCTTGACGTGTACTCGGGCGTCTCGTCGTAGCCGCCCATCTCGTTCGGCAGCCCGGCGTTCGGGTGCACCGTCACGAAACAGCCCGCCACGCGCGCGAGCTCCTGCACGTAGGCGCGCAGGTCCTTCGCGCCGAGCGCGCAGTTGAGCCCCACGCTGATCGGCAGCGCGTGCGAGACCGAGTTCCAGAACGCCTCGGTCGTCTGTCCCGAGAGCGTCCGCCCGCTCGCGTCGGTGATCGTGCCCGAGATCATCACCGGCACGCGTTCGTCGCGCTCCTCGAACGCCACTTCCACCGCCGCGATCGCCGCCTTGGCGTTGAGTGTGTCGAAGATCGTCTCGATCAGCAGCACATCCGCGCCGCCGTCGAGCAAGCCGTGGGTTGCCTCGACGTACGCCACCACCAGTTCGTCGAACGTCACGTTGCGTGCGCCCGCATCGTTCACGTCAGGCGAGATCGACGCCGTGCGCGACGTCGGCCCGAGCACCCCCGCCACCCAGCGCGGCCGCGACGGCTCGCGTGCCTCGAACGCGTCGGCCACCTCGCGCGCTACGCGCGCCGCGGTCTCCGAGAGCTCGCGCGCGACCGACTCCATGCCATAATCGGCCATCGAGATCGCGTTCGCGTTGAAGCTGTTCGTCTCGATCAGGTCCGCGCCGGCTGCCAGGTACGCCGCGTGGATGTCACGGATGATCGACGGCTTCGTGATCGCCAGCAGGTCATTGTTGCCGCGCAGGTCCTTGTGCCACGCCGCGAACCGCACGCCCCGGTACGACGCCTCATCCAGCCGGTAGCGCTGGATCATCGTGCCCATCGCGCCATCGAGGACCAGGATGCGCGTACGCATCGCCGGCCCAAGCAACGCGTTCCGTCGCTCGCGCGCCGCCAGGCGCTCCGCGCTCGTGCGCGTGGGCAATGCCGGCGGCACGAACACCTCCGGCACCGTCGGGGCCTCATCCGTGTCGTGCCCGTGCGCGTGGCGCATCAGGTGGCCTGCGCCGCGACGCTCACCTTCGGACGCAGGCCGAGCAGGTGGCAGATCGCGTACGTGAGATCCGCGCGGTTGAGCGTGTAGAAGTGGAAGTCGCTCACCCCTTCGGCCACGAGCCCGTGCACCTGCTCCGCCGCCACCGTGGCCGCGACCAGCTTCCGCGTGTCGGGGTCATGGTCGAGTCCCTCGAACTTCCAGCCGAGCTCCGCCGGCACGCTCGCCCCCGCCAACTTCGCGAACTTGACCGTCTGCACGAAGTTGGTCACCGGCATGATGCCGGGAATGATCGGGATCGTGATCCCCGCGCGCGCCGCGCGCTCCTGGAAGCGCAGGAAAATCGCGTTGTCGAAGAAGAACTGGGTGATCGCGCGCGTCGCGCCCGCGTCGACCTTCCGCTTCAGGTTCTCGATGTCGGTCGTGAATGATGGCGCCTGCGGATGTCCCTCGGGAAAGCACGCCACGCTCACCTCGAACTCGTGTCGCCGTTTGAGCCCCGCGATCAGATCCGCAGCATACCGGTAGCCGTCGGGATGCGACACGTACTCCGCCTCTCCCGCCGGCGGATCGCCGCGCAACGCCACGATGTGCCGAACGCCACTCGTCCAGTAATCATCCGCTACCGCATCCACTTCGGCACGCGATGCGCCCACGCACGTCAGGTGCGCGGCGGGGGCCAGCGTCGTTTCCGTCAACAGGCGGTGCACCGTGCGATGCGTCCGCTCGCGCGTGCCGCCACCTGCACCGTACGTCACGCTCACGAACCACGGCGAGAGTGGCTCGAGTCGCTGGATGGCGTGCCAGAGCGACTCCTCCATCTCCGCCGTCTTGGGCGGGAAGAATTCGAAGGAGACGCGGAACGGGCGAACGTCGGTACGTGGCATGACGCAGGGGAAAACGAAAATGCCCGGGGCTACGAGAGCGCCGGGCTCGGCGCTTTAGCGGAGTTTTTAACGTGGCCGCAAGTTGCCGGTAAATCGCCACGAGTAACAGTTGTCCGTACAATGTATCGGCATCAGGACGCGCAATCCAGTGATCCGCGCCCTATCGCAGCAGGAAGCTCTCCACCAACCCGAGCACGAAGTAGGCGACAATCGGCGAAATGTCGAACGGGCCAAGCGCCGGCAGCACGCGGCGCAGCGGCGCCAGCATCGGCTCCGTGATCACGAACGCCCAGCGCCACAGCTTGCCGTACGGATTGCCCCCCACCCAGCTCGCGATCACGCGCCACAAGAGCGCGAACCGCGCCACCGCGAACACCCAGTGCACCACCAGCGACAAGAGCACGTTCCCACCCGTCGACGCCGCGTACGACAGCATCGCCAACTGGTCGCGCACGAACCCGATCAGACTCAATCCGACAATCCCGCCCACCACCACCACCACGAGCGACCACCACGGCGCGTGCGATGGCATCCCGCCCGCCTTCACGATGCGCCGCTCCACCGGCAGCATGAGCGGATCCACCGTCGTGCGGAAGAAGCGCGCCACCGGCGAGAACGGCCCGATCCGGCGCGTGCGCACCAGCCAGTCCACCGTGCACACCAGCCCCAGCGCCACGGCCGCGATGAAGAGCGTCGGCTGCAATACGTGCAGCACCGAGTCGAGCAACAGCACGACCTGGTTCATCAGCCGCCTCGCAGCCCGCGGATCATCGTGCCCAGCACCTTCACGCGGGCCAGCCACGACGGCGCGTGCAGCGCCGTCAGGAACGCGTCCGCGGTCGCGTCGTACTGCGCACCATAGCGGAACCACCACGGCTGCCGCGGCGACACCACGCGGTCGGTGAGCACCGCACGCGGCTCCACGCACTCCATCAGTCCGAGCTCGCCGTGGCTCCGCCCCATGCCGCTCGCCTTCACGCCGCCATGGGGCAGGTTCGACATACCGGCGGTGAGCACCGCGTCGTTGACCGCCACCGATCCGGCCTCGAGCTGCGACGCCACGCGCCGGCCGCGCTCCGCATCGCGCGTCCAGACGCTCGCCGAGAGCCCGAACTCGGTCCGGTTCGCCAGCATGATCGCCTCGGCCTCATCGGCCACCGGAACGAGCGGCACCAACGGACCGAACGTCTCCTCGCGCATCACCCGCATCTCGGGCGTCACGTTCACGAGCACGGTCGGCGGAAAGAATCCCTCGCCACCGCTCGGCGCCTTTGCGCGCGCCAGCACCTTCGCGCCACCGGCAATCGCATCGGCAAATTGCGCCTCGAGCATCGTCGCTGCCGCGGGGCGGATCATCGGACCCACCTCTGCGCCCGGCACGCTCGCCGCTGCCACCGTGAGCGTCTGCACCTCACGCGCGAAGTGCGCCGCGAACGCGTCGAACGCCCGCTGCTCGATGAAAATCCGCTTGGGCGCCACGCAGGTCTGACCCGCGTTGCTGAATCGCCCCCACGAGAGGCCGCGTGCCGCACGCTCGAGGTCAGCGTCGGCGAAGATGATCGCCGCATCCGAGCCGCCAAGTTCGAGCGAGCAGGGAATCAGCAGCGCACCGCACGCCGCAGCCACCTTGCGCCCCGTGGCCACGCTTCCGGTGAAGTGCACCCGGTTGACCCCGGCCTGCACGAGCGCCGCGCCCGCTGCACCATCGCCGGGAATCACCTGCAGCACATCGGCCGGCAGCCCGGCCTGTGCGAACAGCTCGCCCAGCAGCACCGCGCTCGTCGGCGTGAACTCGCTCGGCTTGAGCACCACCGTGTTGCCGGCCACCAGCGCCGGAATCACCGCGCCCGCCGCGAGCTGGAACGGATAGTTCCACGGCGCGATCACCCCCACCACGCCGTGCGGGTGATACTCGATCGTCACCTTCTTGAGCATCGTCCCCATCGTGCGCGTCGGCGCCACGTGCGGACGCAGCCGCTTGGGCGCGAAGCCCGCGTAGTACTGCGCGTACTCGAGCGCCACGAACACTTCCGACATCAGCGCTTCCGAGGCCGGCTTGCCGTTCTCGCGGCTCACCACCGATGCCACCTCGTGCCGCCGCTCGTACAGCGCACGGCGGAAGCGCGTGAGCATCGCTGCCCGCTCGGCCACCGGACGATTCGCCCAGCCAGGATGGGCCTCGCGCGCACGTTCCACTGCGCGCACCACGTCGAGCGTGCTCGGTGCGTCGTACCGCTTCCAGACTTCGCCGGTGGCCGGGTCACGCGACTCGACCGGGCGCGCCGGCGCCGGGAGCTCCTGCGACACACGGGGGGGCATCAGGGTCGCCATGCCCACAATCTAGAAGGAGACCCTCTGGCCGCGGACGCCCCGAACCCCGACATTGAGACACCGTCGGCGTGCGCCGACTTACCCCTGGACACCGGAGACTCCGGACGATGACGACCCGCCGTTCGTTCGTCACGCGCCTCTCGGGCGCAGCGCTCACGATTCCCGCGATGCGCGCCGACGCCTTCCCGCGCCTCTTCGACGCGACCTCCGGTGCCCAAGGCCGCGCTCCCATCTCGCTGGCCGACGACGAGGGCTACTGGATGCTCATCCAGTCCGCCTTCGACGTCGATCGCGCCCGCACCAACCTGAACAACGGTGGCGTCAGTCCGGCGCCGACGCACGTCCTCGACGCGATGATCCGCGACCTCCGCTTCTCCAACGGCATTCCGGTCATCGACATGTGGCAGACACTCGAGCCCCGCCTCGAGAACGTCCGTCGCGACATCGCCGCCGACTTCGGCTGCGACACCGAGGAGATGGCCATCGTCCGCAACGCCTCCGAGGCCAACGAGGTCATGATCTTCGGCCTCGACCTCAAGAAGGGCGACGAAGTCATCGTCTCGAACCAGAACTACGGGCGCATGCTCAACGCCTGGAACCAGCGCGTGCGCCGCGACGGCATCGTCCTCAAGACCGTCTCGTTCAAGGTGCCGAGCACCGACGATCATGTCGTCGAGCAGTTCATGAGCGCGGTCACGCCGCGCACCAAGGTCATCGAGATGACCCACATCACCAACCTCACCGGACAGATCCTCCCGGTGCGGAAGCTCGTGGACCGCTGCCGCCCGCTCGGCATCCAGGTCTTCGTCGATGGCGCGCACGCCTACGCGCACTTCCCCTTCACCCGCGACCAGTTGGGCGCCGACTACTACGGCACGAGCCTCCACAAGTGGCTCACCGCCCCGATCGGCACCGGTTTCCTGTACGTGCGCCGGGACAAGATTCCCGCGCTCTGGCCCCTCATGGCGGGCAATCCAGGACAGGACGCCGATATCCGCAAGTACGAGGAGATCGGCACCCATCCGGCCGGCAACCACAACGCCATCGGCGTCGCCCTCGCCTTCCACCGCGGCATCGGCGCCGAGCGCAAGATTGCCCGGCTCCGCTACCTGCGCGACCGCTGGGCCAAGCGCGTCACGACGGAGAATCCGCGCGTCAAGGTGCTCACCCCGCTCGACGGCGAGCGCGCCGGCGCCATCGCGCTCGTTCAAGTGGAAGGGATCGAGACGCCGAAACTCCAGCAGTGGCTGCAGTCCAAGTACGGCATCGTCACGGTGGCCATCGTGCACGAGGAGTTCCATGGCCTTCGCGTCACTCCCAACGTCTACACCACGCGCGACGAGGTCGATCACTTCGCCGACCGGATCCTCGCGGCTGCGCGTTCCGGCATCGCCTGACGCGGCACGTATCCTGCTCTTGGGTACGGTCGGGGGTCCGGCGCCAGAATGCGCTGCGTGACCCCCGTCACGCGGGCGCCGGAACTCCCGACTCGTCCACAGGGTCTCTCTCTCTGCAGTGCTGGATTGACTGCTCGGTCGTCCCTAGCTTTGACTGTGGGACGGTCGTTTGCGGCCCGTCACTTGTTTACCCCATCATGGCCTTCGTGAATTTTTCTCGACGCTCCTCGCTGCGGATGACCAATTCCGGCCCTCGGCTCGTGGTCGGGTTGATCGGACTCGCCGGGGTTATCGCTGGTTGCGGCAAGTCCACACCTGTGCAGCCGAATCTCCCGGGTGGTGATCGGCTCCGGTTCCAGAGTCAGGTGACGAACGTCGTCGCGAACGTGCTCATTGCGCCGTTCAAGATCCAGATCGTCGATACCGGTGGGGTGCTGGTCAACCGTACCGCGGTCGACGTCACGCTCACCCTCGATTCCACCGACCCGCGTGACACCCTCTTTGGCCCGACCGTCGCGCAGACGGTCCAGGGCGAGGCCACGTTCGGCAATCTCTTCATGAAGCACGCGGCGCCGAGCTTTCGGCTCGTGGCAACCGCGCGTGGCCTGACCGGAGCCGTCTCGCAGGTGTTCGCCGTCTCGGTCGGGGCGCCGTCCA
>JANYHJ010000155.1 GCA_025359135.1 Gemmatimonadota bacterium | reverse complement strand
GTGTGACCGAGTCCGCGGCCCGACATCATCGGCACGGCCACGCCGAGCGAGGCGATGAGCGGCGCGAGCACGAGCGACACCTTGTCGCCGACGCCACCGGTCGAGTGCTTGTCGATGCGCGCGCGGCCGAGGTGCTCGAGGTCGAGCACGGTGCCGGAGCGCAGCATGGCCTCGGTGAGGGCGCGCGTCTCGTCGAGGTTCATGCCGCGAATCCACGCGGCCATGAGCAGTGCGGCGGCCTGGTAGTCGGGTACCGTGTCATCGGCCACGCCCTGCGCGAACGCGCCCCACTGCTCGCTGGAGAGCGCATGGCCGTCGCGCTTGCGCTCGATGAGCGCGCGGACGTCGAGCGATCGTGAAGGGGACAAGGGCGGGTGGAGTCGAAGCGGGTGACGCACGTCACCCTCGAGGCGCCGCACGAACGGACAGATGTACCGCGCGCCGGGGCGATGCGCAAACCCGCGCGCGCGCGATGCGTTCCGGGAGCGTCCAGCGTAGCTTTCGCGTTGCCTTCACACCGTCCCCTGAGCCACGCCGTGACAGACCCCACGTCGGACGCTGCCGAGCTGCTCGCCTTGCGCGCGAGTGTCGCCGAGTTGACGCGCGAACGCGAGAACCTGGTCGCGATGGTCGACATCCTGCAGGGAATCGCGGGAGCCACCCGGTACCCGGAGATCCTCAACGTCGTCGCCGGCAAGCTGGGCGAGACGTTCGACCTCGATCGTTGCTCGGTGTTCCTCTTCAGCGAACAGCCGGGCGCGCGCCTCGTGGCGAGCTACGAGGATCCGACGATCCGGAACCTCGAAGTCGACATGACCCGCTATCCCGAGCTGCAGCGCGCGCTCGAGAGCGGCGAGACGGTGCACATTCCCGACGTGTCGCAGGAGCCCTCGCTGCGCCTGGCATGGCCGATGCTCACGCTGCGCCATGTGCGTGCCGTGATCGTGGTGCCGATCAAGTGGCGCGCGCAGGTGGTGGGCGCGTTGTTCCTGCGCACGCGCCGCTCACTGCCGCCGCTCACCGACGAGGACATCCGCTTCGTGCAGGTCGTGGCGGTGACCACGGCGCGCGCGCTGCGACATGCGCACCGCTTCGAGGCGCTGCTCAAGGACGGCAACACGAAGGACGAGGAACGGGCCACCGAAGGACGCCGCATCGCGCTGCTGGCGTTCCTGCGCCGGCTGCTCGAACGCGTCGACGACGCGCAGCCGCTCGACGGCAGCGAGGCGGTGCTCGGTCCGCACGCGGGCCGTGAGCTCGATCGCCTCGTCGGCGTGGCCCTCACCGTATTCGAAGAGCAGGCGGGGCACTGAGCCCCGTCCCACCCTGACCACGCGACCATTCCGATGCTCATCAGCAAGACCATGACCGCGCTGCTCAACGAGCAGGTCGGCAACGAGCTGTCCGCCAGCAACCAGTACCTCATGATCTCCGCGTACTTCGACGGAGAGGGACTGCCGGCGCTGGCGAAGCACTTCCTCAACCAGTCGAACGAGGAGCGCGCCCACGCACTGCGCTTCGTGCGCTACATCGCCGACGCAGGTGGTGAACTCGCGATTCCGGCCATCCCGGCGCCCACCAAGGCGTTCAAGGACACGGCGAGCGCCGTCAAGCTCGGCCTCGACTCCGAGCTGCGCGTGACCAAGCAGATCAACCACCTCGTCGACGTCGCGATCAAGGAATCCGACCACCTCACCAAGAACGCGATGGAGTGGTTCGTCAACGAGCAGCGCGAGGAAGTCGCGAGCATGGACACCCTGCTCCGCATGGTGAAGCGCGCCGGCGAGCCGGGCATGTTCTTCGTGGAGAATTTCCTGCTGCAGGGCGGCCTCGCGCCGGACGCGAACGCCGACGCCGAGGGCGAGGGCTGACCTTGAGGGGCGTGGGGTCCCGGACGCGGGGGCGTCGCTCGTGAACGTTCCCGCGCGCCGTGCCGCCGAGTTGCGGGAGCTGCTCACGCGCGCCTCGCGCGCCTACTACATCGACGACCGGCCGATCATGGCCGATGGCGAGTACGACGAGCGTTTCCGCGAGCTGCAGGCGCTCGAGGCCCAACACCCCGAGCTGCGCACCGCCGACTCCCCGACATTGCGCGTTGGCGCTGACGTCGCGGCGAGTCACCTCACCAAACACACGCACCTGGCGCCGATGGCGTCGCTCGACAACGCGATGTCGGACGACGAGCTGCAAGCCTGGGAGGACTCGGCCGTGCGGCTCGTCGGCGAAGGCGTGCGCACGAGCGGCTACAGCTGCGAGCTCAAGATCGATGGCGCGGCCGTGTCGCTCACCTACGAAAAGGGTGTGCTGGTGACCGGCGCGACACGGGGCAACGGCACGATCGGCGAGGACATCACCGCCAACCTGCGCACGCTGCAGGAGATTCCGCTGCGCCTGCTCGGCGCCGGCTGGCCCGAATTGATCGAGATCCGCGGCGAGGTCTACATGACCTTCGACGGCTTCGATCGCATGAACGAGGAACGGGTGCAGGCCGGCGAGCCGGTGTTCATGAATCCCCGCAACTCGGCCGCCGGCGCCCTTCGCCAGAAGGACCCGCGCTCGACCGCCCAGCGTCCGCTGCGCTTCTGGGGCTACACCTTCGCGCTGCCCGACAACGCGCCACTCCCCTTCGAGTCGCAGACGCAACTGCTCGAGCGGCTGGCCGAATGGGGGATTCCCGTGGCGCCGCACCGCCAGCGCTGCGAGTCGCTAGCCCAGGTACATGCGTGGGCGCACCACCTCGAGCACGTCCAGCGCGAACAGCTCCCGTTCGACATCGACGGCGGCGTGGTGAAGGTCGATCCGCTCGCGCTTCACGCGGAGCTCGGTGTCGTGGCGGGCCGGGTGCCGCGCTGGGCGATCGCGCGCAAGTTCGCGGCGACGATCGAGGAGACGACGCTCCTCAGCATCAACGTGAACGTGGGGCGCACGGGCAAGCTGAACCCGTGGGCGGAGCTCGAGCCTGTCGAGATCGGCGGGGTCACGGTGCGCAACGCGACGCTGCACAACGCGCAGTTGATCGCGCAGAAGGACCTGCGCGTCGGCGACCGGGTGCAGGTGCGCCGTGCCGGTGACGTCATTCCGCAGGTGATCGGCCCGGTGGCCGACAAGCGCACGGGCAAAGAAGTGCCGTGGGTGCCGCCGGGCGCGTGTCCCGTGTGCAGTACGCCGGTCGCGAACGAGGGCGACGAAGTGGACGTCTTCTGCCCGAACGTGGCGTGCCCGGGACGGCGGCTCGAGGCGCTCATCCACTTTGCGTCGCGCGGCGCGATGGACATCCGCGGGCTCTCGGAGGCGCGCATTTCGCAGTTCGTCGAGGCCGGCCTCGTGAAGGATCCGTCGGATCTCTACGACCTCACGACAACGAGACTCGAGGAGCTGGACGGTTTCGCCGAGCGCAGCGCACAGTTGCTGGTAGATGCGCTCGCGACGAGCAAGCAGCAACCGCTCTCGCGGCTGCTGTTCGCGCTCGGCATCCGGCACGTGGGCGAGGGCGCCGCGGAACTGCTGGCACGCCACTTCGGGGAGATGGACGCACTGGCCAGCGCCGACCAGGCGGCCATCAACGCGGTGCGCGGCATCGGTCCGATCATCGCCGAGAGCGTGGCGGCCTGGTTCCAGGATGCGTGGGCGCGCCGCCTGGTCGAGAAACTGCGACGCCGGGGGCTTACCTTCACGGAACCTCAGGCGGCCGAGGCCGACGGTGCCCTCAAGGGTCTCACCGTCGTCCTCACAGGAACGCTGCCCACGCTCTCCCGCGGCCAGGCCACGCAGCTGATCGAGCAGGCCGGTGGGCGGGTGACGGACAGCGTGTCGAAGAAGACGTCGTTGCTCGTGGCCGGAGGGGACGCCGGAAGCAAGCTCGACAAGGCGCGCACGCTGGGCGTCGCCGTGATCACCGAAGCCGAACTGCTGGACAGGATCGGGCGCCCGCCCGTGTAGCCGTCACTCCCGGAGAGACACATGCAGCTCGAACAACATGGGATGGTGACCCTCGCGCGCGCCTCGCTGGCGGCGCTCCGCACCGCGCTCCTTCGCGATGCGGGGCCGGGTGGTGTCGCGTACTTGCAGGAAGCGGGGTTCGCCGGGGGCGAGGCGCTCTACGCATCGTTCGAGCGCTGGCTCGCCGACCACCACAGCGGTTCGCTCGACTCGCTCGACATCGAGGGCTTCCGCCAGCGCGCGGTCGAGTACTTCCAGGCCTGCGGCTGGGGCACGCTCGAGATCAGCACGCTCGGCGGCGCACTCGTGGCGCTCGATAGCGCGGACTGGGCCGAATCGGATCCGCACGCGGCGCTGCCGCATCCGGGGTGCTACCTGACGTCGGGGCTGCTGGCCGACTTCTTCACGCGCCTGGCGGGGTCGCAACTGGCGACGATGGAGGTGGAGTGCCGCTCGATGGGGCACGCACACTGCCGTTGGCTGCTGGGCGGGTCGGAGGCGCTGCAGTCGGTGTACCAGGCGATGACCGAAGGCACGAGCTACGGCGAGGCGGCCGAGCGACTCGGCTAGCTCGCCATCCGCGGATGTGACACTCTCGTCCCGAGCGCAGCGAAGGACCTGCTTCCGGTTTGCTGGAGAAGCAGGTCCTTCGCTGCGCTCAGGACGACGGGCGCTCGGCGCGTTGCACGCGGTCAGTGAATGCCGATGACGTCGGCGTACTCGGGATTGATCACGAGGTCGCCGTCGACGAGGATCTCGCGGTCCCACGGCAGGACGATGGCCGCTTCCGTTTCGAGGCCCACGTAGTCGGGCTTGAAGCTCCCGGTGCGGAAGCTCACGGCGGTGCGCACGTCCGCGGCGCCTGCGTTGCGCAGCGCACTCACGGCCAATCGAAGGGTGGCACCCGAATCGCACGTCTCGTCCACCACCAGCACGTGCTGTCCGCGCACTTCGGCGGGCACGTTGCCGAAGACGGCGGGGGTGGCGCGCACCGTGTCGGAGTGGTAGCGCCGCGAGATGATCATCGAGTGGAACTCGACGTCGAGAATGGCGGCGATGGTGGCGCCTGGAATGACCCCGGCGGTCGCGATGCCGATGACCATGTCAGGGTCGGAGCCGCGCGCGACCTTGAGGGCGAGCGCACGCGAGAGCTCACCAAAGAGCGCCCAGTCGATCTCCATGACGTCGATCACGGGCGGCGCCGCGCTGGCGGAGAGCGGCGGCATGATGCGGACTGGCTTGGCGGCGGCCTTGGCAGCGGGGCGCGGGGCAGCCTTCGAGACCGGTTGCTTGGCGGGAGTAGCGACGGCCCTGCCGCGCGTCGACTTCGAGGCAGCGGCGCGCGTCCCACCCTTGGCCTTGGCCACGACCTTCTTGCGTGCGGGCATCGTGGGGGCTCCGATGGTGGGAAAGATCGCGCGAAACAGGTGACGACGGCACACGAGCGCCTGCACGCAATAGGCCCGGGCGCGCGAGGTGCCGCAAGGGGGGAATTGCCCTGCTGCCGTTGCCGGAGGACACGCGCGACCCGTACTTTGGGGCATGTCATGGTGGAGCCGACTGCTCGGCGGGTCTGACCGCGAATTGAAGCCGCAGCGGCTCGACTACCTGAGCGAGGCGCTGGCTCTTGAACGGCAGGGGGACTACGACGCGGCCCTCACCTCGTACCGGCTCGCGCTCCGCGACCAGCCGGATGACGCGCGGGTGCTCCAGAACATGGCCATCGCCTATTCGCGTACCGGCCGGCAGGACGAGGCGGTGCGCGCCTATCGACGGGCGCTCGAGGTGAACCCGCTGCTGGCTGGCGCACACTACGGGCTCGCCTTCCTGCTCCTCAAGCGCGACGACCGGGATGGCGCGATGACGCACCTCCGGAAATTCCTCGCACATCCGCCCACGGATCCGGGCGCCGAGCAGTGGATCCAGCACGCGGAGCAAACGATCGTGGCGCTCGAGGGGGGCTTGAGCGACGCTCCCGCCGGCGACCAGGCCGACGACGACGCCACCGAGGCACAGGGCTGACATGGGGAAGGTGCTCGCGATCGTGAGCCAGAAGGGCGGCGTCGGCAAGACCACGACCGCCGTGAACCTCGCCGCCGCCTTTGCGCGACGCGGCCTCAAGACGCTGCTCGTGGACACCGATCCACAGGGATCGGTGCGCTACGGCGCCGCGCTCAAGACGGGGCACCCCACGTGGGGTTTCTCCGACTACCTCGACGGCGTGCGTCCGCTGCGTGACGTCATCCTGCCGACGTCGCTCCCCTGGTTGCGCGTGATGCTCGCGGGTTCCGTGAGCGACGAGACCGACCACGCGCGCTTCCAGCGCCGGGTGTCGGAGGGGTCGCTCTTTCCGGAATTGCTCTCCATCGCGCGCGCGCGCTGCGACATCGTGGTGGTGGACACGCCGCCGGGGTTGGGTCCCGTCGTGCGGGCCGTGCTCTCGCACTCGGACCATGTCATCGTGCCGCTGCAAGCCGAGCCGCTCGCGCTGCAGACGACGCCACAGATCCTCAAGGCGATCCAGGAGCTGGTGAGCCGCAACGACCAGCTCGTGCTCGACGGCTTGCTGCTGACGATGGTGGACGCCGCGAACCCGTCGAGTGTTCGCGTGGTGGAGTACGTGCGCTCGCACGTGCCCTCGTCGCTGCTGCTGCCGACGATGGTGCCGCGCAGCCACGCCCCCGCGGAGGCATTCGCGGCGGGCCAGCCGGTGGTGCTGCGCGATCCGGGCGACGCCGCGTCGCAGGCGTACGTGAACCTCGCCGCGCAGCTCGCCGACCGTTTCCAGTGAGTTGCGTGCGGGGCGGGGTGATGGCCGCGTGCCTGCTGTTCGGTGTGGCATGCAGCGACCTGACGAGCGTGCCGGGCGGCGCGCAGTCGCTTGCGATCGACTCGCTGCCGTTCCCTGCCGTGGTGGTTGGTGACACGCTCCGCGACACCTTGGGCGTCGCCGCACCGATCAGCGCCAAGGTCTACAACGGCGCCAACGTGATCATTCCCGGTGCGCCGGTGCGGTTCCTCTCGCTCGATACCGGCGTCGTGATCGATTCGGTCACCGGCGTGTTGCGCGGCCTGAATCGCCGGACGGGGGTGCGCATTCTCGCCTCGGTGGCCGGCCTGCAGACGAGTCCCAAACTGCTCGGCGTGGCCAACCGGCCCGACACCGCCAGCAACCCGGACTCGGTGCATCGGCTCGTGTACGTGACGGTGCCGCGCACCGACGCGGCCAACAGCTACGCACTTCACGTCAAGGTCGGCAGCCTGCCGCTCGTGCCCGGCACAACGAGCGCGGACTCCGTGGTGGAGGGGTGGCTGGTGCGGTTCGCGGTCACGCGCGCGCCGGTGAACGCGGTCGACAGCACGCAGCTCGGGGGCGGCATCATCAACACGCCGTGGGCCGTGACCGACGCCACCGGCCTCGCGAGCAAGGTCCTGCGCGTCGTCCCCACGCTGGGCTCGCGCATCCGCGACACGGCGCTCGTGCAGGCCACCGTCACGTACCGGGGCGTCAACGTGAAGGGGAGCCCGTTCACGATCGTGATCCCGCTGGCTCCGAAAGACTCGTAGCGTCTGGACGGCGGCTGTTGCCCCCCCGTGGCGTGGCCGTAGCTTCTCGATTGATCGGGTGTCCTCGCTGGACACACCAGCCCGTCCCCTTCTCCCGCTCTCTCATGGCGACGATCGTGGCCAATGACGCTGGTGCCGCGCCCGCCGGCGCCGCCATGCCGAGCACCTCCGGTGGACCGCGCACGTCGCCGCCGGGCACCGTCAACCACCTCTTCTTCGACGCGCTGACGGCGCACAACAAGCCCGACGCGCTGATGACGCGTGCCACCGGCAGTTGGACGGCCATTTCGCACGCGACCATCAAGGAAAAGGTGCGGCGCATCGCTCTGGGACTCCGCAAGCTCGGCATCAACCGCGGCGAGCGCGTCGCGATCCTCTCCGAGAATCGCCCCGAGTGGATGTACGCCGACTACGGGTGCCTCACGGCCGGCATCACCGACGTGCCGGTGTACCCCACCCTGCCATCGGAGCAGCTGCCCGACGTGGTGACCGACTCGGGCGCGGTGGCAATCTTCGTCTCGACGAGGGCGCAGGCAGCGAAGATCGACAAGGCACGTGCCTCGATGCCGGCGCTCAAGCACGTCATCACGTTCGAGGGAACAGCCTCGAGTGGTGCGACGCTGACGCTGGCCGAGCTGCTGTCGATCGGCGCGTCCGAGGAGTCGGCGGAGGCGAACGCGCGCTGGGAAGCGGAGGCACTGGCGGTGCAGCCGGGCGAAATCGCGACGCTCATCTACACGTCGGGCACGACGGGCAAGCCGAAGGGGGCGATGCTCACGCACGACAACTTCTGGTCGAACGTGCAGGCGACGCGACGCTCCGTGACGATGGGCGCCGGCGATCTCGCTCTCTCGTTCCTGCCGCTCTCGCACGTCTTCGAGCGGATGGGCGACTACTTCCTCTTCACCTGCGGCTGCACGATCGCGTACGCCGATTCGGTGGACACGGTGCCGCTCAACATGAGCGAGGTGAAGCCGACGACGATGATGTCGGTGCCGCGCCTCTACGAGAAGCTCTACGCTCGGGTGCTCGACAGCGCGATCTCGGCCGGCGGCCTCAAGAAGCAGATCTTCTTCTGGGCGCGCGGCGTGGCCGACCGTTGGGCGGACGAGAAGCTCGCCGGGCGAACGCCGGGCGGCCTGCTCGCGCTCCAGTACAGCCTCGCGCAGAAGCTCGTCTTCTCCAAGCTCAAGGAGCGCGTCGGCGGACGGCTCCGTTTCTTCATCTCGGGCGGCGCGCCGCTGGCGGCGGAGATCAACAAGTTCTTCTACGCAGCGGGCCTCACCATCCTCGAGGGCTACGGCCTCACGGAGACGTCGCCCGTGATCTCGGCCAACACGCCGGAGAACTTCCGCATCGGCACGGTGGGCAAGGTCATCGAGGGGGTCGAGGTCGCCATTGCCGCCGATGGCGAGATCCTCGCGCGCGGCCCCAACATCATGAAGGGCTACTACAACCGTCCCGACGCGACGGCTGAAGCCGTGGACGCCCAGGGGTGGTTCCACACGGGCGACATCGGCGTGATCGAGGACGGCTTCCTCAAGATCACCGACCGCAAGAAGGACATCATCGTCACGGCGGGGGGCAAGAACCTCGCGCCGCAGCCGATCGAGAACCTCGTCAAGACCAACAAGTACGTGAGCCAGGCCGTGATGATCGGCGACAAGCGCAAGTTCCCGATCATCCTCGTGGTGCCCAACTGGGAGCAGGTCGAGAAGTGGGCGAAGATCAAGGACATCCTCTGGACCGAACGCGCCCAGCTGCTCACGATGCCCACGGTGCAGGCCAAGATGGACAAGGAAGTGAAGGCCAACCTGGGCGGGCTCGCACACTTCGAGATGCCGAAGCGCGTGGTGCTGCTCGAACACGACTTCACCGTGGACTCAGGCGAGCTCACCCCGACGCTCAAGGTCAAGCGTCGCGCGGTGGACAAGAACTACAAGGCGCTCATTGACCGGGTGTACGAGGAAGCGGCGACGGCGGGGCACGGCGAAGGCTGACGGGCTCGGCGCGCGGCTCCGCCACCCAGTGGCGATCGTCGCGAGCCAGGATGGACAGGGCGGGCGGCGGGGCGCACTGCACGGGTGCGACCAGCCGCCCGTTCGGCGTGAGTCCCATCGCGGCTGAGGCGAGCCGCGCGAGCGTCGCAGAAGCGCCGAGCGCCGCTCCGCGGAGCACGGCCGGCGCGAACGGCAGCGCGTCACCCAGGCCAGCGAGCACCGACACGTTGGGGTGTGCGAGGACCGAGGGAGCGTCGGCCACGAGCACGACGGCCACGCCGAACGTGTCCGCCACGGGCACGGCGAAGGTGGCCCACGCCTCATCCAGCAGCACGAAGCCGCCGGGCGCGTCGAGGTTGAGCAGCGCCGCGAGGCGCACCAGCTCGGGTTGGTCGGCCACGGTTCGGGCGACGGCCGTCGGCGTGGGCATGGCGCCAACGCCGAACCAACCGATGCCGCGTGTCACGGCATGGCGCGCATGGCAGACGGCGCAACCGAGCGTCGCCTCGTGCAGCTGGCGACCCTCGACCTTACCCGCCACGCACACCAGCGGCACGCCGCCCGTGATGTCGGGATGCGGATGCGGGCAGCGCAGGTGATCGACGAGATCGAGATGCATGATGGACCGAAGTGTGATGACAGGAAGTTGATGAAGATTCAATGACGATGCCATCGGTCAGCACTTCCAATAACGACAGAGTCTTGTATATCCCGTGATTGCCATTGGCATCCCATTCTCCGGATCACATGCGCCGCTTCGCCGCTGCCGCTGCCCTGCTCATCGCCACGGGTGCCCCGCCGAGCTTTTCCCCCGTGCAACCGGAGCTGCTGGGCACGGGTGGCACGCTGACCAACGCCTGGGCCGACTACGACGGCGACGGATTCCCTGACCTCTTCGTCGGCTTCAATGGCGCACCCAACCGGCTCTATCACAACGTGGCCGGCGTGCTCACCGAGGTTGGCGCAGCCGCAGGCGTGGCCGACGCCCGCCAGACGCGCGCGGCCGCGTGGGCGGATTACGACAACGATGGCGACCCCGACCTGCTCGTCGGATTCACCCCGGGCGGCGGCTCGATCCTCAAGCTCTACCGCAACACGAACGGGCATTTCGAGGACGTGACGGCCGCTGCGGGCCTCGTGGTGGACTCGGGCGCAGTGCGCCAGTTCGCCTTCATCGACGTGGACGGCGACGGCGACCTCGACCTCTTCGTCGCCCTGCGCGACCGGCCCAACCTCTTCTTCCGCAACGACGGCGGTCACTTCACCGAAGTGGCCGCCTCCATGGGGCTCGCCGACACGCGCAAGAGCGTGGGCGCGGTCTGGTTCGATGCCGACGAGGACGGTGACCTCGACCTCGTCGTGGCCAACCAGGACGGCGATGCGAACGCGCTCTTCCGCAATGACAACGGGCACTTCACCGACGTCGGCGAGGCGGCGGGCATCGCGTGGGGCGGCCGAGCTCCGCACGACGCCAAGTCGGGCACGGTGCGTCCCTGCGCCGCCGACGTGAACGGTGACGGCCACCTCGACCTCTTCTTCGCCAACTACGGGCCGAACGGCCTCTTCCTGCAGAAGCCGAAGGCCAAGGGCACCTTCGAGGACGTCTCCGTCGCGTGGGGCGTGGCCATCGACGGCAAGTACGACGCCTGTGCCTTCGACGACGTGGACCACGACGGCAAGCTCGACCTCTACGTGAACGGCACCGTCACCGGTGGCGTGCAGTACCGCGACTACCTCTTCCGCAACACCGGCACGACGTACGAGGACGTCACCCCCGACAACCTCAAGGCGCTCGAAGCCGACCACGGCGTGCAGTGGGTGGACTTCGACCGCGACGGCGATGTCGACCTCTCGCTCACGGGCGCCACGCCCAAGGGCATGCACCTCGTGATGCGCAACGAGCTCGAAGCGAAGGCCGCCGCGCGCTCGATCAGCGTGCGGGTGCTCGACCAGGCCGGCCACGCCACGCGCGCCGGCGCCGAAGTGCGGGTGTACGCCGCCGGCACGCGCACGTTGCTCGGCACCGGTCTCGTCGACGGCGGCTCGGGCTACAACGCGCAGAACGACTTGCCCGTGCACGTCGGACTGCCGACAGCGGGCAACGTGGACGTGGAAGTGACCATGCCGCTCGGCGGCAAGCGCGTCGTGACGACGACGCGTGGCGTGCGCCTCGCGGCCTACGCCGGGAAGTCCCTCGAGGTGCGCACCGGGGCGCGCCGTTCGAGCAGCCACTGACCAGGGACGCACACGATGACGATGACCAGCGAGCCGTCAACCAGCACCTCCACCATGATGACCGACGGCGTGCGCGTGCTCGGCGATGAGCAGACGGGCCGCCGCGTAGTGGCAATCCGCGCGCTGCAGGCGGGCGAAGTGCTGGCCGAGCTCGGGGGTGCGCAGCGCGCGAGCGTGGCGACGCGCTACACCGTCCAGGTGGACGTGGACGCGCACATCGACGGCCTCTGGCAGTTCACTTTCCTCAACCATTCGTGCGCGCCGAACGTGCGCATCGACACCACGGCCATGACGATCTCGGCCGCGCGTAATGTCGCCGCGGGCGAGGAGCTCGGCTACTTCTATCCGAGCACGGAGTGGATGATGGCGGAGCCGTTCGACTGCCACTGCGGTTCGGCGAACTGCGTGGGACGCGTGACCGGCGCTGCTGACCTGAACGCCGACGTGCTCGACAAGCACTGGGTGAACCGCCACATCACCGAGCTGCGCGCACGCGCATAGTCCAGGCGGTGGCGCGCTAGCTGCGCGTCAATCGCAGTTCGTCGATGTTGGTCGCGGGTGGACGCGTGACGACCCAGAGCACCGCGTCCGCCACGGCGCTTGGGGCGAGCATCGCCTCGCGCGGCGGATAGCCGGGGCGGCCCTCCGCGAGCACATCGTTCCAGAGCGCCGTGTCGACCGGCCCCGGCGACACGAGCGACGCGCGCACACCGGTGCCGACGAGCTCCGCACGCAGCACTTCGTGGAGGGCACGCGCACCATGCTTGGCCGCGGCGTACCCCGCGTTCTCGGGAAAGATGGCGCGGTCGGCGATGGAACCGATGGTGACCAGGTGGCCGCGACCTCGCGCGCGCATATCGGGGAGCAGGGCGCGCACCAGCAGGAACGGCGCAACGAGGTTGACCTGCACCGTGTTCGTGAACGCCTCGGGCGAGAGTTCGTGCGCACGCGCCACGTGAAAGAGCCCGGCGTTGTTGACGACGAGGTCGGGCACATTGCCGTAGTGCGCCACGAGCGCCTTGGCGAGCGTGGCAACCGTGGCGCCATCGGCGAGGTCGGCCGGGAAGGCACGGCAGTTGGCGCCCAGCGCCGCAGCTTCCTCCTCGAGCGGCCCGGCGCCGCGCGCCACGATCGCGACGCGTGCACCGGCCGCGATCAACGAGCCCGCGATGGCGCGGCCGATGCCGCGCGACGCGCCGGTGACGACCGCGACCTGCCCCGCGAGCGTCCCGGCAGTGCTCACCGGGTGCCGCCGCTCGACGAGTAGGCGAGGCGCAGGAATTCGTCGCGCGTCTTGGCGTCGTCGCGGAACGACCCGCGGAGCGCCGAGGTGATCGTTTTCGAGTTCTGCTTCTCGACGCCGCGCATCATCATGCAGAGGTGGACGGCCTCGATGACGACGCCGACGCCGGCGGGCTTGAGCACGTCGTCGATCGCCTCGGCCACCTGTTCGGTGAGGCGCTCCTGCACCTGCAGGCGTCGCGCGAAGACCTCGACGACGCGCGGCAGCTTGGAGAGTCCGACGATGCGCCCGTTCGGGATGTAAGCGATGTGCGCCTTGCCGAAGAAGGGGAGCATGTGATGCTCGCACATCGAATAGAGCTCGATGTCGCGGACCATCACCATCGACGAGTGCGTCTCCTCGAAGAGGGCGTCGCCGATGACCTCGGTGGCCGACTGCGTGTAGCCGTGGGTCAGCCAGGTCATGGCCTTGGCGACGCGCTCGGGCGTCTTGCGCAGCCCCTCGCGGTCGGTGTCCTCGCCGAGGAGCTCGAGCTGGCGCTTGACGAGCGCGCTGTAGGCCTCGATATGCTCGGTGATCCCCGATTCATCGGGGGCGTACTTGTCGTGCAGCGGAATGAGGGGACGGGTCACGCTAGCGACCTTCGTATTCGACATAGTTGTTCTCCGTTTCCCAGAGGCGCAGCTTGGTCAACCGGCCGGGACCAATCGCGGGCTCGAGGACGCGCCACATCTGCACGACGATGTTCTCGCTGGTGGGGATGATCCCCTGCATGAAGGGCACGTCGATGTTGAAGTTGCGGTGGTCGGCCTCGCTGACTACGAGGCGTTCGGCCACGTCGCGCACCGCCCCAAGATCAGCCACGTAGCCCGTGACCGGATCGATGGGGCCCGTCACGTGCACCTCGAGGGTGTAGTTGTGTCCATGCCAGTTCGGGTTGTTGCACTTCCCGAACAAGCGGGTGTTCTCCTCGTCGGAGAGCGCCGGGTTGTGGACACGATGGGCCGCGTTGAACTGCAGGCGGCGTACGATGGTGACGTCAGGCATGGCGAGTGAGGAAGCGGAGCATGACGAGCACGGGTCGCCACGCGGTCCCGTGTGGGACCCCCGCAGTGTGCATCGAACCCGCGGGGGAGGCCAGTGGTTCCCGGCCCGGGCCAGGCGTGCGTGAAGGATCCGGTGGAAAACGAAAGCCCTGCAGCGTGAGCGGCAGGGCTTCCGGACGAGGTGGAACGGAGAGAGGTTTTTGAAGCCCTGTCGAAAGGTAAGGCCCTCACCCCACCTTCGGCCTTCCCCGCACTGGGGCATGACCTTGATGAAGTTGTCGGATCCCCTTTGAAGGACTTATCGGCTCAAAAGTGAGTCTCCCCGTCCCGACTGCACTTATACTAGGGGACGTTTTCTGGAGCGTCAACGCATCATGGATATCGGAATTGTCTCAGGGCTCGTGATGCTGGTCACGTGGGGCGTGTGGACGTTCGGCTACGACGCGCCGGGCTATGCGCACCTGCTCCTGACCGGCGGCGTGGCGCTCATCATCTGGCGCGTGGTGAATCGCGGCAGTGCGCCGGACCCGCGCTGATGCGCATTGTCGCCGATGCGCGCGGCATCGACTGGATCTGTCTCGAGATTCCCGAGGCGCATGACGCCGGCCCGACCGACCAAGTCGAAGTGGAGTGCAACTCGGGCGCGGAGCGGTTGACGATCAGGGTCGCGAAGGGATGGGACTCGGATCTCGACGACGCAGCGCTCGTGCACGTGATCGCGGGCGCGCGAACGTCGTCCTGAGCGACGCGAAGGACCTGTTTGAGCGGTTGGCCACGGAAAAGCCGGTCCTTCGCTTCGCTCAGGACGACAAGCTAGATCTCCCAGTTGCTCAGCAGCACACCGCGCGCTGGATGCACTTCGGGGGTACCGTCGAGCGTCATGCGCAGGTCGCTCCAGCGCACGCGCGCCCCCTGGTTCACCATGGCACGGAAGACACCCGGATAGTTGCCCTGCACGCGCACGGCGACGCGACGCGCACCGCTCCGCCGCGCGTAGTCCGCGAGGATGATCCCCATGCGCGGCATCTCGGCTTCATCGGCGAGCACGAGCTTGAGCACCCGCAGCTCCTCGCGGGCGCGCCCCTCCACCAGCGGCGCCGTGTGGCAGAGCGCGTAGCCGGCCAGGGCGCCATCGTTCCAGAGCAGCACCGTATCGCCGGCCGCCAGTTGGTCGGTGAGTTCGATTTCGCGCGTGAAGTCGTAGCCGGGTAGCACGCGCTGGGCGAGATCGCGGCACGCCACCACCATCGCCGCACGATCGGTCGGCGTGAGCGCGCCAAGCAAGAGCGGTGAGCGCTCGGCCGGCTGCGCTTCTAGCGTGAGGGTGAGCGTGAGCGCTCCGGGCGTGAAGCCCAGTCGCGCATAGAATCCGATGTTGTCGAGCGTGCGCGGCATCGTCTCGAGGCCGATGGTCGTGGCGCCGTGGGCACGCAGCCACTCGATGCCCGACGTCACGATCTGCTTGCCGATGCCCGCACCCTGCAGGTCGGGACGCGCCGCCAACGGCCCCATCCAGCCCTCGGTGCCGGACATGTGCGCAACATTGAACGCCGCGATTTCTCCGCGCTCGTCGCGCCAGAGCATGGCGCCAGTGCCCGCGTCCTCGATGGCGTAGCGCCAGATCAGCGGGTTGAGGAACGGCACGCGCACTCCCACCATCCCGTCGCGCCGGTAGCGCTCGGTGAAGGCATCGCTGAAGACCTGGTTGAGCGGCGCGATGTCCGCGATCGTGATCGGGTGCGGCCCGTCGACGAGGCGGCCGCGCATGGGACGCGTGGCCATCAGGCCGTCACTCCGGCATCGGCGAACACCGTGGGCTCCTCGTGACCGGCCTCGCCGACCACCACGGTCGCGAATCCCCTCGTCTGATCCATGTTCACTTCAAAGACTCGCTGGACACCGATGCGCACCGAGTTGACGTGCGTGATCACGATCACCTGCGAGAACCTGTCTCCCAGCTCTCCGAGCAGCTTGATCGTGTCCTCGCGACGCTCATCGTCGAGCGAGCCAAATATCTCGTCGAGAATGAGCAACGAGAAGCGTTGCTCCGAACGATCGGCAATCATCTGGGAGATGGCGAGGCGCAGCGCGAGGTTCGCGAGATCTTCCTCGCCGCCGGAAATCACCGGCTTGGGCACCCCTTCCTCGAGAACCGTCACCGCATAGTCCTCGTCGAGCTCGAGTTCGCGGTAGCGGGCCTCGGTGAGGTCCGAGAGATACGCGCTGGCAATCTCCGAGAGCTCCGGTCGGAGCTGCGCGTTGAGATCCGTGCGCAGGTCCGAGAAGGCACGGTCGAGCGCCTCGTGCAGCCTCCGGTCGTGCTGCATGATCTCGAGCTTGTTCTCGGTGGCCGAGAGTTCCGCGCGCGCCGCGGCGGCGCGCTGCGCGGCCGCCCCCGCGGCCTCGGCCTCACCGCGCGCCTGCACCGCCGAGAGCTCCGCGCTGCGCATCGCCGTCACCGCCGCGTCATGGCGAGCGCGTAGTGCGGCGAACTCGACCTCGGGCAGGACCGCCGCCGCCTGCCCTGCGGTCAGCGTCGCAACGCGCACCCGCGCCGATTCCGCCTGCACGAAGACGCGCTCCCGTTCGCGCACGACCTGCGGTTCGCGATCCGTGCGCGCGCCCAGTCGCGCCGCGCGCGCGTCGAGGGGAGCGAGACGATCCCGTTCGGCGCGCACCACCGCATGCCGCTCGGCGTCGTAACCCTCGGGAATCGCGGCCAGCTCCGCCTGCAGCGTGGCGCGGCGTTCCGCCTTGGCCGAGAGTTCGCGCTTGAGCTGCGCCAACTCCTGCACCGCGCTCTGCACCTTCGCGAGCTTCTTCTCCAGCGCACCCGCCTGCGACGCCAGCGTCTTGCGCTGGTCGTCGAGCACGCGCACCGCCTCCGGCGGCTCCTCAAGCTGCTCGAGCCGGCCCGTGTAGTACTTGCCGTCCACCGTCACCGTCTCGAGCTGGCCATCCAGCAGGTCGAGCACCGCGCGGAAATGTGTGCCGAGCGGGCGTTGGCACGTCGGACACGTTCCCTCCTCGCCGAGCGAGATCAGCCGCTCGCGCTGTTCCTTGAGCTCGCGCCACTGCTGCAGGAGCGCGCTGCGCCGGGTCTCCGCCTCCTGCTTGTCGCGCACCCAAGCCGTGCGCGCGCGTTCCATCACGCCCAGCGCTTCCTCGGCTTCGCGCCGCTTCTCCTCGAGCTGGACGGTCACCTCTTCCTCGAGCGACGGCGCCGTTTCGAGCCGGCCAAGGCGATCGGCGAGCCGCGCAAGTTCCTCTTCGATCACGCGCGTGGCCTCGGCGAGCGTCTGCCGCCGTCCCTCCTCTCGCGCCAACGACTCCAGCTGCTGGAACTCGGCCATCAGTTCCGGCATCGGCGCCAACTCTGCGAGGAGGCCATCGAGTTCGGCGCGCGCAACGGCGATCTCCGAGCGGTCGAGGTCGAGCCGGGCGAGCTCGCGATCGAGCACCGACAGTTCGCTCTGCGCCACGCGCAGTTCAGCGGCGAGTTCCGTCACGCGCACGCGCTCCGCTTGCGCGCGTTCCCACTCCGGCGCGATCGCGGCGGTATCGGCAGCCAGTTGGGCGTGCTGGTTCTCGGCCGACAGCGCGCGCTGCTCCGCGGCCACGCGGCGCGCGTTCGCCTCGGCGAGCTGCGCCTCGATGACACTCGCATCGGGCATCCCGGCGCGCAGGCCGGCGATTTCGGCGACGACGACCTTGCGGCGCTCCCGTACGAGGTCCTGCGCCGTGCGAAGGCGCTCGTAGCCGAGCACGCGCGAGAGGAACTGCGCGCGTTCGGTCGGACCCATGGCCGCCATGACGGCCAATTCCTTCTGCCCCGTGAAGTACGTGTTGAAGAACTGGGCCCGCGTCATCCCCAGCCGGCGCTGGATGATCTCGTTGACCGAGGTGATCGAGTTCGCGATCGGGACTTCGGCGCCATCGAGAAAGAGCTCCGCGCTCGCGAGGCCGCGCACGACGCGATAGCGATGGCTCGCGAGTTCGAAGTCGAGCTCGACGCGGACCGGTTGCCGCGGCGCCGCGCGCGTGAAGCGGATCGAGTCGCGGTTGCCGCGCGCCGCGGCGTTGCCGTACAGCGCCCACGCGATCGCCTCGAGAATCGTGCTCTTCCCTGCCCCGTTCGGGCCGATGATGCCCGTCAGGCCATCGTCGAACTCGAGCGTCGAGTCCGCATGCTGGCGGAAGTTCTGCAGGTGAAGCCGGACGAGCCTCACCCGTCCTCCTCGCCATCCACGGCGGTCGGAGAGGCGATCTCGTCGGCCTGTCGCAGGTACTCGAGACCGAGCGAGACGAGGCGTTCGCGATCGGTGCCGGCTTCGAGCGGCCGCGCGAGCAGGCGATCGCGGAGCGTCTCCGCGAGCGAGGGGCGACGTCCCGGTGAGCCGGAGTTGGCGTCGCCCGTCCGCAGCGCCTCGGGACGACGTGCGTCGAGCCGGAAGTGCAGCGCGCGGCGGCCGAACTCACGAATCGACTTGTGGTCGAGCTCGCGCTCGACGTAGCGCGGCAGGTCGAGGACGATGAGGCGCACCACCTTGTCGTCGATGCCGCGTGGCGTCTTCTCGACGGTGGTGCGGATGAGCGCGTCGACGCCTTCCGCATTGAGTCCCCGTGCGGAGATCGGACCGATGTCGATGTGCTTCCGGACGCCGTCGATGGGGTGGAACCTGTGCTTGCCCGTGGCGAGGTCGTGCTCGATGAACCCCTTGCCCGGCAACTTCTTCTCGCGTTCTTCGCGCACGTCCTCGAACCACGGATTGGAACTCACGTAGTCGAGCGACCCCGAGTAGTACATCCCCGGCCGCACGGCCACGTAGACGTGATGATGGCCCAACGCCACGTAGTCCCAGCCGGTGCTGACGTCCGTCATTTCGTAGCGCGCGGAGACACTCGCCATGGTCTGCTCCGTCATCGGCACCGCACCGATCATGATGCCATGCAGCAGCAGCACGTTGTAGCGCGACGTCGGATCGGGCTGGAGATCCGGCTTGTCACCCGAGAGCAGCTCCGGCACGCAGAGGATCGAGAGGTCGAGCGCCTCGAGCTTGACGCGCTCGGTGCCGCGATGGACGACCGTCGCGCCGAACTCCTGGAAGAGGCTGAGGATGCAGAGCGTGTCGCTGGACCGTGGCAGGTCGTGATTCCCCGCGATCATCACCAGTCGCGTCTGCGGTAGCGCCTCCGCGAGTTTCTGGACCTGCTTGACCGCGTGGATGATCGCCGAATTGTTCGGCCGCACCGAATGGAAGATGTCGCCGGCAACGACGACCACCTCGGGCGCGATCTCGATGATCTTCGTGATGGCACGACTGAACGAGAGCGCGACGTCGGCCTCGCGCTGGTTCGCGCCGGATTTCGTGACGCGCTGGTAGCGACGAAACCCGAGGTGCAGATCAGAGAGATGAACGAGGCGCATCAGCCGCCGTACGGGTCGTCATCCGACAGTCGCAGGATCGGGCGCGGACGGGCCGCGACGGGTGTTCGCTCCTTCACGGGCGCCTTGGTGCGAAAGCGGCTCGCGAAGAACGCGCGCATGTCCGCTGGTCGTTCGCGCAACGCCTGGTCGCGGATCGCGAGCAGCTCCTTTTCATCGTGCAACGCCGCCAAATCCTGCGCCCACTGCAGGCTCACGCGCGCATCGAACCGCCGCAGCGTGCGCACGAGCGCTTCCTCGAGGCCGGCGTCGGCCGCAGGCGGAAACTTCGCGATGCCGTCGCGCCCGCGCATCACGGCGGGCCGCGGGAAACGCACGAACACCGGCTGCGCGAAGTGCGGGTGCCGCACCATCAGCTGTCCCTTGTCGAGCGTGCTGAGGCGCGTCCTGATGGCCGGCGCCAGCACCTGATACCCCGGCGTCGCCAGCTCCTCGCCGTCCATGCGCCCGTAGAGCGCCGTTGCCGCGTTGCCGACGATGCGGCGGTGCACCTGCGAACGGAACTGCTGCGCGCTCGCGAGCACGAGTCCCAGGTAGCGCCCACGCTCGGCGATGTCGAGCAGCATGCGCCGCACGTACGTGTCCGGCCCGTCGGCGGCGGCGTAGCGGTTGAGCTCGTCCACGAACACCACCACCTGCTTGACGCCGAGCTCACCGCGCTCGAGCTGCTCGCGCAGCTTGGAGATCACGCGCGCGAAGATCAGGTCCTGCGCGTCCTCCTCGAGATTGGCGACGTCGACGACGTAGACATGCCGGTCGCCGAACGCGTTCCACGGCAGGTCCGACGCGTCGCCCTCGTCCGCCACCAGCCCGGCACAACGCAGCGCGATGTTGCCCAACCGGTTGCGGATCTTCCGGATCGTCGCGATGTGGTGGGTGCGCCAGCTGTCCTGGTTTGCCGCCTCGAGTCCCTTGAGCAGGTCCTTGAACCAGGCCTCGAGATCCGCGAACGAACGCACCGTGTGCGGACGCGAGAGCATGCGGTCTTCCACGACCTGCTCGACCACGCGCTCGCGGATGAAGTCGATGAGCGCGTCGGCCTTCGCGTCGACATCGTCGCGGTTGAGCAGCACTTCCGCGAATTGCAGCACTTCCTTCAATCCCCACGTCAGCGGCTGCACGTTCTCCTGCAGCGCCTCGTGGCTGCGCAGCGTGGCGAGCGACGTACGCTTGGGGCCGTAGGGCGCGAAGTACGTCACGTGCTGGAACGGCTCCGCGCGCACGCCGAGCTCGGCGTACATCGCGCGGTCGTCATCGCCCAGCTCGCCCGGCTGGTCGAGGAAGAGCAAGTCCGGCCCCTTCACGTTGAAGCAGACGGCCGCGATGCCGCCCTTGTCCGCGGGGAAGTGCGCGAAGAGTCCGCTCAGCAACCACTCCACGGCGCTCGTCTTCGTGGCGAGTCCCGAGATGCCGGTGAGGTTCACGTGCGCCGCTTCCGGCCCCACGAGAAAGTCCGCATCGAGCCAGATCGGCGCGCGCGTGCCACCTGCGCGATAGACGCCGATCGGGATGCCCGTGTTCGTGCCGCCCTGCAGGTAACCATCCATGCGCAGCGCGATCGCCACGTCGTCCGCGGTGGCTTCGAACACGTCGCCGAGTGAGACCGGCTGCAGCGGCTCCTCGGGCAGCTGCCGGAGCACGGCGGCCGTGTAGAGCCGGATCTCCGCGCGCCGGGTCGGTGCATTGGCCACCGCGCCCGGGTTGCCATCGAAGCCGAGCACGTCGTCGAGCGGCGTCGCCATGTCGCTCCACGCCAGCGCGCCGCTGACCACGCCGTACACCACGGGCAACTGGCCGCTGATGGCGTGCGTGGCCGCCACGCGCACGATCGTCCCGATTCCGACCGGCGCATCGAGCGCCGTCCAGAAATGGAACTCGTGCGGGGTACTTGGCCGCTTCTCGGTGGCCACCACGCGGCCAAGCGGCGCCATCGCCTCGGGGGGGGCGCTCATTGTCTGAAAGCTAGCGCCCCACGCCCGGCCCGGCCCCTCCTAGAGGAGCGCCTTGAGGACCGATTCGGCGTCGCGAATGGGGTAGGCCATGACATCCCAGCGCGGGTCGGGCCGCGAGAGAGGTTGCCGCTCGGCCAGCACGAGCGCGGAGATGCTGTCGGCGCGCGGGCCGACTGGTACGTCGGTGATGGCTGCCTCGACGCGCACCAACCCGTGCAGCGGTCCGTCGCCGCTGCCATCGCGCAGTCGCAGGTACCAACTCGCGACGCGCACGCGCGTCGTGGCCTCGAGCGCGAAGACGCGCGAACGCTCGCCGGCACGGAGCGCGAGAATCGGCTCGAGACGCCCGTCATCGGCATAGAGCGTGCGATGACTCTTGACGACGCCGAAGACGTTCGCGGCGCGACTGGTCGCGTGGCCGGGAAGCGGGCCGTCTACCCAGAGCCACCCGTCGCCATCCTTCACCCACCGTTCGGCGAGCGCGCGCTCGAGCTGCGCGCGGTCGCTGCGCACGAGGTCGAGGGCCTGTCGGTCGAGCGAGAGGGGATGGTGGGCGTCGGCATTGCCGTCGGCGCCGGTGTCGCGGAGCCCGAGTTCGGTGGCTTCGAGCGCACGCACGATCTCGTCCGGGAGCAGCGAGACGGGCGCGTAGAGCGCGTCGCTCCGCGCGAAGCCGTGCGTCCATGTGCGCAGCCGTCCCTCTTCGTCGCGCACGCGCAGCACGGCCGCGCAGCTCGCGTGCACGATGGGCACGGCGCCTGCGTAGCCCGCGCGTTCGGTGCGCTGCACGCCGTCGAGGAAGGCGCGCGTGAGCGGGCCCGCGAGCGGTGGAACGGTGCGCGGGGCGTCATCACCGGCCTCGAGCGCGGGCGCGCGATCCAGTCGCGGTTCATCGCCACTCTCGCGCGGCAGGTCGAGCGGCGCGCCGGATCTGCGTGAGGCGCTCGCGCCGGGCACGGCGGCCAGTGCGCGGCGCGCGGCGGCCAGGGCATGCGCGTGGTTCGCGCCCGCGCGCGGCATGGTGGTGGTCACTGCACGGCGCGCGTGCGCGACACTACTCGACGCCGATATCCCACGCCTGCTCGAGGTCGTGCTTGCCGTAGGCGCGGAAGGCCGTGAGCGTCTGCGTGCGCTCGATGCCGGGCACCGTCGGGAACGACTCCGTGACCACGCGCGCGATATCGTCGAACTCCTTGACGCGCACGATGACGACGAGATCCCACGGGCCTGACACGGAATAGACCTCGCGCACGCCATCGATGTCGGCCAGGGCGCGCGCGGTGTCCGGCACCTTCTTCGGGTGCGCCTTCACGAGGACGATGGTGGTGATCACGGCGCACGCGGGAAGGGGGGAACGTTGCAGAGCCAGACACCGGTCACGGCGCCGTGCTCGGTCAGGTCGAGCAACACCGAATCGGCCACGCGCACGGTGCGATCCCGCCTGGGCTGCAGCACGAAGTGGATCACCTGATCCTTGCTGTCGGCTTCGGCGCGCACGCTCGCGGACACTTCCATCGACGCGATGCCCGGTTGCGACGAGCGCGCCGGAATCGAGATCACCACGTCGTCGCATTCGACGGGCGGCGTGAGAGACGGATTGGTGCGCACCTCGGGCCAGACGGCGACCTCGATCGAGCGCAGGCTGCCGGACTCGACATCGAGCAGCAGCCACGATCCGTCCTGTCCCTCGAGCTCGACGCCGCCGGTGAGTCCCGTCTGCGCGATGCCCTTCGCGATGTCGACGCTCAAGATTTCCGTGTCGGCGTCCCACTTGTACCTGGCCTTGGGCGCCGCCTTGGCGCGCGGCTCGATGTGGACGACGAGGCTCATGGGTTACGCGCGTCCGGTGCCAGCGCGCCAGAGCGCGATGATGCGACGCAATCCCTCGGTCACGTCCTTGAGCGGCGCCGCGGTCGACATGCGCAGGTAGTCCGGCGCACCAAACGCATCGCCGCCCACGCACGCCACGTGGTGTTCGTCGAGCAGCCTGGCCGCGAACGCCGAGCCGGCGCCATTGGGGCCGGTGGCCGCGCCCTTCACGTTGATGAAGAGGTAGAACGCGCCCGCGGGGTGCACGACCTCGGGCGCAGGCCCATCGGCCAGCAGCGCGAGGCAGGCATCGCGACGCACCTTGAACTGCGCCACCATCGCGTCGATGGCGGGCTCCGCGAGGTCATCGCGCGCGAGCGCGGCCAGGGCGGCGTGCTGCGAGACCGTGGCGGCGTTGGACGTCGTGTGCGACTGCAGGCTCGCGATCGCCTTCGCGACCTCGCGCGGCGCGATCACCCAGCCGATCCGCCAGCCGGTCATGGCGTACGACTTGGCGACACCATCGACCACCACGAGGCGGTCGCGCGAGGGCGCGAGTTCGAGCGCCGACGCTGCGGGAAAGTCGTACGAGAGCCGGCGATAGATCTCGTCGGAGATCACCCACCAGCCGCGTTCGTGCGCCAGCTCGAGGATCTCGCGGAAGCGCCCCGCATCGTAGACGGCTGCCGTGGGGTTGCACGGCGAGTTGAGCATCAACCCCTTGGTGGCCCGCGTCGCGGCGCGCATCAGCGTGTCCGCGTCCGTGAGGAGATTGTTTGCCGGGAGCCCCATCACCGAGATGGGGTTGGCACGCGAGAGCGACACCATCTCGAAGTAGCTCGTCCACGCCGGCGTCGGAATCAGCACGTCGTCGCCGGCGCCGAAGAGGCAGAAGCAGGCGTTGAACAGCGCCTGCTTGGTGCCCGCGCCGACGACGATCTCGTTCGGCATCACGTCGGCCAGGTCCGGCGACTTGCGCGCGTTGGCGTGTCGCGCGATCTGTTCGCGGAGCGGCAGGATCCCCTCGTTCGCGGTGTAGCGCGTGGCGCCCTTGTCGAGCGCTTCCTTGGCCGCGTCGCGAATGAACGCAGGCGTGTCGAAGTCGGGCTCGCCCACGCCGAGATCGATGATCGGCTTGCCCTGCGCCTTGAGCGCCTTCGCCCGTGCCGAGGCGGCAATGGTCGCCGACTCCTTGAGTTGGGCGATGTTGCCCGAGGGAGCAAACAAGCTGGGCGAGGCGGCGGTCGTCATCAGTGGATGGAGCGAGGGGCGGGACTGAGCTACCTTTCTCGATTGACAAATTACCGTCGCGGCGATGGCCGCGCCATTTCTCACGTCCGTGCCTTCCGTGCCTGATCTGCCATTCGATCCGCCGGCCGCCGCGCCCCGCGCGCAGCCTGTCCTCCATATTGCCCCGCTCGATGCCCGCACGGTCGTGGCCGCCCTCGCGCCGGCGCTGCCCCGCGTGCTGGCCGGAACCGCCGGCGTGCAGGCGCTCGTCGTGCTCCCGGATGCCGACCTGGGCGTCGAGGCCGCGGAGCTCATGCCCGGGGCGCTCAGCGCCTTCACGAGCAGCCACCGCGGCGGGCGGCTCCTCGCCCACGCGGCGCCCGCCGTGATCGCGGCCTCACTCACGGACATTGCGACCCTCGTGCGCGGCGCGCAGCTCAAGCTCGACGCCGTGGTCGCGGTCGTGATCGCGGGCGCCGACGTGCTGCTTGCGCGTGACGTCGACTCGCTCGACGCGCTGCTCGCCGAAGTCCCCGCGGATGCCCTGCGCATTGCCACGGCGGCCTCCGAAACACCCGCGCTCGCGTCGTTCACCGAGCGCCACCTGCGACGCGCTCGCCGGGAGTCCGACGCTGCGGTCGCCGCATCGGTCTCCGTACCGGTGTCGGGACTGACCGTCGGCGCAGGCGGCCGCCCCTCGGCGCTGCGTGCCCTGCTCGATGCATTCGATCCGCCCTCGTCGGCCATCGTCGTGTCATCGGAGAGCGACGCCCGCGAGGCGCGCGGCGCCTTGGCGCCCATCGGCCTGAGCGGCGTCGAACCGCTGGCCGCCGTCGTGATGGCCGATGCCGTGCCGGCGAACGTGGCGCTCCTCGTCTGCTGGCGCTTGCCGGCGGATGCGGCGCAGATCGCACTGCTCGCGGCCACCACTCCCGTGCGCTTCGTCGTCCTGCACGATGTCAGCGAACGCGCGCGCCTGGCCGCCCTCACGGGCGGTGCGCTCGTGCCGATCGACCTGCCCGCCCCGCTCGAGTCGATCCGTCGCCGCGACGCGCTGATCCGCGGCGAGCTCGAGCGCGAACTCACCACGGGCGCGCCGCTCCGCGAGGCGCAGGTGATTGCCCCGCTGCTCGCTCAGCACGATGGCGTCGCGATCGCGGCAGCGGCGGTGCGGATTCTCGAGCGCGAGCGCGCCTTCGTGACGGCACAGCGTCAGGCCGCCAAGGTGGCCGCGGCGCCGAGCGCACCGGCCGAGCGTGGCGAGCGCACTGCCCGCCCGCGCTTCAGCGATCGCGAGGAACGCGGCGCGCGTCCATCGCGTCCCGCGTTCGGCGACCGATCGGAGCGCGCCCCGCGTGGGGAGCGCCCCGCGCGTGGTGATGGGCCGCCGCGTGGCGAGCGTCCGCCGCGCGGCAAGTTTGGCGATCGCGACAGTGGTCCGCCGCGCGGCCGCAAGTTCGGCGAGCGCGACGCGGGTGCCCCGCGTGGCGGCAAGTTCGCGGATCGTGGCGAGCGCGGCTCGCGCCCGCCGCGGAGTGGCGGCAAGTTCGGCGATCGCGACAGCACCGGACCGCGTGGTCCGTCACGCGATGCTCGCGGCCCGGCCGAGGGTGGGAGCCAGGGCGAGTGGGCGAACCGCGGCGAGGCCATGCGTCGCGCCAAGAAGCCGCCGCGGGAGGAGTAGCACATGTCGGGCAGTTTCCAGATCACCGGCGGCTGGGTCGAGGTGGTGGCCGGCGTGATGTTCAGCGGCAAGAGCGAGGAGCTGCTGCGCCGCGTTCGTCGCGCCACGATCGCGCGCAAGCGCGTCCAGCTCTTCACGTCGCACCTGGATGAGCGTTATGCCGGGCGCTTCACGGTCTCAAGCCACGACGGGCGAACGGCGGACGCCATCCCCGTGGATTCCTCGCAGCAGATCAGCCAGCGCATCGATCCGATGGCGCAGGTGATCGCGATCGACGAGGCCCAGTTCCTCGATGCCGGCGTCGTCTCGCTCGCGGCCGACCTGGCCGGGCGCGGGCGGCGCGTCATCCTCGCCGGCACCGACACCGACTTTCGGGGCGAACCGTTCGGTCCGATGCCGCAGTTGATGGCAACGGCGGAGCTCGTGGACAAGCTGCACGCGATCTGCGTGCTCTGCGGCGGTCCCGCGAGCCGCAACCAGCGCCTCATCGAGGGCCGGCCCGCCCACTGGGACTCGCCCACGATCATGGTGGGTGGGCACGAGTCGTACGAGGCGCGCTGCCGCGCCTGCCACGTGGTGCCCAAGCGCGATGACTCCCAGGCGACGCTGCCGTTCGGCGTCAGCAGCGACATGAAACAGTCCTCGCGCTAGGGCGGCATCGCCGAAACGACGACGGCCCGCGCATCCGGGAGTGGATGCGCGGGCCGTCGTGCGTTCACGCGACGTGCTCGATCAGGGCGCGGCCGACAGACCCGCGAAGTACCCGGTCACGCCGATCTGGTTGAACTTGACCGGATCGATCTCGTAGAAGCGGTTGTCGACGAAGCGTCCCGTGGTCGGGAAGTACGGCGGCGGGCGCGTGGCCGCGCAGCGATCGTACGCGTAGCGCTTGACGTAGCCCGACGTACCGGTGAGGGCCACGATACCGCGCGTATCCATCAGAATGCCGCCCGTGAGGTTGAGGCACCCTCGGCCCGAGTTGCTCGGGCCGCAAGTCGCGATGCTCGGCTGCATGCCACCGCCACGGAACCCTTCCACGCGGAAGCTGCTGTTGAGCGTCATGATGACCGAGTGGAGCGTCATGCCGGTGGTCGTGGCCGCGGTGGGCTGCGTGCCAGGCGGGCCGGGATTGTACGAGCGCCAATTGTTGGCGCTCCACGCACCACCCGCGACGGGGAATTGCGGGTCGTTGAGCGTGTTGGCCGCAGTCATCACGTTGTAGCCGGCAATGATGCCGAGAATGTCACGTTCGCCGAGGCAGTCCGGATTGGCCGGTGCGATGGCGTACCGCATGTTGTCGAGGATGACCGCGTTGCCGCCGTTGGCGTACAACGTGACGCGCCCGCGCAACGTGCCGCTGACGCCGACGGATCCGTTGACCTGGATGACGCCGCGGGCCTGCGTGTTGTTGCCGCGGTAGAGCGGGAACAGGTAGCCGGCGTCCGGGCGAAACGCGGCGCCAGCGGAGCTGAGCCGCGAGTCGACGGTGCCGGGATAGGTGCGCCACCGGCCCCACCGCCCCGTGGGCGTGAAGGTGGTATCATCGCCGCCCTTGCTATAGTCGAGCACGGTGTACGTGCCGACGCCATAGCGCTCGATCGTGGCGAGGTGCGGGTCGCCGCCCAGGTAGCAGCGCTGCACCCCCTCGTTCATGGTGCCCGCACCGCCCGCGGCATTCGTCATGAGCGTGATGACGCTCGAAGCCAGGTGCGTCGTGGCATTGCCGACGGTCATGCCGGCACCGCCCAGGAGCGCGGAGTTGGTGAGCACGGTGTTGAACCAGGCCACTGACGGACGGTGCAGGGCGATCGGGAAGAAGCGGACCGATCGCGCCCCGCCAATGCCCGTGGTATGCCAGTCGCCACAGTTGTTGACCATGCGCTTGTTGACGAGGTCCCAGCGCATCGCGTACTCGGTGCTCGGCGCGCCCGAGAGCGACGACCAGGCAATCGGCGGATCGCCGCGCACCCAGGTGCCCGGGTCCGTGTAGTTGATCGGCACGAGGGAGTCGGGCGTCGTGCCCATGACCGCGGTCATCGGTGCCGCCAGCGTCTCGTAGACGCGGAAGAAACCGTCGTCGGGATCGGTGGTGACACCGTTGTTGGCGATGTCCCAGTTCACGAAGTCGATGCGCGTCTGCACGAGCGACTGCGTGTCCACCGGACTGTAGATCGTGGCGCCGGGTGGCGTGACGTAGTTGCTGGCCGGACGGGCGGTGAAGAGGAAGTTGGCCGGCGTCGCATACGTGCTGAGGATCGCCAGCTTGGAGTTGGTGGGCAGGGGAATGCCCAGCATGTGGGTCTGATACCCGTAGGCGGAAAAGGCGCCGCAGGCGGCATTGTTGATGATTTGCGCGGTCTGCACCTGGTCGCGGAACGTCACCGACGGGCAGCTCGCGTTGATGATGTTGATCGTGTCGTTGGTGAAGAGCGGCCCGTAGATCACGTCGCCGCCGCCGAAGTAGATGATGCCCGACGCGGCCGTGTTCTCGTTCACCGAGAAGTAGGCGAACTTGGCGAACGTCTCCTGCGTCAGCTCGAGGCGCCGCACGTAGCGCGCCCCGGAGCCATCGGTCGCCTCGGCCACGATCGAGCCGAACGTGCCGTCCTGGCCCGACGTGGAGCCGGTGGGGCCGACGTAGAGGTTGATCAGCACGCGCGAGAGCGGCTGGCCGTCGGCGCCGGTGATCGTCGCGCCACTCATGATCGTCGAGTACTGCGAGTCGGGCAGCACGAAGAGTCCGCCATTGAGTTGACTCTTGGCGATGCCGAGGGCCGCTTCGGCGCCGTAACGGTAGTCGCGCTCGCGGTCGTACGACGAGCTGATGAGCGCGGCGTTGCCGGTCATGTAGATGGCGCCCATCGCGAGCGCCGCGAACGCGACCGTGAGGATGATCGTGAGGATGAGGGCGACGCCGCGTCGGGGACGGACGATGCGGCGCGCGGAGAGGGCGGTGCGCATGACGGGCCTCATGGGATGTTGACCTGGAGTGTGACCGACACCGGCGAGAGCGCCGGGCTGCAGTCCATCGCGGCTACGCCGTAGATCCACTGCTCGCCGGACTGGACGCTGGCGTCGATGAACGTGTAGGCGCCAAGGCCGGCCGCGATCGACGCGAACGGTTCGTCGAACGCGCCGGCCGCGGGCAACTTCTTGAAGATCGCGTACTGTTCGATGTCCCGTTCACCGCCGGTCTCGTCGACCGCGGGGTTCCAGCTGAGCAGCACGCGCAATGGTGTCAGGCCGAGGAGGGCGGTCACGGTGCGGCCGAAGACCGGCGATTCACCGCAGGTCAGGCGGTTGGCCAAGCCCGAGTTCGCGACGCGGATGTTGGCCGTCACGGACTGCGTGCGCGAGCCGAACCGGTTGTCGTCGTACGAGCCCGTGAGCGTCACGTTCACGATGCGCACCGAGTCGATCATGGCGGCGAGCCCGGTGTCCGTCGGCGATCCGTGAATCGGCGCCGTGTGGTAGCGCGGCAGCTGGGCCGCCGTGATGGTCGTGATGTTGCCACCGGTGTCCGACTTCACGAAGCTGAACACGGCCGTGCCTGACGGGATGATGATTCCCTTGACCACGATGGTCGGGTTCGCCGTGTTCTCGCGGCGCCACATGATGTAGTCGTCGGTGCGCGCGGTGCTGGAGTCGGCCGAGAACCAGTACGAGATCGTCTCCGCCGGGCTGCGCACCCCACCCAGGACGTAGTTGGTGTCCGGGTAGGACTTGCTGCCCGAGGTTGGAAGCGTCACGGGCGACGAGGTCGTGAGCGACGTCTGCGTGAGCGGATCGGCGTCGGGATCCCAGTACACTGCGCGCACGTCGGTCGAGTCGGGACTCGACGAATTCACGTTGAAGGTGATCGCGAGCGGCGCGAGCTGCACCAGCATCGGCTGCTGGGCATACGTGCCCGCCCCCGCCATGCGGAGGTCACGATCGAGCTGCGAGATCGCGAACTGCAGGCCGCGCACCATGTCCCCCTGCCCGCTGGCGCGCGAGACGGCGCGCGACTGCGAGTTGAAGAAGGGCAGGCTGAAGCTGAGGATGACGAGGAAGATCGTCATCGACACGACCAACTCGAGCAGGGTGAAGCCGCGGCGCGGCCGGCGGCTGGAGGCAGGTGGGCGCATGATCAGAATCGCGGGATGGCGATGGTGTTCTTGACCGTGTCAGGGATGGCCTTTCCGAAGACGGCCACCGTGACGAGAATGTGGTCCTGCTTCGAGCCGGAGTTGCCGCCGATCTGCTTGGTCCAGGTCTGGCGGTTGTACCCGGTGATCACGCCCGTTTCCGTGACCGTGAACTGGGTCATCAGCGTGTAGTAGTTGTTCCAGCTCTTGATCGCCTCGAGGCGACTCGCGACCAACTGGCCCGCCAAGGCGCGGGAGTTGGTCGAGCGCGTCGCCCGGCTGTAGTTGGTGACGAACATGCCCATCGAGAGCAGCGCGCCGCCCAGGATCAGCACCGCCACCACCACCTCGATCATCGACATGCCGCGGCGCAAGCGCCGCTTGGGAACTACTTGTTCATTGCGGACCATGCGCTCCCTCCATACGTGTACATCTCGACGCGGCCGGTAGGCTGCGCTACGACAATCGCTCGGAAATCGGTGGGGGCGCCCCGGATCGACCCGATGAAGACCTGCAGGTCGGTCGAGAGGGCGCCCGATCGGCGCGCGATAACCGTCGGCATCCCGTTCACCGTGCGCAGGTTGCCCCCGACGATCGCGCCCAGCGTGTACGACCCCGACACGAGGCCGGGCGGCGTGCGGAAGCGCATCTGGTTCTCGAGTGGCTTCCAGATCACCCGCTCGCCGGAATCCACGACGTTGTTGTTGTTGATGTCTTCGACGTAGCGGAGCCGGCCGTTCTGGAGATCGAACGACACCATGATGTTGTATTGGCGCTGCACCGAGTTCCGCATCGCCTGCTCCATCACGGTGCGGACCACCTGCGCGCCGGCATCCGACTGGTTGCGACGCGGATCCAGCTTGATGAACGCCACCCCCATCATGATGCTCACCAGCACCATGGTCACCATGATCTCGAGCAGCGTGAAGCCGCTCCGCCGGGGGCGGAACGGGTGTGCCGAAGCGGTCGCTGGCGCGTCTTCCTGCAGATTGAGCATGGCTCTGGTCTCGGGTGTCAGGCAGTCAAGCCTTCGACGGAGAAGGTGTCCCCAGCGTAACCGGAACGCTGTCACGTCCTCGGTGGGGACTATCACAACTAACGTTATCTTACCCTGTGACCGACGTCACTCGCCCCGTGCCCCAGGCTTCCTGAATGGGCGTCATCGCTGCCCTCCTCCCCGACCCAGCGTGGCATCAGCGGGTCCAGGCTGCGGTTCGCGACCGGCATGAAGTCGTGCCGTGCGCCGACTGGGCGGGACTCCTGCGCACGTGCGGAGCCGAAGCGGTCGTCCTCGCCATCTTCGACCTCTACGCGGAGGGCGGCCTCGACCTCGAACCGCTCCGCACCCTGCGCCGGCGCTTCCCGCGCATCACGCAGGTGGCCTACGTCCAGCCCACGGCGGAGCGCGCCCGTGACCTCTTCGACGCAGGCCGCGCGGGCATCGACGCCATCGTCGTGGCCGAGCGCGACGACACCCCCGCCCTGCTGCGTGCCACGGTCGACCTCGCGGAAGCGCGCGCCGTGGCGGGGGTCGTCAGGGAACACTTGGACAGCGAAGCGCCCCTCGTTCGCGACGCCGTGCTGATTGCCGTCACGCGGGCGCACGAAGGGCTCGATCCCGATCGCCTGGCGCGCTTGCTCCACCTCTCGAGGCGCGCGCTCGCCGACCAACTCGCTCGTGCCGGCTTCCCCGCCCCGCAGCGCCTCCTCGCCTGGGGCCGGTTGATCGTCGCCGCCCACCTGCTCGAAGATGTCTCGCGTTCGGCCGAAGGGGTGGCACTCGCGCTCGACTACCCGTCGGGCTCCGCGTTCCGCAACTCCTGCCAGCGCTACCTGCAGGCCACACCGCATGAGATCCGCGCCAAGGGCGGCGCGCGCTTCGCCGTCGGCGGACTGATGGCCGAGGCGGGGCGTACGCCACCAGCGTAGCTCGATGCTTCTGGTCGGTCTCACCGGCAACATCGCCAGCGGAAAGTCGGAGGTCGCTCGACAGTTCGCGGAGCTCGGCGCCACCGTGATCGACGCCGACCTGCTCGCACGCGAGGCGGTCGCGCCGGGACAGCCCGCTCTCGCCGCCATCACCGAGCGCTTCGGCTTGGGGCTCCTCGTGGCCGACGGCACGCTCGACCGTGCGGCGCTGCGCGCCAAGGTGTTCGCCGACCCGCGCGAGCTCGAGGCCCTGAACGCGATCCTCCACCCCGACATCGGGCACCGGCGCGACCGGCTCGTGGCCGCAGCACAGGCGCGCGGCGACCGCATCGTCGTCTGCGACATCCCGCTCCTCTTCGAGCGGAATCTCGTGGCCGACTTCGCGGTGCTCGTCCTCGTCGATGCCCCGCGCGAGCTGCGACTCGACCGGCTCGTGCGGGATCGGGGCATGGCCGAAGCGGAGGCGATGCGCATGATCGCGGCGCAGATGCCAGCCGAGCTCAAGCGCGCCCGCGCCGACATCATCATCGACAATGCGGGCTCGCGCGCGGCACTCGCCACGCGCGTCAACGAGGTCTGGCGCGAACTGCTCGCGCGCCCTGCTGCCATTCCTTGACCGTCCGCGCGCCGCTACGGTACACTTCGCCCCAGTCTTCCTTCCTCAAGTGGAGCGTTGCCGTGGCGGAGATTCCTGCCGACCTGTCGTACACTGCCGATCATGAGTACGTGAAGGCCACCGCCGACAAGGATGTGGTCATCATCGGCATCACCCACTACGCACAGGACCAGCTCGGCGACGTCGTCTTCGTCGACCTCCCGAAGCCGGGCGCCAGGTACGAGTCGCACGCCGTCTTCGGCACGATCGAGGCCGTGAAGGCGGTCTCCGAGCTCTTCTCGCCGCTCGCCGGCGAGATCGTGGAAGTCAACGGCCGGCTCGACGGCGAGCCCGCACTCGTCAACAGCGATCCCTACGGTGACGGCTGGATGATCAAGCTGCGAGTGAGTGGTGGCCGTGACGGCCTCATGTCCGCGGCCGCATACGGCACGCACATCGGCGTGTAGCGTCGGGCCAGAAGCGCGAACCCCGCTACACGCCGCGGAAGATGCAGAAGCCCCCCGTCAGCATGGCTGGCGAGGGGCTTCGACGTTCGTGCGCGGCTTGGTCGTGCTATGACGCGTACGCCTCGATCGGCAGGCAGGCGCAGACCAGGTTGCGGTCGCCATACGCGCTCTCGATGCGGGTCACCGTCGGCCAGAACTTCCGCGCGCGCGTCCACGCGGCGGGGAAGGCCGCCTTCTCGCGGCTGTAGGGGCGTGTCCACGCGTCCGCCACGCACTGCTGCAGCGTATGCGGCGCACGCACGAGCACGTTGTCCTCGCGGCTCGCGACGCCGATCTCGACCTCGCGGATCTCTTCGCGGATCCCGATCATTGCCTCACAGAAGCGGTCCAGCTCGGCCTTCGATTCACTCTCCGTCGGCTCGATCATGAGCGTGCCCGCCACGGGAAACGAGACGGTCGGCGCATGGAAGCCGTAGTCCATCAGGCGCTTGGCGACGTCCTCGACTTCGATCCCGGTGGCCGCCTTGATCGCGCGCAGGTCGATGATGCACTCGTGCGCCACGCGGCGGTTCTGCCCGCGATAGAGCACGGGATAGTGCGGCTCGAGTCGCTCGGCCACGTAGTTGGCGTTGAGGATCGCCACCTTGGTGGCCTCGGCGAGCGCGGCGGCGCCCATCATGCGGATGTACATCCACGAGATCGGCAGGATGCTCGCACTCCCCCACGGGGCCGCCGACACCGCGCCGGAATCGCCGCCCACCGGAATCACGGGATGGCCGGGCAGGTGCGGCACGAGGTGCTTCGCGACGCCGATCGGGCCCATGCCCGGTCCGCCGCCGCCATGCGGAATGCAGAACGTCTTGTGGAGGTTCAAGTGACAGACGTCCGCGCCGATGTCGCCGGGACGCGAGATGCCGACCATCGCGTTCATGTTGGCGCCGTCCATGTAGACCTGGCCACCATGCTCGTGCACGATGGCGCAGACTTCGCGGATCGTCGCCTCGAACACGCCGTGCGTGCTCGGATACGTGACCATCAGCGCCGAGAGCCGCGACGAGTACTGCTCGACCTTGGCGCGCAGGTCGGCCATGTCGATGTTGCCGTTGGCGTCGGTCTTGGTGACGACCACCTGCATGCCGGCCATGACCGCCGACGCCGGGTTGGTGCCGTGCGCCGATTGCGGAATCAGGCAGATGTCGCGCGCACCTTCACCGCGCGCCTGGTGGTATGCGCGGATGACAAGCAGCCCCGCGGATTCGCCCTGCGAGCCCGCGTTCGGCTGCAGCGACACTCCCGCGAAGCCGGTGATCTCGCCCAGCCACTGCTCGAGGTTGCGGAAGAGTTCCGCGTAGCCCGCTGCCTGACCCGCGGGCGCCATCGGGTGCAATCCGCCGAACTCCGGCCACGTGACGGGAAACATCTCGGCCGTCGCGTTCAGCTTCATGGTGCACGAGCCGAGCGGAATCATCGAGTGCGCCAACGACAGGTCGCGTGACTCGAGCGTGCGCAGGTAGCGCAGCATCGCCGTTTCGGAGCGGTGCGCGTGGAACACCGGGTGCGTGAGGAAGGTGCTTGCGCGCGCGAAGCCGTCGATCCGGTCGGTGCTGGCCGCCTTCGGCGCGGCGCCGCCGAACAGCGCACACACCTCGGCGACGTCCGCCGCGGTCACCGTCTCGTCGAGCGCGATACTCACGGCCTTGGGGCCGAGGGCGCGCAGGTTGATCGACTTCTGCTCCGCAGCCGCGAGCAGTTCGGCCGATGTCCCCTTGGCCAGCTCCACCGTGATCGTATCGAAGAAGTGTGCGTGGCGGATCGTGTGGCCCGCCTTCGCGATTCCCTCGGCGAGGGCGTTGGCATGGCCGTGGACACGGCGTGCGATGCGCACGAGACCGTCGGGCCCGTGCCACACGGCGTACATGCCCGCCATGACCGCGAGCAGCACCTGCGCGGTGCAGACGTTGCTCGTGGCCTTCTCGCGACGGATGTGCTGCTCGCGCGTCTGCAGCGCCATGCGCAGCGCCATGTTGCCGTCGGCATCGCGCGAGACGCCGATGATGCGTCCCGGCAGGTGGCGCTTGTAGGCATCACGCGTGGCGAAGAAGGCGGCGTGCGGTCCGCCGTAGCCCATCGGCACGCCGAAGCGCTGCGAGTTGCCCACGACCACGTCGGCACCCCACTCGCCGGGGGGCGTGAGCATGGTGAGCGCGAGCAGGTCGGTGGCCGCGGTCACGAGCGCACCAGCCGCGTGCACCTTTTCGGAGAGCGCGCGATAGTCGTCGACGGCGCCCTCCGTGGTCGGATACTGCAGCAGGACGCCGAAGCAGTCGGCATCCGGCGCCATGGCCGATGGTGCGACGACGTTCACGCGCCAACCGCGCGCCTCGGCGCGCGTGCGCACCACGGCGATCGTCTGCGGATGGCAATCGGCGCCCACCAGAAATGTCGTGCGGTTGCCGCCGGTGACCGCGTGCACCATGGCCATCGCTTCTGCGGCGGCGGTGCCTTCGTCCAGCAGCGAGGCATTCGCGATCGGCAGCCCCGTGAGGTCGATGACGACCGTCTGGAAGTTGAGCAGCGCCTCGAGGCGGCCCTGCGCAATCTCGGCCTGGTACGGCGTGTAGGCCGTGTACCAACCCGGATTCTCGAGCACGTTCCGCTGGATGACGGGCGGCACGAGGGTGCCATGGTAGCCGAGCCCCAGATACGAGCGGCAGACGCGATTGCGGGCAGCGATGGCGCGGATCTCGGCGAGCGCTTCGTGTTCGGTGGCAGGACCCGTCGTGGCGAGCGTTGCCTTGAAGCGGATCGGGGCGGGAACGACGGAATCGATGAAGGCGTCGAGTGAGGCCGACCCGACCGTCGCGAGCATCTCCGCCGTCTCGGCCGCGGACGGCCCGATGTGGCGGGTGGCGAACGCGTCGGCGCTCTCGGCGCTGGGAGAAGCAGCGGTGGTGGTCATGAGGCTCCCGGCTGCGCGCACGTGCCGGCGCGCGGAATGTGCTGGTCAGCTCGCGTCACCGAGCGCACCGCCCATCCGGGCGCACGCAACGCGAGGTCGAAAACTTAACCCGGCGCAACGGTCGCCGCGTTCCTGAGTGGTGGCGCTGGCCGATCGTGCTGCGCCCCGCTTGCTTTCGCCCCCGTGAAGGCTTCCCTGCCCGCTGCCCTGCGCTGGCGCCTGCTGCAAACGCCCGTGGCCGATGGCGCGACCAACATGGCGCTCGATCATTCGCTCGCTCGCCTCGCCGCCGCCACCGGTGAGGCGATCGTTCGCGTCTACGGCTGGCAGCCGGCCACGGTCTCGTTTGGCCGCAACCAGCACGCGCGCGGCGCATACGACCCGGCACGACTGGCCGCGCGCGGACTCGGTGTCGTGCGTCGCCCCACGGGCGGACGCTCGATCCTGCACGATCGCGAGCTCACCTACGCCGTCGCGCTGCCCTTGTCGACCGCGACCGCCGCGCGCGACAGCTACGACGCCGTCACCGCGTTGCTCCTCGACGCGCTGCGGCGGCTCGGCGTCGACGCGGAGCGGGCCGAGCCACGCACGCGGAGTCGCCGGCCCGGCCCGGCTCCGTGCTTTGCGGAGCCTGCGGCGGGTGAGGTCAGCTGGCACGGGGCGAAGCTGGCCGGCAGCGCGCAGTGGGTCGAAGGCAGCGCGGCACTCCAGCATGGTTCCGTGCTCATCGACGACGATCAGCAGGCGCTGGCCGGCCTCGGCACGGAGCCACTGGCGCCGGTGCCCGCGCCCGCCACGTTGCGCGCAGCACTCGGGCGCGCACCGGAACTGGCCGAGTTCGCGGCGGCGTGGTGCGACACGCTCGCGGTGGCTACGGGAGAAAGGCCGGCGCCGCTCGATCCCGAGGGCCCGGAAGCGCAACCGCAGCCCCCCCTGCTTCGTCTGTATCACGACGACGAGTGGACGTGGCGCCGCTAGGGGCGCCGCACTCGCGTTTCCCCGTGCGACCCTCCCCGCTGCCCGCCATGCTCATGCGTCCGCGCGCCCTCTCCGCTGTTGCGTGCCTGCTCCTCGCCTCCGCGTGCGCTGATCCGAGCGGAGCCAACGAGGCCGCCGGCGGCACGGCGATCGTCGCGACCCCCGCTGATCCCGACAACCTGATTCCGGCGCTCGCGGCGACCACGAGTTCGCAGGCCGTCGTGCAGCAGCTCTTCGACCGGCTCGCGGACCTCGGCGACGATCTCAACACGGTTGGCGACAAGGGCTTTCGTCCGCACCTCGCGCGGACGTGGACCTGGAGCGCCGATTCGCTCTCGATCGCGTTCCATCTCGATCCGCGCGCGCGCTGGCACGACGGCCAGGCGGTGCGCGCCGCCGACGTGCGCTTCACCTTCCAGCTTTACAGCGATCCGCTCACGGCCGCGCCGTTCGCGCCGCTGCTCGCCAACATCGATTCGGTGAGCGTCAGCGACTCGCTCACCGCGGTCTTCTGGTTCAAGCGGCGTTCGTCGGAGCAGTTCTTCGACGCCACCTACCAGATGCTCATTCACCCCGTGCACCTGCTCGGCGCCGTGCCGCACGACTCGCTGCGCCAGTCGCCGTTCGCGCGCACGCCGATCGGGTCGGGCCGGTTCCGCTTCGTCGAGTGGGAGCCCAAGGTCAAACTCGTGATCGCGAGCGACACGGCCAACTACGCAGGACGCGCGAGGCTCGACCGGGTCGTCTTCACGACCATTCCCGACGCCAACGCGGGCGTCAACCGCATGCTCGCGCGCGAGCTGGACGTGTTCGACAACGTGCGCCCCGAGATGCTCGCGCAGTTCGCCGGCAAGGCCGACATCAAGACCCAGGCATACCCGCTCTTGAGCTACGGCTACATGCTCTTCGCGCTGCACGACAACGGCACGACACGCGCGCATCCGCTCTTCGGCGACCGCACGCTGCGCCGAGCGATTGCGCGCGCCCTCGACCGGACATCGTTCGTGCACGCGGTCTTCGATTCGAGCGCCACCGTTCCGGTCGGCCCCGCGCCGTCGTCCATCGCGCCGAAGGACTCGGGGCTCGCGCAGCTGCCGTACAACGTCGCCGAGTCCGATCGCCTGCTCGACTCCCTCGGCTGGGCGCGCGGCGCCGACGGCATGCGCGCGCGCTACGGCAGGCCGCTGGCGTTCACCCTGCTGGTGCCGGCGCCGGTGCGCACGCGCGTGCGCTACGCGACGCTCATCCAGGCCGCCCTCAAGGAGCGCGGCATCACGGTCAACATCGAGTCGGTCGAGCCCGGCGTGTTCACCGAGCGCGTCGGCAAGCGGTCCTTCGACGTGGCGATGTACGGAGTCGTCACCGATCCGACGCTCTCGTCGATCCGGCAGAGCTGGTCGGGCGACGGCGCGCTCACGGCTGGAGGCCCCAACCACGCGGGCTACGCGAACGCGGCCTACGACGCCGTGGTGGACTCCGCGATGCGCGCGCCGACGCTGGCCGAACGCAACGCCCGCTTCGCGCGCGCCTTCCGCATCATCAACGAGGACGCGCCGGGCATCTGGCTCTACGATCCACGCCCGATGATCGCCCTGCAAGCGCGCGTGCAGCCCACGAAGCTGCTCGCCGTGGGCTGGTTCACGGGACTCGCCGACTGGACGATCCCGTCGGGTCAGCGGCTCCCGCGCGACCGCGCGACCGGCAGCAAGTAGCGGAGACGACGGTGCGCGGCGGAGGCGCACGCGCGCTGGCCTTCGCCCTCCTTCGCGGGGCGGCGGTCGTGTTCGTCGTGGTCCTCGTGAGCCTCGTGCTGTTGCACCTGGCGCCCGGCGATCCGATGGCGCGCGTGGCCGACGACGCGAGTGTGCCCGACGGAATGCGCGAACAGCTGCGCGCGCAGATGGGCACCGATCGACCGCTCCCGGAGCAGGTGGTGCGCTGGGTCGCGTACGCGGTGCGCGGGGACCTCGGCTTCTCCGTGTCGGCGGGCCTGCCCGTGCGCGACGCGCTCGCGCATGCGCTGCCCTACACGCTGCTCCTCGGCGGTATCGCGCTCGTCGTCGGCTTCGCCCTCGGCATCGGCATCGCGCTCGCGCAGGTTCGCACCGCCGGCCGTCGGCTCGACCGCTGGCTCGCCGCCGGTGCGCTCGCGATCTGGGCGCTCCCCGAGTTTCTCATCGCGCTCGTGCTCATCGAGCTGTTCAGCTTGCGGCTCGGCTGGTTGCCCACGAGCGGCGTCCGCGACCTCATGCTCGACGCCGGTGCGGGCGCTGGCGCGCAGCTGATTGATCGCGCGCGACACGTCGCGCTCCCGGCGCTCACCCTCGCGCTCGTTGTCGCTGCGCAGGTGGCGCGGCACCAGCGTGTCGCCTTGCAGGAAGCGTGGGGCGAACCGTTCGTGCGCGCGGCACGGTCGCGCGGCGTGCGCGAGGGCGCGCTGTTGCTGCGTCATGCCTGGCGTGCCGCTCTGGCCCCCACGATCGCGCTCGCCGGACTCGCGCTGCCGACCCTCGCGAGTGGGGCGTTCGTCATCGAGTACGTCTTCGCGTGGCCCGGCATGGGGCGCCTGGCGTTCCAGGCGTTGGCGGATCGCGATCCCCACCTCGCGCTGGGCTGCGTGGTGCTCACCGCAACGCTTGTCGTCTTCGGCGGCACGTTCATGGACATCATCCATGCGCGGGTCGACCCGCGCCGGGCTCGCGCCGCATGAGCGCGCCCCTGCGTCGCGTGCAGGTCGCCGCCGTTGTCCTCGGCGCCGTGGTGCTTGCCGCCATCATCGGACCGTGGCTCTGGCACGTGGACCCGAACGCCGTCGGACCGCTCGCCACCGCCGCTGGTCTCCCGCCGTCGGCCGCGCACCCACTCGGCACCGACGAGAATGCGCGTGATGTATTGGCGCGACTGCTCGCAGGTGCACGCATCTCGCTCGCCTTCGGCCTACTTGCCGCAAGTGTGGCGGCCGTTGTGGGCGCAGCGGTCGGCATCCTCGCCGCGCTCTCACGACCGTGGGTCGATCGCGCGTACATGAGCGTCGTCGACCTCGGGCTCGCGATACCACGCCTGCTCGTCCTCATCATCGTGACCGCGGGCTTCGGACGACTGCCATGGGGCTGGTTGGCCGTCACCATGGGCGTCACCGGTTGGTTCGGCCTCGCACGCCTCGTGCGCGCACGCACGCGCGAGCTCGCGTCCGGCGACTTCTCCGTGGCCGCATTCGCGCTGGGCGCACCGACGTGGCGCGTGGCGGCGCGACATCTCCTGCCCAACGTCACCGGAACGATCACCGCTGCCGCGGTGCTCGCCTTCGCCAACGCGATCACGCTCGAGGCCGCGCTCTCGTTCATCGGCCAGGGCGTGGCCATTCCCACGGCGAGCTGGGGCTCACTCATCAATGAAGGACGCGCGCAGCTCGGCGTGACGCCGTGGCTCACCGTGCTGCCCGCCATCGCCATCGCGATCACGGTGGTGGCTGCAGGCGCGCTCGCTGATGGCGTCGAACGTGGCGCGCCCTGGCGCAGCACCGGGGGAGCCGCCTGATGCGCATGCGCCTCGCGCGCACGCGCGTGCGCCCTATCTTGAGCGACGACATGCGTCCCTGCCCGCGGCCTCGCCCAGCATGACCGACACCACCGCGCTGCTCGAGGTGCGCGACCTCGCCGTGTATTTCCGCGGCGCAGCCGGGGTGGCACGCGCCGTCGACGGCGTCTCGTTCTTCGTTGACAAGGGCGAGACCGTCGCGCTCGTGGGCGAATCGGGCAGTGGCAAATCGGTGACGGCACTCTCGCTCCTCCGCCTCATCGATCCGCCCGGTCGCATCGAGCCCGGCAGCGTCATCCGCTTCGAGGGCACCGACCTGCTCGCGCTCGACGAGGAGCGCATGCGCCAGCTGCGCGGTCGCCGCATCGCGATGGTCTTCCAGGAGCCGATGACGGCGCTCAATCCCGTCTTCACCGTGGGCGACCAGGTCGCGGAGGTCGCACGCATCCACGAGGGCGCCTCGCGCGCCGACGCCTGGAAGCGCGCCGTGCAGATGCTCGCGCGCACGGGCATCGCCGACGCCGAGCGCCGCGCGCGCGACTATCCGCACCAACTCTCCGGCGGCATGCGCCAGCGCGTACTGCTCGCCATGGCGCTGCTCCTCTCGCCGGCCCTCGTCATCGCCGACGAACCGACCACCGCCCTCGACGACACCATCCAGGCGCAGATCCTCGACCTGCTCCGCACCCTGCAGCAGGAAACGGGCAGCGCCGTGCTGCTCATCACGCACGACTTCGGCGTCGTGGCCGAGATGGCGCAGCGCGTGCTCGTGATGTACGGCGGACAGGTCGTGGAAGCGGCGCCGGTGCGCACGCTCTTCGCCGCCCCTGCGCATCCGTACACGGCCGGCCTGCTGCGCGCGATGCCGCGCATCGGCAGTCGTCGCACGCGACTCGACGCCATTCCCGGCACGGTTCCCCCCGCCACGGCCTGGCCGAGTGGCTGCCGCTTCCGCGATCGCTGCGCGCACGAATGGGAGAAGTGCGCGTCCGAGGCGCCCGTGCCCATCGAGGTCGCACCGGGCCATGTGGCGCGCTGTCACCTCGTGTCCGACCCGGCCCGCCGCGCGGCGGCGAACCTCGCCGGCGCTCCAACATGAGCGACGCTTCCACCGCGCTCGTCCGCGCACGCGACCTCACGCGCCATTTTGCCGTCGGCGGCGGCCTCTTCCGCAAACCGTCCAACCCCATCCGCGCGGTCGATGGTGTCTCGCTCGACATCGCGCGCGGCGAAACGCTCGCGCTCGTCGGCGAGTCGGGCTCCGGCAAGACGACCACGGGCCGCATGCTGTTGCACCTCGAGCGGCCGACCTCGGGCACGGTCACGTTCGATGGCACCGACCTCGCGTCGCTCGACGCGAAATCGATGCGCGCACTCCGGCGCCGCATGCAGCTCGTCTTCCAGGATCCGTTCGGTTCGCTCAATCCGCGCATGACGATCGGCGACACCGTCAAGGAAGGCCTGCTCATCCACCACCTCGCCGAAGGCGCCGCGGCCGATGCGCGCACACGCGCGCTCCTCGACGAAGTCGGCCTCCGCCCCGAGTGGGCCGATCGCTACCCGCACGAATTCTCCGGTGGCCAGCGCCAGCGCGTCGGCATCGCGCGCGCCCTCTCCGTCGGCCCCGACTTCATCGTCCTCGACGAACCGGTGTCGGCGCTCGACGTCTCCGTGCAGGCGCAGGTCATCAACCTGCTCATGGAGCTGCAGCGCCAGCGCAGCCTCACCTACCTCTTCATCGCGCACGACCTCTCGGTCGTCGAACACATGGCGGATCGCGTCGCCGTCATGTACTTGGGCCGCATCGTCGAGCTCGCCACGCGCGACGCGATCTTCGCCGAACCGCTGCATCCGTACACCCAGGCACTGCGCTCCGCCGTGCCGGTCGCGGATCCCAACGTGCGCGCGCGCCGCATCGTGCTCGCAGGCGAGCCGCCATCGCCCGCCAATCCGCCGAGCGGCTGCCCATTCCACCCGCGCTGCCATCACCCGGCCAAGGACGAGTCGTGCGCGCGCCTCGTGCCGCCGCTCGAGGAAAAGGCGCCAGGTCGCCTCGTCGCCTGCTTCAAGCAGCCGCCCTCATCCGTCTCCTGGGAAGCGCAGCAGGCCGCGGGTGGCACGCGAGCGCCCACATTGCATCTTCCCGTGCTCGCCACCGACGCGCGCCCCGCCTGATTCCACGAGTCCCCACACCGTGACATCCGCCGTTTCCGCAGCACCGGGCAATCCGCGCGACGATCGCGCCTTCTTCGGCCATCCGCGCGGCCTCGGGCTCCTCTTCGTCGCCGAGATGTGGGAGCGCTTCTCCTATTACGGGATGCGCGCGCTCCTCGTGCTCTACCTCGTCAACGCCGTCGGCTGGAAGGACGCCGACGCGTACCGGCTCTACGGCACGTACACGGGCATGGTCTGGCTCACGCCGATGATCGGCGGCTTCATCGCCGACCGGTACCTCGGTACGCATCGCTCGCTGCTCCTCGGCGGCGCCATCATCGCCGCCGGACACTTCGTGCTCGCCTTCCCGGGCATGAACGCCTTCTACATGGGCCTCATTCTCGTCGTGCTCGGCACCGGCCTCTTCAAGCCCAACGCCAGCACCATGGTCGGACAGCTCTACGCCGAGGGTGACCGCCGCCGCGATGCCGGCTTCACGATCTTCTACATGGGCATCAATCTCGGCGGCACGCTCGGGCCGATCGTCTGCGGCAACCTGCGCTCGTCGGTGGGATGGCACGCGGGCTTCGTCGCCGCCGGCGTCGGCATGACGCTCGGCCTCATCGTCTACGCGTTCGCCAAGCGCAGCTTCCTGGGCAGCATCGGCGATGCGCCGTCGATTCGCCACGTGGCCGCAACGGCCGACGGTTCTGGCGATGGCATCAGGGCGTGGCATGGCATTGTCGGCGCGGTCGCGGGTGGCGCACTCGGCTGGTTCACCGGGAGCGGCGACTGGGCAGCGACCCTCACCGGCGTCATCACGGGTGCGTCGATCGCGATGGCCGTGCTCTCTTCGCACGGCGCCGAACGCACGCGCGTCGTCGCGCTCTGCGTCATCGTGGCCTTCGTCACCGTGTTCTGGGTCGCGTACGAGCAGGCCGGGTCGTCGATGAACCTCTTCGCCGACCGGCACACGGATCTCAGCGCATTCGGATCGGTCCACACCCCCGAGTGGTTCCAGACGATCCAGCCGGGTTCGCTCCTCATCCTCGCGCCGATCATGGCCGCGCTCTGGCAGTTCCTCTCGGCGCGCGGCAAGGAGCCGTCGACCGCACTCAAGGTCGCGCTCGGCCTGATCGTCATCGGACTCGGCTTCCTCTGCATGGTCGTCGCGGGCCGCGCCGTCGATGGCGGCGCCAAGGTCAGCGGCTACTTCCTCGTGGCCACGTACGTGATTTCCGAAGTCGGCGAGCTCATGGTCTCGCCCGTCGGCCTCTCGTACGTCACCAAGGTCTCGCCGGCGCGACTGGGTGCGCTCATGATGGGCGTGTTCTTCCTCTCGAACTCCGCCGCCAACAAGATCGCGGGCATGCTCGCCGAGTATTCCACCGGCATGGCGTCGCAGGCGTCGTTCTACACGATCCCGGTCGTGGCGTCGATCAGCGCCGGACTGCTGCTCGTGCTGTTGGTGCCCTGGCTCAAGCGCATGACGGCGGGCGTCGCCGCGTAGCAGCGTGGCGTGCGACGAGCGCCCCTCTGCTCGTCGCGCGCCGCCGATGCATCACGGCCAGCTATAGCGCGCGGGACTCACCGCGCGCGCGCGACTGCGCTCGAGGTCAGGCGGCTCCTGGAACGCGAAGCGCGACCCGTCGCGCGAGGACGAACCGATCATCCAGAGCGGCGCGAAGCCGTCCTGCGTCACGCGATAGGTGAGGTCGAGTCGCCACAAGCGCCGCGACGCCGGCGGAATCGCACCGAGCAGGCTGATGCCGATCGCGACCGCCGGCTTCGTGTCCGCGCCAAACGGTGCATCACGCTTCCCCATGTAGCCGACATCCACGAACGGCGCGATGCCCGCCGCCGCGAGCCCGAACACGCGCCCCAGGTACCAGCGATCCTCGAGACGAAAGGTGATCCGCTCGCCGCCCGCCTGTCGCGAATTGGTGAAGCCGCGCACGCCGCCGATCTCGTCGCCGAGCGTGAGCTGCAGCGGCACCGGCGATCGATACCCGCCCGTCCAGATGCCGCTCGCCACGAGCGTGCGCGCGAGGCCCAAGCGCCAGTAACCGCGTACCGAGAAGTCCCAGAGCACCGAGTCCCACACGCCGGTGTCGTCGGGACGACGCGCCTGCGCCCGGCCATCGACGCGCAGGAAGTGGAAGGCGTCGCCCTGCCCGAAGTAGAAATCGCTCGAGAGCAGGATGTCCCCCTCGGTCGAACCCAGTTCCGGCAGCCCGCGCGAGAGCACGAAGCCGGTCTGGAAGCCGAGCCCGACGTCCTCCGTGCCCTCGAGCACTTCGAAACCACTCGTGCGCGTGAAGCTCAGGTGACGCAAGCCGAACAGCAGGTCGAGTCGCCGTTGGTCGAGGCGCTGGTAGCGGTTAAGCACCGTGGTCGTGTCCGGCACCGGCCCCATGCCGCGCAGCGCGAGTGGCTGCGTCGAGGTTTCCGCGAGGTCGCGCGAGAATCCGCCTCCCAGCAGCACGAGCGATCCGGGCGGACCGAAGCGCGTCACCACGCCGATCTCCGCGTTCACCCGCCGCACGCCCAGCGACACCGCGTCCGTATCGGGACGCGCGAACGGCAGGTACGAGTCGGTCTGCCCCACGCTCGCGCGCCATGCGACGCGCTGGAAGTCGGTGAGAAACGGCACACCGGCTTCCACGCCCCAGTCACCACCCATGCGGCGGCGTGAGGCGGCCGCCGACACGAAGAGCGGCTCGCCGTTCATCACGTACGACGACGACCGCAGCGTGTACTCGTCGCGATAGGCGCCGCCCGAGCCGAAGCCGCCCGCCAACGAGACGCCGCGCCCATCGAGATTGCTGCTACCCGTCGAGAAGCGCCGCACGTACGGACTCGCCGAGTTCAGCGCGAGGTCGGCGCCGATCGCAAATTCGTCGACCACCGAGACATCGAGGTCGACCTGTCCATTCCCCGCGTCGAGCGGCTGGACCCGCGCCTGCGCGATGTACGGCTGCGCACGCAGCAGGCGCTCCGACTCCGCCCGCCGGCGCTCGTCGCAGCGATCACCCTCGCGCAGCAGGACGAACGCGCGCGCCACCTCCGGTCGCGTCAGTGCGTGCGCCTTCTGCTGGAAGCGCTGGAGCCACTCGACCTTGTCGAGCTCGCCGCCGGGGATCGGGTACGACGGGCGCACGTCGATGCGCCGAATCACCTGCCCCACGCACGCCACCGGCGTGCCGCGATTCGCATCCTGCGCCCACACCGGGGCGGCCACCCCGGTGAGCAACACGAGGTGGCGAATGCCCCGCATGAGTCCTACTGCCCCATTCGGCGCTTGAGCTCGGCGAGCCGCGCGTCCGCGTCCTGTTCCGCTGCCGCGCGCGCACTTGCACGCGAGAGCGAGTCGAAGTCGCGCTTGAGCGCGCCGTCCGATTCGAGCTCGTCGTTGACCCTGGTCGCCACCGGCGGTGTGGCGACGCCGCCACTCGCGGCCACCTTGAGCTGCTGCGTCATCTCGCTCACGTCGCGCTCGGCCAGCGCGAGCTCATCGGCCTGCACGTCGGCCTTGCGGCGCAACACCTCGACGCGCTCGCGCAACGGGCGGGCATAGCGCTCGGCAATCGCGACCGTCTCGGCTTCGGCCGCCTGTTCCGCAAGCGCCCGGCGACGCTCCACCGTGGCAAGCTCCGCTTCCTCGGTCGCCAGCCGCTGCCGCGTCTGCGCCAATCCATCGCGCAGGTCATCCAGCGCCATCTTCGCGCGGATGATCGACTCCTTCATCGCATGCACGGCCGCACGCCGGTCGTCCGGCGCGAGGCGGGCACTGATCAGGTCGCGGAGCGAAGCCTTGAGGTCGTCGAACACGGGGCAGTGGGTGGCGGGACCCCAAGTCTACGGACCCGCCGCCCGCCCCCGCAACGCACGTTCGAGGGTGATCAGCTGGCCAATCGCCAGCGCCCCTCGTCGCGCACCTGTCGCATCAACCGCTCGGGCGTGTTCACGTGCGGAAAGAGCAGCGCGTCGCTCACCGCGTTGAGGGCGAGCCGGAGTGCCGGAAAATGCGCCGATGCGCGCGCAAAGACAGTGTCCATGCCGTGTTCGGCCGCGAGTCGATGGTCAGCCGCAAGGCGGAATCCACGAGCGCCGAGTGTGTCGAAATAGTCCAGGTCGGGCCCACCTCGACGCCAGCGGCGGTGCTCGATGTGGTCGGGAAAGCATCCCGCGAGCCAGAGCGCGAAGTTGCCCAGATGGGCGCGCACGAGGAAGGTGCGGCGCGGGTCACCGTGCTCGGCGTCCTCGAGCAGCTGCGCGAGCGTCTGGTACACCTCGTCGTCGGAATCGGAGATTCGCCAGGCGCGCTGCCGGAACCCGAACTCCATCACGAGCGCGGCCACGTAGTCCGACAGCGCGCGGTCGAGCTCGCCCTGCGCTTTCATGGCGTGGCGCACGACCACGTAGCAGAACAGCGGAAGACTCGCCCGTGCACCGTCTGGCGTGCGCACGAGTCCCTCGAGCAGTCGCGGATCATCGAGCAGCGGGTCGATGCCGTCGTCGCGGAGCGTCGCCTCGGCGTTGGCGCGCTCGGCGCCATCGTGGCGAGTCACGAGACGCAGCACGAGCTGCGCGTCATCGCGGGTCAGACGGTGGCGGACGTTGGCGACGATCATGGGCGTGCTCCACTGGGATTGCGGGTGGACTGCCACACTCACATCACTGCGCATCGACTCCTGACACGACCTTCAGCTTGCAAGGGTCATGCCTTGGATATCGGACCATCCGCGACACACATGAGTTCCGCCGCACGCCCGGTGTTGGCACTCGCACGCCACGAGTGCCAGCAAGCGCACGAGGGCGACGCACCGTGTGGCGCGTCGCCCTCGCATGGTGACGTGGAACTCTCCCGCTATTTCGGGCGGGTACTCCGGTTGGCCACCGCGACGCCCACCTGCCACATCAGCGTCGCCACGCGCGCCATCTTCGGGTACCCGATCTTCTCCGGCGAATCCGTCACCTTGTGGTAGTCAGGGTGCAGTCCCGTCGTGAAGAAGATGATCGGCACGCCGAGCTTCGCGTAGTGGTAGTGATCGCTGCGGAAGTAGATGCGCTCCGGGTGCGTCGGCGAGTCGAAGCTGCGGTCGAACGTGAAGGGCCGCGTCATGGCCGCATTCACCGAATCCACCACGCCGCCGAGCACGACGCTCTGCGACTTGGGCGCCGAGGCAGGACCGACGATGTAGAGCGAATCGTCGCCGTTGCGCCCCACCATGTCGGCGTTGAGCTGCGCCGCGATCGAATCGATGGGCACCGTGGGATGCGCCGTGAAGTAGTCGGAGCCGAGCAGTCCCTTCTCCTCCGCCGTGTGCCAGACGAACAGCCACGAGCGCTTCGTGCGCGGCGCCTGCATCGCGGCGCGTGCGATCGCGAGCGCGGTCACGCTTCCTGAACCGTCGTCGTCCGCGCCGTTCGCGATCGAGTCGGGTGATTCGCCCGAGCGGATGCCATCGTGGTCCAGGTGCGCGCCCACGGCCACGTACGACTTGGCCAACGCCGCGTCCGAGCCGCGCACGATCCCGACCACGTTGTAGTCCGTCACCTGCGTGCGCGTCGCCACGACGCGCACGCGAAGCTTGGTTCCCGCGGCGAACTGCGCGTTGGCGCGCACCGGCCAGCCCGCCGGGACGAGCGCGCCAGCCGCCGCCTCCGACGCGAAGATCACCGGCGGCAGCGGCCGCTCATCCTCCGACGGTGCGCGTGACGTGTCACGCGGCGTCACCGCGTGCAGGAACTGCGAGGAGGCGGGCCCGTAGAGCTCCGCTCCCTTGCCGAGACACACGAGCACGATGCCCGCCACGCCGTGCTGCATCGCCGAGGTGAAGCGCGGCGCGATGCCGTTCGGACCCGCGTACATCGTCTTCTGCACCGAGTCCGCGTTGGGCGGTGCGTCGAGCACCATCACGAGGATCTTGCCCTTGGCGTCCACGCCCGCGAAGTCGTCGCGGTCGAGCTTCTTGTTGACGATGCCGTACTGCGCGAACACGAGCTCCGCGTCGGCGAAGCGCTTGGGAGCCGGCGCGCCAGGACCGAGCGACGGTGCCGGCGCGACCTCCGGTCCCACCTTGAGCGCGCGCGTGGTGCCATTCGGCATCGTCACCACGACGGTCGTCTGCGGGCTCAGCTCGGTGCGCGTGAGCGGCACGCGCTGGAAGAATCCCGAGTCGCCCGCGGGCTCGAGCCCCAGCAGCCTGATCCGATCGGCGAGAAAGGCCGCCGCACGGTGTTCGTCGATCGTGCCCGACTCGCGACCACGCATCGAGTCGTCCGCGAACGCATAGAGGTCGCGCTTGAGCTCGTCTGCCGTCGGGGCGAAGCCGGCCGCGTCGGCCGCGGCGACTACAGTGGTGCGCGGCGCGCAGGCGCCGATCAGCAGGGCGAGCGCGGCCCCCAGGGCCGCGTGCTCGACGCGCGCCCGTGGGCGCAGCAACGTCAGGGAGGGCATAGGCATGGCGCCCATGCTATCCCCACACATGCGCCCACCGCAATCGTTAGCTTCCGCCGTTCAGCGCGAATCGACAGTCGGCCGTCTACCGCCCACACCACCCCGCGTGCTCCACCTCTGCATTCCCGTCCGCGACGAGGCGCCGACGATCGGCATCCTCCTCTGGAGCATCCGCAAGGTGTTCCGGGAATACGCGCGTGACTTCCAGGTGGTGGTGTATGACGACGGCTCCACCGACGCGACGCGCGAGGTGCTCGCACCGTACGCCGAGGTCCTCCCCCTGACCGTCATCGGCGAGAGCGCGCCGCGCGGCTACGCCCACGCCATCGACGCGCTCTGCCGCCACGTCGCGCGCACCGCGCGCTATGCCCGTCGCGACGCCCTCGTGCTCCTCGAGGGCGACCTTACCGACCAGCCGCTGCACATTCCCGAGCTGGCCAAACGGTTCGAGGGCGGCGCCGACGTCGTGCTCGCGGAACGCGAGGACGTCGCCAGCGCGCCCCAGGCCGTGCGCCGACTCCGCAAGGCGGCGCCGTGGCTGCTCCGTCCCGTCGTGCAGTTCGCCGGCGTCCGCGACCCCTTCGCCACCATGCGCCTCATGCGCGTCGCCGTCGTCAAGGACATGGTCAAGGCCGCCGGCGAGAAGCCGCTCGTCACCGGCGACGCGTGGGCCGCCAATCTCGAGCTTCTCGCGGCAACGGTCGCCCACACGCGCCGCATCGAGACCGTCAGCGTCACCCCGCGCTACGACCTCCGTCCGCGCGACACCCGGCGCGACGCCTGGCGCGATGGCGTCAGGCTTGGCCGCTGGGCGTGGGGGAAGCGCGCCGAACTTCGTGTCGCCGCCGGCCGCGTGCGCCCGAGTTAGCCCCATCCTCCTGCGGGCCGCGCCGGACGACAACGGGGGGCCGACTCAATGAGCCGGCCCCCCGTGACACAATCCGGTGCCCGCAGGCGACCTTACACGACGGTGCTGCCGGAAAACTTGTTGCGCAGCTGCTTCGCCGTGGACGGACTCACGATCCGTATCACGAGGTACACTGCGCCGCCGATGATCGCGATCTTGATCGCGACGCCCAGCAGCAAGAAGAACACGCCGAAGAGCCCGGCCATGATGCCGAAGACGATCTTGAGCGCGAACAGCCCGAGCAGGGCGAACAGGCCGATGGTGAAGATGGTGCGCATCATTGCAAAGCCTCGCTGGTACGGTGACGCTGGTTCCTACGCAGGTCGGTCCGCCGGAGTTTCGAACCCGTGACCGCCCGCACATCCGATGTCGCCATCCTCGGCGCAGGGCTCATCGGCCGCTCCGCCGCACTCGCCTGCGCCCGGCGCGGCCGCACGGTGACGCTCTTCGACACGCGCGAACCCGGTGAGTCGTCCCCCGCCGGAGCCGGCATGCTCGCCCCGGCGATGGAAGGGGACGGGAGCCCCTCCGAAAAACTGCTCATCGCCGGTCGCGACCTCTGGCCAAGCTACGTCGCCGAGCTCGCGGCGTTGAGTCCCGTGAGCGTCCACCTCTCGCGCGACGGCATCCTCGCACTCGCGCACGACCCCGACGAGGCCGGGCGCCAGCGGCATCCGGCCCATGGCCGACCGCGCTGGCGGAGCTCCGCCGAACTGTCTGCGCTCGAACCCGGCCTGCGCGCGCCGGACGGTGGAGTCCTTCACGAACTCGACGGCGCCGTCGACAACGTCGCGCTCATTGCCGCACTGGATTTCGCGCTCGCGGCTGAACCGCGCGTTGGGCGCGTCGGAGCCGCGGTCGGCGTCGAGCGCGACGGACAGCACGTGCGCGTGCTCGGACGCGACGGCAGCATGCACCTCGTGCGGTTCGCGGTGGTGGCAGCCGGCGCGTGGGCGCCCAAGCTCACCGGCCTGCCGCGCCCGCTCCCGGTCGAACCGGTCCGCGGCGAAATGCTCGGCTTTCCGGTGGCAGCCACCCGTCACTGCATCTATGGGAATGGCGCGTACGTGGTCGCGCGGCCGGGTGGACGCACGATCGTGGGGGCCACGATGGAGCGGGTGGGCTTCGACCCGTCCACCACGGCGAGAGCGCGACAGGACCTGCACGCGGCAGTGGCGGCATTTCTCCCACAGCTGGCCAACGTGGAGCCGGACGCGCACTGGGCGGGGCTCCGGCCGGTCTCGCCGGACGGCCTGCCCATCCTGGGCCCCGACCCGCGGTGGCCCGCGATCATCCATGCGACGGGGCACTCGCGGAACGGGATCCTGCTGACCCCGATGACGGCCGCGGCCGTGGCGAGCTGGGCGTCGGACGAGCGGCCAGCGTTCGATTTCTCGCCATTCCGCCCCGACCGATTTGAGTAACCTTCTAAACTAGTTTAGAAGGTTACTCGCCGGATTTTCCTCGGCGCGCTGCCGATATCTTCTGCAGACCCCTATGGCCGAGATTCTCTACCAGATCATGGGCCGGCACCGCGCCGAGCCCCTCCCCGAGCGCAAGCCCTCGTGGCTCAAGGTGCGCGCGCCCGGTGGGCCGAACTACCTGCATCTCAAGCAGATGATGCGGGAGCTCGACCTCAACACCGTCTGCGAAGAAGCGCGCTGCCCCAACGTCGGCGAATGCTGGGAGCACGGCACCGCCACCTTCATGATCCTGGGCGACGTCTGCACCCGGAATTGCGCCTACTGCGCCGTCGCCCACGGCCGCCCGCCCAAGTACGACCCGGCCGAGCCGTCGCGCGTCGCCGAAGCCGCCACGCGCATGCAGCTCCGCCACGTCGTGCTCACGTCGGTCGATCGCGACGACCTCCCGGACTTCGGCGCCTGGGCCTTCGCCGAGACCATCCGCGAGATCAAGAAGGGCAATCCCGAGACGTCGGTCGAGGTGCTCGTCCCCGATTTCCAGGGCAACGTCGACTCGATCCGCACCGTGCTCGAGGCGCGCCCCGACATCTACAACCACAACACCGAGACCGTGCCGCGCCTCTACAAGAAGGCGCGGCCGGGCGGCCGCTACGAGCGCGTCCTCGAGATCTTCCGTACCGCCAAGCGCATCGCCGCCGACATCCCCACCAAGACCGGCATCATCCTCGGCATGGGCGAGACCAACGAGGAAGTGCTCGCCACGATGCGCGAACTGCGCACCGTCGACGTCGACATCCTCACGCTCGGCCAGTACCTCCGCCCCTCCGATGACCACATCGCGCTGGACCGCTACGTGACGCCCGACGAATTCGCCATGTTCCGAACCGAAGGCAGCGCGATGGGCTTCCGGCACGTCGAGTCGGGACCGCTCGTGCGCTCGTCGTACCACGCCTGGGAGCAGGTGCAGGCCGCGGGAGTGTCCACGTGATGGCCAAGAAGAAGGCCGATCCGGCCTCGGTCGCGCTCAACCGCGAGCTCCTCCGCTCCATGCTGCTGCAGCGCCGCTTCGAGGAGCGCTGCGCCGAGGCCTACGCACTCGGCAAGATCGGCGGCTTCTGCCACTTGTACATCGGGCAGGAAGCGGTCAGCACGGGCACGCTCTCGATGCTCCGTCCCGACGACTACGTGATCACCACGTACCGCGACCACGGGCAGGCGCTCGCGCGCGGCCTGTCGGCGCGCTCGATCATGGCCGAACTCTTCGGGCGCTCCGATGGCTGCGCCCGCGGCAAGGGCGGCTCGATGCACCTCTTCGACAAGGCGCACAACTTCCTCGGCGGGCACGGCATCGTCGGCGGGCACATCCCGATCGCGACCGGCGTCGGCTTCGCCATCAAGTACCGCGGCGGCGACCAGTGCATCGTCTGCTTCTTCGGCGAGGCCGCGATCAACAACGGCGCCTTCCATGAAGCCGCCAACATGGCCGCACTCTGGAAGCTGCCCGTCATCTACATCATCGAGAACAACCGCTACGGCATGGGCACCGCGATCGAGCGCGCCTCCTCCATCCACGACATCTACGAACGCGCCGGCAGCTACGACATGGCCCGCGACGTCGTCGACGGACAGGATGTCTTCGCCGTGCGCGACGTCGTCGGCCGTGCCGTCGAACGCGCGCGCACGCAGGGCACGCCGACGCTGCTCGAGGTCCGCACGTACCGCTTCATGGGGCACTCGATGTCCGATGCAGTTTCGGGCACCTATCGCACGAAGGCCGAGCTCGACCAGTACCTCAAGCGCGATCCGATCATGCTGCTGCGTCAGCGCATGCAGGACGCCGGCGAGATCAGCGAAGACGAGATGGCCGCGCTCGACGCCGAGCTCAAGGCGCTCGTGCAGGACGCCTGGGACTTCGCCGACGCGAGCCCCGAGCTCCCCCTCGAGGCGCTCTACGAGGACGTGCTCGTGGACACCACCTCCGACGCGGCCGACGCCGCGGCACGGTAGGAGGGCGCCATGGCCATCATGACCTATCGCGACGCCCTCAACGCCGCACTCCGCGAGGAGCTGCGGCGCGATGATCGCGTCTTCCTCATGGGCGAAGAAGTCGCCGTCTACCAGGGCGCATACAAGGTGTCCAAGGGACTCCTGCAGGAATTCGGCGAGATGCGCATCGTCGACACACCCATCACCGAGCTCGGCTTCGCCGGCGTCGGCGTCGGCGCCGCCATGGTCGGGCTCCGCCCGATCATCGAGTTCATGACCTGGAACTTCGCGCTGCTCGCGCTCGACCAGATCGTCAACGCCGCCGCCAAGATGCTCTACATGTCCGGCGGGCAGTACAACATGCCGATCGTCTTCCGCGGTCCCAACGGCGCCGCCCTCCAGCTCGGCGCCCAGCACTCGCAGGCATGGGAGTCCTGGCTCGCGCACATCCCAGGCCTCAAGGTCGTCGCGCCGGGCACGCCAGCCGATGCCAAGGGCCTGCTCAAGGCCGCTATCCGCGACGACAACCCGGTGATGGTGCTCGAGGGCGAGATGCTCTACAACGTGAAGGGCGAAGTGCCGGACTCGAGCGACTTCGTCATTCCGCTGGGCAAGGCGGAGGTCAAGCGCGCCGGCACCGACGCCTCGATCATCACCTACGGCAAGATGGTGAACATCGCGCTCCAGGCCGCCGAAGTGCTCGCCAAGGACGGCGTGCAGGTCGAGGTGCTCGACTTGCGCACGCTCCGTCCGATGGACGTGCCCGCCATCGTGGCCACGGTCATGAAGACCAATCGCGCCGTCGTGCTCGAGGAAGGATGGGAAGTCTGCGGCATGGGCGCGCAGGTCGTGGACTACATCCAGCGGGAGTGCTTCGACAGCCTCGATGCACCGATCGTCCGCGTGCACCAAGCCGACACGCCCATGCCGTACACCAAGTCGCTCGAGAAGGCGGCCAAGCCCGACCTCGCCAAGACGGTCTCCGCGCTGCGCGCCGTCTGCTACCTCGACTGATCCGCCTTGCGCGGCTGACCGACACCAGGGACTGCACATGGCGACGAAAGTGACGATGGAGGCGCTCTCCCCAACGATGGAAGAGGGGCGCCTCGTGACGTGGAGCCGCAAGGAAGGCGACGCCGTGAAGACCGGCGACGTGCTCGCCGAGGTCGAGACCGACAAGGCGATCATGGAGCTGGTTGCGCGCGCCGACGGTGTGCTGCTCAAGCTGCTCGTGCCCGAGGGCACCGCGGCGCCCGTCGGCACGCTGCTCGGCGTCATTGGCGCGGCGGGTGAGGACATTTCTGTCGTCCTGAGCGCAGCGAAGGACCTGCTTGCCGCTCCGACGACGGCCGTCCCTGCACCGACCGCGAAGCCCGATGTCGTCCTGAGCGCAGCGAAGGACCCGCTTGTTCCGCCCGCAGCCGCCCCGGTTGCACCCGGCGACAAGCAGGCCCTGCGCTCCGCTCAGGGCGACACGGGCGGATTCAATCGCGCGTCGCCACTCGCACGCCGTCTCGCTGGCGATGCGGGACTCGACATCCGCACCATCGCGGGTTCGGGTCCCGGCGGCCGCATCATCAAGCGCGACATCGAAGCGGCGATGTCCGGCGTCGTCCTGAGCGAAGCGAAGGACCCGCTTGTCTCCTCCGTGGAGAAGCAGGCCCTTCGCTCCGCTCCGGGCGACAATTACCGCGACATCCCGCTCACGCAGATTCGCAAGACGATCGCGAAGCGCCTCGCGGAATCCATCGGTCCGATTCCGACCTTCTACCTCACGGCCGGGTACGACCTCTCGAAGGTCATGGAACTGCGCCGCGCGATGGCGGAGTTGGGTGACGACTTCAAGGTGTCGGTCAATGACGTGATCCTGAAGGCGGTGGCCACCGCACTCGCACAGCACCCCGAAGTCAACAGCCACTGGTTGGGCGACCGGATCCGCCAGCACGACCGCGTGCACCTGGGCATGGCCGTCGCCACCGATGACGGCCTCATCGTGCCGGTGATCTTCGACGCACACTTGAAGCGCATGAAGGACCTCTCGCGCGAAGCCAAGGAACTCGCGAAGAAGGCGCGCGAGCGGAAGCTCAAGCCCGAGGAGTACACGGGCTCGACCTTCTCCGTCTCCAACCTCGGCATGTTCGGCATCGACCAGTTCACGGCGATCATCAACCCGCCCGAGTGCAGCATCCTCGCCATCGGTACCGCGAGCGAGCAGGTGATCATCCAGGATGGGGCGGTCGGCACGTGCACGGTGCTCCGCGTGACCATGAGCTGCGACCACCGCGCCATCGACGGCGCCGTGGGCGCCAAGTTCATGCAGACGCTGCGCCGCATGATCGAGAACCCGCTGATGCTCGTCTACTAGACGGCACCTTCGCACACTTTCACACGGAACTTCCGATGGCCCAGTACGATGTGATCTTCCTTGGCGGCGGCCCCGCTGGCTATGTCGGCGCGATCCGCTGCGCCCAGCTCGGCCTCACCGTCGGCGTCGTCGAACGCGAAGGACTGGGCGGCACCTGCGTGCTCTGGGGCTGCATCCCGGCCAAGGCGCTCCTCGAGGCCGCGAGCATGGCCACCAAGGTCAGGCACGCGGCCGAGTTCGGCGTCATCACCGGCGAGGTCAAGACCGACTTCGGCATCGCCATGAAGCGCTCGCGCGATGTCAGCACCAAGAACTCGAAGGGCGTCGAGTTCCTCTTCAAGAAGAACAAGATCACGTGGGCCCGGGGATTCGGCTCGCTGAAGCCGGGCAACGTCGTCGAAGTCATGGCCGGGGACGGCACGGTCACGCGGTACCTCGCCCGGAACGTCATCATCGCCACCGGATCGGTCTCGGTGCCGCTCCCCTTCCTCCCGTTCGACGAGGACCGGGTGCTCTCCAACGTCGGCGCGCTCAAGATCCACGAGGTGCCGAAGCACCTGATCGTGATCGGCGGCGGCGTCATCGGACTCGAGCTGGGGTCGGTCTGGCGCCGGCTGGGGGCGAAGGTGACGGTCGTCGAGTACGCACCAACGATCCTGCCCGG
>JANYHJ010000125.1 GCA_025359135.1 Gemmatimonadota bacterium | reverse complement strand
CACGTGCGTGTGGAAAACCCTCTCGCCGACGACGAGCCGCACCTGCGTTTGAGCCTCCTCGAAAGTCTGGCCAGGCGGGCCGAGTACAACCTGAACCGGGGCGAGGGCAACGTTCGCCTGTTCGAGATCGGGTCGGCCTTCGCGCCGGGAGCTTCGGCGCTTCCCGATGAGGAGCTGCGGGTGGGGGTGCTCGTGATGGGCGCTCGCCGCCCGCGTCATTTCACGGATCCGAAGCCGCCGGCGTACGATGAATGGGACGTCAAGGCACTAGCCGAACGCATTGGCCGGATTGCGGTTGGAGCGGACAACATCATGCTTCACGCGAGCAATGGTGCCGCGCTGTGGCAGGTGACACGTGACGGAGCGGTCGTCGGGTCGGTTCAGCGGCTCGCCCTCGACGCTCCTATCTGGGCGTCTCCCGCGTACGGCATCGAAGTCACGCTGCATCGGTTCGGCCGTGAGTTGGTAGCGCCCAATGGTTCGAACGCCTGGAGTCACAATTCTGACTCCGAGACTTCAACTGCGACTGGCGCCGTGCGCTATCGGCCGCTTCCGTCGTTCCCGCCTGCCCAGTTCGACCTCGCGCTGCTCGTGCCCGACGGCACGCCAGCTGCGGCGGTCGAGGCGGTCATCCGCCGTGACGCCGGCGAGTTGCTGGAGTCGCTCGTGCTGTTCGACGAGTTCACCGGAAAGGGTGTCCCCGACGGCCTCCGCTCGCTCGCGTGGGCGTTGACCTTCCGCGATCCCGAACGCACCCTTCGGGACAAGGAAGTCGAGGGACGGCGTTCGAAGCTCCTCAAGACCCTCGAGGGAGAACTTGGTGTCCGACCGCGCACGGGCTGAACGGCAATCGTTCGATGAACTGCAGCTGCTTGTCGGGCTCCTCGCCGAGGAGCTCGCGGCGTTCCGCGTTCGCGCCCTGGGTGCGGAGCAGAAGCTCCGGCAGATGACCAAGGAAGCGGCGTCGCCCTCGCTGTTCGATGCGGGCACGCTGCAGGAGAAGCTGGGCGCACTCGAAGCCGAGAACGGCGAGATGCGGGAGCGGAGGCCCGCGCGACGGATCGCACGCGGGGCATGCTGGACCGAGTGCGCTTCCTGCGGCAGCAAACTGTTGCAGCAGAAGCTGCAGCTGTAGGGGACCAAGACGCATGACCCGCGTGCAGAGCATCAAGCTCGAGGTGCAGGGCGAGAGCTACACGATCCGTTCCGACGCCGCGCCCGAGCATATGCGCCAGGTGGCGCAGTACGTGGACGACGCCATCGCGAAGGTGCGCGCCGGCGCGCCCTCGCTCGATCCGCAGCGGGCGGCCGTGCTGGCTGCCATGCAGATGGCGGACGAACTGCTGCGCGCGCGTCAGGACAGCGGGGAGCTCGCGTCCGACATGCAGGCGCTGGCCGACGAAGTGCGGCGGTTACTGCCGCCGGCCAAGCGGAATACGCCCCTTGGGATGCAGGCGATCGCGGAGTAGTCGGCCCCGCTGGAGCGCCCGACCTGCAGGCTCCCGGCTTCGTTGCAACCGCCCGTTTTCGGTGGTACCTTCTTCGAGTCACCCGCTCGGACGTAGGTCCAACCGCCGCCAGCAGTTAGCGTCGCTGCCGCACCCTGACTTTCCGGTGCCGCTCCCGGTGCGCTCCCGGTCGCATGGTCCCGCGCGCGAGCTCTGGGTTTACTCGAGCCGCGCCCCCAAGGCGCGCAGGGATAAATACAACATGGATACCAACTTGCTGCTGCCCATCGTGGGCGGGGCGGGCGTGCTCGTTGCGGTGGTGACGTACATCATCGGTCGGGGGCTCGGCGCGAAGTCGGAGTTGAACAAGCAGGAGCAGGCCAACACCACGGCCGAATCCACGGCCAAGCGGCTCATTGGTGAAGCCACCCGGGAGGCCGAGGCGCTGCGCAAGAGCGCGGTGCTGACGGGCAAGGAAGAGGCGCTCAAGCAACGCGAAGAGTGGGAGAAGGAAGCCCGCGGCCGCCGCGAGGAAGTGGAGCGCGAGGAGCGCCGCGTGACCGAGAAGGAGGGCGCGCTCGATCGCAAGTTCGAGATCCTCGAACAGCGCGACAAGGACCTCGGCCGCCGCGGCTCGGAACTGGGCCGCAAAGAGAAGACGATGTCCGACCGGCAGTCCGAACTGGACCAGTTGGTGACGGACGAGCGGCGCCGGCTCGAGTCCCTGGCCGGCATGTCGATTGCCGAAGCCAAGGCCGAGTTGATGAAGCGGCTCGAGGAGGAAGCGCACGCCGACGCGGCGAACAAGCTCCGCGAGATCCGTGAACGCGCCAAGCGCGACGCCGATCGCGAGGCGCGGAAGATCGTGGCACTCGCGGTGCAGCGCGTCGCCAGTGACACCACGGCCGAAGTGTCGGTGTCGAGCGTGGCGCTGCCGAACGACGAGATGAAGGGGCGCATCATCGGCCGCGAGGGGCGCAACATCCGCGCCTTCGAGCTCGCCACCGGTGTCGACGTGATCATCGACGACACGCCGGACACGGTGGTCGTGTCGTGCTTCGATCCGGTGCGCCGCGAGGTCGCGCGCATCGCGCTCGAGAAGCTCGTCACCGATGGGCGCATCCATCCGGGGCGCATCGAGGAAGTGGTCAGCAAGGCGCGCAAGGAAGTCGAAGTCGCCATCGTGGAGATGGGCGAACAGGCTGCCTACGAGACCGGCATCCACGGATTGCACCCGGAGCTGATCAAGCTCATCGGCCGCATGCGCTGGCGCACGAGCTACGGGCAGAACATCCTGCACCACAGCAAGGAGGTGGCGCACCTGGCCGGCATGATGGCGGCGGAGCTCGGGCTCGACGTGATGCTGGCCAAGCGCGGGGCGTTGCTGCACGACGTGGGCAAGGTGCTCACGCACGAGCACGAGGGGACGCACGTGCAGCTGGGCGTCGAAGTCGCGAGCAAGTACGGCGAAAACCCGATGGTCATCAACTGCATTGCCGCGCATCACGACGACGTGCCGCACGAGAGCGAGGAATCGGTGCTCGTGCAGGCCGCCGACAGCATCTCGGGTTCGCGTCCGGGGGCGCGCCGCGAGGCGTTCGAGACCTACGTCAAGCGCCTCGAGGGGCTCGAGAAGATTGCCGCGAGCTACCGTGGCGTGGAGAAGGTGTTCGCGATCCAGGCGGGCCGGGAGGTGCGCGTGGTCGTGACCCCGGACGACGTCGATGACGTGCGCATGGCGTCGCTTTCCGGCGAAATCGCGCGGCGCATCGAGGCGGAATTGCAGTACCCGGGCCAGATCAAGGTGGTCGTGATCCGGGAAACCCGCGCCGTGGAGTACGCGCGATGACCTCGGCCGTGGCGGGCTCGGCCCGCATCATCGATGGGTCGGCGGTCGCGAAGGCGATCCGCGAGGAAGTGAAGGCCGAGACGACCGCGCTGGTTGCGAAGGGAGTGAAGCCGGGGCTCGCGGTCGTGCTCGTGGGTGAAGACCCGGCGAGCGCCGTGTATGTGCGCTCGAAGGGCAAGGCGTGCGAAGAGGCCGGCATGCGGTCGGACACGATCCGCATGAGCGCGGCCACGACGCAGGCGGAGTTGCTGGCGGTCGTCGAGCGGCTCAACCACGATCCCGAGATCCACGGCATCCTCGTTCAGATGCCGTTGCCAAAGCAGATCGATCCGCAGGCGGTCATTCTCGCCATCAATCCGGCCAAGGACGTCGACGGCTTCCATCCGGTAAATGCGGGCAAGCTGTTCTCCGGCGACATGAGCGGCTTCATCCCGTGCACGCCGCTCGGCGTGCGTGAGCTGCTGCTGCGCCATGACATCGACACGCAGGGCGCGCACGCGGTGGTGGTGGGGCGCAGCACGATCGTCGGTCGTCCGATGGCCGCGCTGCTGCTGCTGCCGGGCAAGGGAGGGGACGCGACCGTCACGGTGTGTCACTCGCGCACCCGCGAACTGGCCAGCCACCTCAAGCGCGCGAACATCGTGATCGCCGCCATCGGGCGGAAGGAGATGATCACCGGCGACATGCTGAAGGCCGGCGCGGTGGTGATCGATGTCGGCATGAACCGCGTCGACGATCCGAGTACCAAGAGCGGCACGCGGCTCTATGGCGACGTGCACTACCCGAGCGCGAGCGCGGTGGCGTCGTGGATCACGCCGGTGCCGGGGGGCGTCGGGCCGATGACGATCGCCATGCTGCTCAAGAACACGATCACGGCGGCCGGACGAACGGTAGGCGCCGCGTAGTGCGTTCACGCCGCATCTCCGGACCGTCGCCTACCCAAGGTGACCTGGGACTCTCGTCACCCGAGCGCGCGGAGCCGGCGTTCGACGACGCGCGGCCGCGGCGTGCCGCTGCGACGCCCGGCGCCACGCCGGAGAGCGCCGTCACGATTGCCACGCTCACACAGACGGCCAAGGCGGTGCTCGAGGGCGCGTTCCAGCCGCTCTGGATCCGCGGCGAGGTGAGCAACTTCACGGCGCACCGCAACGGTCACTGGTACTTCACGCTCAAGGACCAGGAGTCGCAGCTGCGCTGCGTGGTGTGGCGGCTCGACAACCAGCGCATGCCCGCCTCGCCCGATGACGGCATGGAGGTCTGCCTCTTCGGACGGTTGTCGATCTACACCGCGCGCGGCGAGATCCAGTTCGTGGCCACGCGCATGGAGGCTGCTGGCGAGGGGCTCTGGCGCAAGGCGATGGAGCAGACGCGGCGGAAGCTCGAGGCGGACGGCCTGCTCGAGGAATCACGCAAGCGACCGCTGCCGCTCGCGCCGCGTCGCATCGCGTTCATCACGAGCGCCACGGGGGCGGCGTTCCACGACGTGGTGGCGGTGACACGCAGCCGCTCGGCCGCCACGGAACTCGTGCTCGTGCCCGCCATCGTGCAGGGCGACGGCGCGGCGGACTCGCTCATCGGCGCACTGGAGCGGGTGGCACGATGGAATGCCTGCGACCTCGTGATCATCGGGCGCGGTGGCGGCTCGCGCGAGGATCTCTGGTGCTTCAACGACGAGCTGCTCTGCCGCGCCATCGCCGCGTGCCCGATTCCGATCATCAGCGCGGTGGGACATGAAGTGGACGTGACGCTCTCGGACCTCGTGGCCGATTGGCGCGCACCGACGCCGTCCGCCGCTGCAGAGCGCGCCGTGCCGGACCATCTCGCGCTCGTATCCACCGTGGCACGCCTCGCGCAGCACATGCGTGCCTCGCTCGAACGCCGTGCTCGGCGCGGGCGTCAGGCGCTGACGATGACCGCGCGTCATCTCACCCTCACCTCACGGCAGCTGACTGAACGCGCGGCTGCGCGGTTGGGCCACGCGGCCGCGCGACTCGAGGCGCTCTCGCCACTGGCGACGCTCGCGCGCGGGTACGCCGTGGCGCGTGACGCCGACGGTGCCGCGCTCGTAAGCGCGGCACGCTTTGCCCCCGGATTCCCGTTCCGACTCGTGCTGCGCGACGGCGAAGTGCAGGCCAGCACGGTGGCCGTCACCCCCGGGGCGCCTCAGGGCGCTCCTCCGCTGGCGCCTCGCAACGCGCCGGGAGCATCCCGATGAACAAGGCACCGAAGGCCCCCGATCCGGCCGTGCCGTTCGAGGCCCGTCTCGAACGCCTCGAGGCGATCGTGCGCGAACTCGATGACGAGGAGGTGCCGCTCGACCGCGCCCTCACGCTCTTCGAGGAGGGCGTCGGCGAACTCAAGGCGGCGCAGGCCGCGTTGGCCCAGGCCGAGGCCACGCTCAAGGTGCTCGTCGAGCGAGCGGATGGAACCTTTGCCCTGAATGAACTTGACCGTCGTGGCGACTGAACGATCCTTCGCAGTCGAGCGCTCGGAGATCGACCGCGCGTTGGCGAGGTTGTGCGACCGGTACCTCGGGCCCCTGGCCCCGACGGTAGCGGAAGCCATTCGCTACTCGCTGCTGGGCGAGGGCAAGCGACTGCGCGCCATCCTCGTGATGGCAGCTCACCGCGCGGCTGGCGGCACCGGCTCCGTGACCGAGTTGGCCGCGGCGGTCGAGGTGGTGCACGCCTACTCGCTCGTGCACGACGACCTGCCCTGCATGGACGACGACGACATGCGCCGCGGCCGCCTCACGGTCCACCGGGTGCACGGCGTGCCGGCAGCCACCGCGGCTGGTCTGGCCATGGTGCCACTGGCCGCGAAGGCGGCAGACGCCGCCGCGCGCTCGCTCAAGCTCGCTCCTGCCGTCTGCGGTGCGATCGTGCGGACGCTGATGGTCGCCTCCGGGGCGGGCGGCATGATCGGTGGGCAACTCCTCGACCTCGAAGGTGAAGGAACCGCCCTCACGCTCGGGCAGTTGGAACGGATCCACCGCGCGAAGACTGGAGCGCTGATCGAGGCCTCCGTGATGCTCGGCGGCATGGCGGCCGGCGCCTCTCCGGCTGCGATGTCGGCGTTCGAGCGCTACGGCGCCGCCATCGGGCTGGCCTTCCAGATTGCGGATGACGTACTCGATGTCACGGCTACCACCGACCAGCTGGGCAAGGTGGCGGGCCGGGATCTGGCGCTGCAGAAGAGCACCTATCCGGCGCTCATGGGCATTGACGGTGCGCGTGCGCGCGCCGAGTCGCTGGTCGAAGATGCATGCGCGGCCCTCGCCGGGGAGGGGCTCCTGACCCCCGATCTGGACTACCTCGCCCGGTTCATGGTTCGTCGTTCGTCGTAAGTTCCACGGTGTGTCGCAGGTCGGGACCGATGGCTGGCCCCGACGCACTTCAACCCTCCCCGTCATGTCCCTGCTCGATCGCGCGCAGACGCCCGCCGGACTCCGGCAAATTCCTCGTGAACAGCTCCCGCAGCTGGCCCAGGAGATGCGCGAGTTCCTGATCCAGTCGTGCGCGACCACCGGCGGCCACATCGGCGCCGGCCTGGGCGTCGTCGAGCTGGCCATCGCGCTGCACTACGTGTTCGACACGCCGGTCGACCGCCTGGTGTGGGACGTCGGACATCAGGGGTATCCGCACAAGATCCTCACGGGACGCAAGGACCGCTTCGACACGTTGCGGCAGGAAGGCGGCCTTTCCGGCTTCCTCAAGCGCTCGGAAAGCGAGTACGACACCTTCGGCGCCGGACACGCGGCCACGTCGATCTCGGCGGCCGTCGGCATGGCATTCGGGCGCGACCTGCAAGGCGGCACGCACAAGGTCGTCGCCATCATCGGCGATGGCTCGCTCGGATCGGGGCTCGCGTACGAGGGACTCAACAACGCCGGTGCGAGCGACTCGGACATCGTCGTGATCTTGAACGACAACGAGATGTCGATCGCGCCCAATGTGGGCGCGATGCACAAGTACCTCACGCAGGTGCAGCGCAACCCGATCTACAATCGCCTGCGCTCGAAGATCGGCGAGATCGCGGACCAGCAACCGATGATCGGCGCGCTCGTGCGGAAGTGGGAGGAGAGCGTCAAGTCATTCCTCACGCCGGGCGTGCTCTTCGAGGAACTCGGGTTCCGCTACTTCGGTCCGATCGATGGTCACGACACGACCGAACTGCTCGACACCCTCCGGGAAGTGCGCGAGATGAAGGGACCGCGTCTCGTCCACGTGATCACGCAGAAGGGGAAGGGGTTTCCCGCGGGCGAACATGTCGAGAAGTGGCACGCGCTTCCGCCGGGGCACGACCCGTCGACGGGCAAGCAACTCAAGACGGCAACCGGCAACGCGAACTACACGGCGGTCTTCGGTAAGGGGCTGGCGGAGATCATGACGGCGCAGAAGGACGTCGTCGCCATTACCGCCGCGATGCCGAGCGGTACGGGCACGGGCACGACGGCCAAGGTGCATCCGAAGCGAGTGTTCGACGTCGGCATTGCCGAGGGCCACGGCGTGACGTTTGCGGCGGGGCTCGCGACCGCCGGAGTGCGCCCGGTGGTGGCGATCTACTCGACGTTCCTGCAGCGCGGCTACGACAACATCATCCACGACGTGGCCATCCAGCACCTGCCGGTGGTGTTCGCGATGGATCGTGCGGGGTTGGTTGGCGAAGACGGCGAGACGCACGCCGGGCTCTATGACATCGCCTACATGCTCGCGGTACCGGGCATGACGGTCACGGCGCCCAAGGATGCGACCGAGATGCTCGCGCTCCTCAAGACCGGCCTCGCGCACAACGGCCCGTTCACGGTGCGCTACCCGCGCGATACGGCCCCCGACACGCCGCCCGCGGCATCGGAGATCGCACCGGTACCCTACGGCACGTGGGACGTGATCAGGAAGGGACAGGACGTCGCCATCCTCGCCGTCGGCACGATGGTCAACCAGTCGCTCAAGGCGGCCGAATCGCTGGCCAGCGAGGGACTCAACGTGACCGTGGTGAACTGCCGCTTCCTCAAGCCGTACGACGCGCTCACGCTCGCCGCGCTGCTCACCGACCACAAGCACCTGCTGGTGGTCGAAGAGGGCACCGTAGTCAACGGGTTCGGCTCGTACATGGCGGGCGTCGTGGACACGATGGACCCGACGGTGCGCGTGGTGCCGCATGGCGTCCCCGACCGGATCATCTACGCGGCCTCGCGCGCGCGTCAGCTCGCGCTCTGCGGCATCGACGCGGCTGGTATCGCCGACAAGGTGCGCGCACTGCACGAGAGCGAGGCGGTCGCCGGGTGAAGCGCGTCGGCGTCGTCGGGCACCGCGGCTACGACGACCTCCCGGAGATTCTCGGGCGGCTGACGGCGCTGGCCCCAACGCTGGGTCTCTCGCTCGCCTTCGAGCGCGACCTCCACGAGCTCACGCCATCGAGCGCGCTGCTCACGGATGCCGAGGGGCTCGACTGCGTCCTCACGCTCGGCGGCGACGGCACGCTGCTGCGGGGCGCGCGCTGGCTGGCCGGGCATTCGGTGCCGCTGCTGGGCGTGAACCTCGGTCGGCTTGGCTTTCTCACGAGTTGCTCGGGGAGCGAGCTCGACGATGCGCTGCGGCGCTACGCGAGTGGCGCGTTCACGGCGGAACCGCGCATGGGGCTCGAAGCCCACACGATCCACGGCACGGTGGACGTGGCCGCGCCGCTGCGGGCGCTCAACGACATCGTGCTCCACAAGGGTGGCTTTGCGCGCGTGCTGCGCTTCAGCGTGGTGGTCGACGGACAGTCGGTGGGCGCGTACTCGGGCGATGGCGTGGTGATCAGCACGCCGACGGGGAGCACCGCGTATTCACTCTCGGCCGGTGGCCCGGTAGTCTACCCGACCGTCGAGTCGATCCTGTTGACGCCGGTGTCGCCGCACACGCTGGCCGTGCGCCCGCTGGTGCTCGCGCCGACGTCGGAGATCCGCGTGCGTGCGGAAGATGGGCCCGAGGAGCTTTTGGTTACCGTGGACGGTCAGGTCGGTACGACATTCAGCGGTGGACACACGCTGGTGATACGCCGCGCCCCGTCGACCGTGCGGATCGTCCGCTTCGACGGGAGCTCCTTCTTCTCCGTGCTGCGCCAGAAGATGGGATGGGGCGGACTCGCCGACCGCGACGAATAACGGGCCCATGCTCACTGAACTCCGGATCCGCAATCTCGCCATCATCGAACAGCTGACGCTGACGCTCGCCCCGGGGTTCAACGTCCTGACGGGCGAGACCGGGGCCGGGAAGTCGATCGTCGTCGGTGCGTTGGGACTGCTGCTCGGCGAGCGCGCATCGAGCGATGCCGTGCGCACCGGCGCCGACAAGGCCACCGTCGAGGGCGACTTCGAGATCGGCACGCACGCCGGCATTCGCGCCCTGTTGGACGCGCGCGGGCTCGAGTCCGAGGACGGCATGCTGGTGCTCAAGCGCGAAGTTGCCGCCACCGGACGCGCACGCGCCTGGGTGAACGGCACCACGGTCACGGCCACGGTGCTCGCCGAGCTCGGGGAGGCACTCGTGAGCGTGCACGGCCAGCACGCCTCGCAGGCGTTGCTCGACGAACCATCGCAGCGCGCAATCCTCGACGCATTTGCCGAGGCGGCTGCGGAGGTGAAGGCGGTGGCGGAGTCGGCGCACGAGTTGAGCGACGCGCGACACGCCATCACGGCACTCCGCACGCGCACGGCGGAAGCCGAACGCCGGGCCGACTGGTTGCGCCACGTCGCGCGCGAAGTCGCCGAGGCGAAGCTCGTGCCGGGTGAGGACCTGCGCCTTGAAGAGGAAGCCAGACGTCTCGAGAACGCGGACGAATTGCGCACGCTCGCGTCGGGTCTTTCTGACGCGCTCGAGGGTGACGAGGAGGCCATCCTGACGAGACTGGGCGGACTGCAGCGCACCCTCGCGCAGCTCACGCGCATCGACGCCACCATCACCCCACTGCAGGAGTCGTTCGACGCCGGGTACTACGCGCTCGAGGCGCTCGCGCGCGAACTCGAGAGCTACGCCGGCAACGTGGAACTCGACCCGGCGCGGCTCACCGAGGTGCAGCGCCGGCGCGACGTCGTCTTCAAGCTCATGCGCAAGCATGGCCCCGCGCTCGACGATGTCCTGGCCACCGGCGCGCGCGCCGCGGCGGAGCTGGCGCTGCTGGATGGATCCGGCGGCGACATGACCGCGCTCGAGGCGCGTGCGGCGGCAGCCGACGCCGCGCTGCGGGATGCCGCGGCGCGACTGACCAAGCGGCGGACCTCGGCAGCCGCGCGTCTTGCGCGCGAAGTCGACGCACTCCTACCGACGCTCGGCATGCCCGATGGACGGTTCACCGCGGCGCTGCTGCCACTCTCCGAGCCCGCTGCCCACGGTGCGGAAACGGTCGAGTTCCGCGTCACGCTCAACCTCGGTCACGAGACGCGCCCGATCGCGCGCGTGGCGTCGGGCGGTGAGCTCTCGCGTGTCATGCTCGCGCTCAAGACGATCCTCGCACGGCTGGACCACGTGCCCACGCTGGTGTTCGACGAGGTGGATGCGGGGATCGGCGGCAAGGTGGGACTGCAGGTGGGAGATGCGATGCGTCGCGTTGCGGAGCATCACCAGGTCTTCGCGATTTCGCATTTGCCGCAGCTGGCCGCGCGTGCGCACCACCACATTCTCGTGAGCAAGGGCGCGAGGGGTGGCGTGACCACGGCAGACGTGACGGTGCTCGCGGGCGACGCACGCGTGCTCGAGGTGGCGCGCATGCTTGGCGGCGACGATGAGAGTGTGGTCAGCCGGGCGCACGCGCGCGAGTTGCTCGCGCTCGCCGCGCCGTCACAGAGTGCGGCGAACGTGGGCGACGCGTCCGGACGCGCGGCAAGAAAGCGCTAAGGCCGAGACATGGGGCATTCGCCCCATAGTGGGGCATTCGCCCCATATGGCGCGCCCGTCCGGAACTGTCACGGACGCCGGGTGGTAGTGTATCATCCGATTCCCCCGCACCCATCGCCCCATGCGCGCTCTCACCGCCGCCGCCATCCTGCTCCTCGCCGCCTGCGCGTCGACCACCGGCCAGTCGTCCGCGCCGGCCGGCAGCGGACCGGGAACCGTCGTCGATCGCGTGAGAGTCGGAGGCGATGCCGCGCCGTTTGCCATGGATGCCACGGTGCAGTCGACCAAATTCGTCTCGTCGAACACCATCGGCAAACCACTCGACGATGTGTGGGCGGTGCTCCCGGACATCTGGAACACGCTCGGCGTGACCGTGGACGGCATCTCGCAGAAAGAGCACCGGCTCACGAGCAGCGTGATCCGCGTCCGGCGTTCGCTTGGCGGCGTACCGTTGTCGCGCTACGTCGATTGCGGTCGCAGCACGCTCGGTCCCAACGCTGACTCGTACTTCATCGCGCTCAAGGTCGAGACGGTGTTGAGCCCATCGGGATCCGCCACCGTTGTGCAGAGCGCGATGCAGGCGAGCGGTGAAGGCACCGGCAACGGCGGCCAAGTCATGCGATGCAGCTCGACCGGAGAGCTCGAGAACCGGATCGCGGACCGCCTGCAGAAGCGATTGCAGTAGCAGTTGAAGGCGCGGGCGCACCGCCCGTACGCAGCGTCGCCAGCCCGGTCGCGCGCGAGCGGCGACCGACCTCCGCACCGCGCGATCAGCCGTTGGCGCGACGCTTGAGCAGGCGGCCGAGCATTCCCGGCGCGCCGTCAAACATGAGCGCGAGCACCAGCCCCACGACGGGCCACATGGTCCACTGCCCGCCGTACCAATGGTGCACACCCGCATACCAGAGCGTCGTGGTCGGCAGGAAGAGGAAGCCGAGCACGGGCCAGACCGGCGCCGTGAACACGCCGACGAGCCAGCTCGAGAATAGCCAGAGCCCCGCGAGCACGAGGCGCGGAAAGGCGAGGGCGAGAACGACGGCGAAGCAGGGCATGGGCAGAAGCTAGGCTGAAGCGCCCGGGAGCGCAGGCGCGGCGCGCGCCCGGCTACTTCTTCCCGAAGAGCGTCGTGATCACGCGGAGCTCCAGCCGGTCCTGGAATGAGAACGGCGTGTTCTCGCCCCCGACCGTCATGACGCGCTGCCAGCGGATGTCGAGCGGGATGCCCGTCTTGCGGCGCGCCGCAGCCGCAACGGTCGAGTAGGCGAGCCCGAACCCGACGCGCTGCGCCAGCTGGTGCGGCGTGTTCAGCACGGACGGGTCAAGCGTCAGGGGGCCGCCGCTGTACGGATCGGTGATCGTGATCGGCGCTCCGCTGTAGCGCGTGCCCTTTCGCAGGTAGAGGAAGTAGTCCGCGGACACGGCGAAGTAGTCGTTGAACATCCAGCGCGGCGTGACCTCGAGCTCGGCGTAGTCGCCGAGCTGGCGCTGCACCGTGGCGCGGCGCGAAATCGGCACGATCGCCTCGGCGGCGCTCAGTGGGATACGCTGGTCCACGTCGCCGGACATCATCTTCGTGTAGCGACCGGTGATCGACGCCCAGAAGTGATCGCCGGCAATCAGGTCGGTCGTCGAGCGGAGTTCAACGCCGGTGGCGCCATCGCCGGCGCCCAGGTCGAGTGGCTTGCCGGTGTAGGCGCGCGCTGCCGTGCCGAGCCGCGCCGTGATGCCGAACACGCTCCGCAGCTGAAGCCCCGACGGATTGGCGCGGCCACTGTCGCGCTTGGCGCCGTCGATCGTGTTGAGCCACTGGTAGCGCGCCGAGAGGTCCACGTCGCCGAGCGCGGTTCGTTCGAGCACGGTGAGCGTGTCGCTTTGCACGCCGTACGGGCTCGTCAGCAGGACAGTGTTGAAGTCGGCCACGGCCATGCGCACCGCGGCGGCCGTGGGACGAGCCGTGATCGGATCGCTGCCACCCACGGGAATGCCGAGCGCCGTGCGCAGCTGCGCATTGATCGCGTTGAAGCGTGCGGTGAGGGCGGCGTCGAGGTTGCTGCCGGCAACTGGCGCGAAGCGACCCGTGGTGCCGTAGACGCGCGCGACACCGCTGCCGAGCGCGGTGGTGTTGCCGGCGAGCGCAACGGTGGAGGTACAGCCGCCGGCGGGCACGGGAGCGAAGCACGACGGGTACGCGGCCTGCAGCGCCGTGACGGCCGCATTGGCCTGCGTCTGCACGCTGGCGGCCAAGCCACCGATGAGCGTGCTGCCGAAGCCGGGATTGAGCCCGATGTTGGCCGGCGAGGGATTCAGCCGATTGATGTCGAATGCGGCGCTCACGTAAGAGAGCACCAGTGGTAGTGAGACGCCGATCGTGAGCCGGCGACTCAGCCCGAGCTCGAAGGTGAACGGCACCACCTCGTGGTGATACTCGCTGCGAAGCCGCGTGGCGCCGAGCGAGACGCGCGCGGAGGAGTCGCCGAGGGCCGAACGAATGCCGCCCTGCGTTGGAACGAGACCGCCGAAGTACTCGGTGCCCGCGTCGGCGCTCGTGAAGCGCGCATTGATCGGCCCGCGCTGTCCGCTGCCGTCGAGCTGTTCGTCCCACGCGTTCCAGCGCCCGCCGAGTGCCCAGCGGAGTTCGCCGCGCTTGAGGACCTGTGCGTCCTCGCCTGCGCCGAACAGGCGCTGCGCCCCGGCCAGGACCGGAGTGACGGCAGCAAGGATGAGGAGGACACCCGCAAGGACCAGGCGCAGGCGAAATCGAGGCGCCGAAGCGTCGTGAATCAGCACGGGAGAAGGATAATGGCTCGGGTGGCGTCTGGCGCGATGTCCGGCGAGCTTTCGCCGCTTCCCTCATACCCTCGAGATGAGCCCGATACCACCGCCCGGCGTGAGCTGGCAGTTCACCGGCAACCACTGGCTGACGCTGCCGTGCATCCATCCGGTGGATGGCGCCCTGCATGCCGTGGGTGTGCTCCATCGCGGCGCGCGCGCGGCCGTTGAATTCGCCGGCTGCCGGGACTTCACCGCGGGAACCGGACCCGGACTGCTGACGCCGCGCGTGCGCGTCAACGGCGTGGAACGACGGCTCGCGGAGGCAGGAATCGCGTGGGAGCGCGCGCTCGCGTGGCTGCCGACCTTCACGACGCGCGTCGACGAGCTGGTGCTGCGCGGGACGGTGTTCGCGCCCTTCGGCCGTGACGCTGACATGGCGGGCGCCGTGTACGCGCTCACGATCGAGAATCGCGGCAGCAAGGGGGCAACGGTCGAGGTCGCGATGGACGGGCTGCTGGGGCACCGCAAGTGAGACAACGCCCGGAAGCGCCGCACCCTCCATGACGACGATGCCCGC